>JAVBPX010000004.1:0-110626 GCA_031549365.1 Alphaproteobacteria bacterium
GATACAAAGTCCTGTTCATTAAACGGCGGAACCGGTGAACATACTGGAACCTGGAACACAGCAACGAACGTTTATGATTACCCAACTTGCGTTGTTGATACTTGCCCTGCTGGATCTGAACTGAATGATAATTCATGCGGTGTATGTTCAGTTGCCAATGCTTCAACCTATGTTGCGAACACTTGTACCTTGGCATCTTGTGCAACGAACTATTCCATCAACAACAGCAATAACACTTGCGTTGCCACGAACGATACAAAGTCCTGTTCATTAAACGGCGGAACTGGTGAACACACAGGAACTTGGAACACAGCAACGAACGTTTATGATTACCCAACTTGCGTTGTTGATACCTGTCCGGCTGGATCCGAACTGAATGATAATTCATGCGGTGTATGTTCAGTTGCAAACGCTTCCACCTATGTTGCAAACACTTGTACATTATCTGCATGTCAATCTGGATACAGCATTAATAATGCCTTGAACACTTGCGTTGCCACGAACCAAACACAACCATGCACAATTTCAAATGGAGTTGGAGAACAAACATCAACAGATGGCGGTCAAACATGGACGAATTGTGAAATTACATCATGTAATGCAAATTATCATATTGAAAATGGTCAATGCGCAAGCAATACGCGCGATTGCACGACAGAAATTTTGAACGCTGCATCTGCGACCGCAGTATGGGATAATGGATTATGGACATGTGCTTTAAATTCATGTATAACAACACACACCAAATGGAATAACGCATGTTATGAAACTGTTGTTATTCAATCTTGTTCTTCGACCAAAGGATCTGGAACACGGGTTAATATTTTTAATGAATTGTACGGCGATTACATTGTTGGATCATGTGTATATTCAAGTTGTTCTATGGGCTATTATCTGAACGGCGGATGTGTTGTGTGCCCAGAAAATGCAACATGTAGCGGCGGGACAGACGCATTCGAATGTAGCGGCGGATACATCTCAACAGATAATGGATGCATTCTTGCAAACCAGATTTGCACAGAGCAAATTCCAGGGGCTCATTTGGCAATGCAAAAATGGAATGGATCTGAATGGATTTGTGCATTGGAAGAATGTAAAGTAAATTACACAAAATCAGGCAATTCTTGTATCGCAAACACTCGTAATTGCACATCCGATATTCCACACGCAACATCCGCTGAGGCAATTTGGAATGAACAAACATGGATCTGTTCGGTATTGTCCTGTGAATCTGGATACGAAGTATTAAATAACAAATGCGAAGCGATCAAATGTCCGGTGGGCACGTATGGGGATGGCATAACATGTAATCAATGCCCAGAAAATTCAGAATGTCCACGCGGCTCAACACAAATTAAATGTAAAACAAATTATGTTTTGAATAACGATATGTGTAATGCCGCAACCCGCGCATGTGATTCCGAAATTATTGGGGCATTGTCCGCAACAGCCACATGGAACGGAACAGGTTGGACATGTATTTTGAATTCATGCTTAACAAATTATACAGTATCTGGAAATTCGTGTGTTGCCGATACGCGAGATTGTACGTTCGAGGTTGAATTTGCAACATCAGCAGCAGCAACATGGAATGGCACATCCTGGGCTTGTGTGCCAACAACGTGCGAAGCCGGGTATATACCGAACGGCAATGTTTGCGGATCTGCTTGTAAGTCGGACGAGCATTTTACAGACGGAATATGTCAATTGAACAAAATAGATTGTAAATCTGAAATTTCGCACGCATTAACAGCGTACAAAACATGGGAAAATGACGAATGGTCCGATTGTTCCGCAGAAACGTGTGAAAAAGATTACCACCCGGAAATGGACATTGTTACCGATGCAAAAATATGCGTATTGAATTCTCGCGAATGTGCAACGTTCCCTGAAAATGCCAAAACTGCGGTTGAAAAATGGACAGGATACAGTTGGGGATTATGCACAATTACCGAATGCGAATATGGGTTCGAGAAAAAATCCAATGAAACTTGTATCGCATGTTCTCGTTCACATGCAGAGAGCTATGGCAATAATTGTGAAGTTTTGAGCTGTGAACCTCGTTATGAAAAAATCAACGGATCTTGTGTTGCTTGTTCTCGCCCTGGCGCCATTGACTATGATGACAACTGTGAAATATTGATGTGTAGTGATAATTATGAATTGGTTTCTGGGAAATGTCGTGCAATCATCAAACCTGCCCCATCTCGCGACCGCTCTGCCCGGGACAGTATGTCCAGCTCATCCGGCGTTCCGTTAACGGTAGGTCGAAGATAGTAAAAAATTTCACTTGCATTTTATAAAATAATACAATAAAATTGCACAGCATTGTTGATATGGGGTTGTAGCTCAGTTGGTTAGAGCGTCTGCCTGTCACGCAGAAGGCCGCGGGTTCGAGTCCCGTCAATCCCGCCATTTTCAAGATGTATTTGTAAATATTTGTCCCCATCGTCTAACGGTTAGGACAGCGCCCTTTCAAGGCGCTAATACCGGTTCGAATCCGGTTGGGGATGCCAATAAAATAAAAACCACCATTATGGTGGTTTTTATTTTAGAATTTCACTCATTTTTTAAACCAAGGTTTACTCAACCATTTTTAAAATTCTCGGATTTGAACCCGTTGAGACGGATCCAGAAAACAATTAATAATTGTTTTCCCGTCGAAACAGCAACAGCAATCTTTGATTGTGTGGTTGCGTTGTCAGAATATAGTTTGGGGATTTTGATGGTGCCGGTTGCAGGATTTGAACCCGCGACCTACTGATTACAAATCAGTCGCTCTACCAACTGAGCTAAACCGGCCCGATTGCAAGGCCTATTATATGGATATTTTTTTTAAAATCAAGAGCAAATTTGAAAAATTACCCGACACCCCCCTTTTTGTTAAATATTTTATTGATAATATGGTTTTTTTCTCTATAATCCCATGATTGGAAATAACAGGGATAAAAATGTCTATAAATAATAAATATCAAATAATAAACGTTAAAACAGAAGCAGAACAAAGTGTTCGAGACGCTGAAAACATCCAAAAAATTTCAACCGCACGGGATGCAGAAATAATTGATTCTGAGGCATATGATTATTTGGTGTCGTTATACGCCGATGGAATGCATTGGTACCGTGAAGTTTTTTATAATTTAGGATTATATTTAGACGAACCCAAAACCCCGACATACAAATATGATTTAAAAACAGGGGATGCCTCACGCGATCCCGTTCAGATTGGCGAAATTAACCCCGGCGGCAGTTATTTGGTGCATCATATTTTTAAATTAAACCCATTTCGCAACCAATTTATTGAATTTGACGGATATAAAACATTTCAAGAAGTTTCCGGAGCCGTATCCGTAATCGTTGCTGCTCAAAAAAGCGTTGATAGATCGATTGAAAAAATTATAACAAAATATTACGACTGGTATATTCGAGATATTATTTCTGTGGTTCGTTCCTGGGCCGAACGCGATCTAGATTCTGAATTATTAAACGACATGTGTTCAAAAATTGAACAAAAATTAAAATTAAAATATATGTCCAATGCAACATCATGGGTTTTGAATATTGTATTACCGTATATTCAACATGGCGCTGGGGATTTGGAACAAAGGTTAAATTTCATATTAAAACCATACCAACATTTGAGAGATGTTTACCGTATTAAATGTTTATTTGATTTAGTACCTCAAATCCGTGCATTTTTGGGCAGTATCAAAGAACGTCATCCAAATAAAATATTATTTCACAAAGATTCTTTTTATTACCCAGACAACAAACGTAATTACCGCGACGCCAAAGTTATATTGAATATTGGAAATCCTGACGGTCATGTTGTCCCGTTTGAAATGTTATGCCAAGTGCGCTCTTTTTATGAATTTGAATCTGCATCACATTCAGGATACCAAGATGTTCGTTCTTGCAAAACTATTAACATAGAAAACGCAACACGCGATGACGTTCTGGCATATCATTGCAGCGGAGTTTCAAAATATAACCAATTAGTCAAAGATTGCATGAACAATTTATATGATCGCGTTGGTTGGAATGTGTTATACGAACGTTTGGGTGAACACCCCCGCGAATTATTGAGCGGATTTCCAAAATTGCCCGAAAAAAATCAATATTATCCCGCCGAAATGATTGGTGTTATATTGAACAAAGTTGAAAAAAACATTCAAAACGAAATATTTAAAATGGATGATGCTGCACGCGATCTGAAAATATCCGAATTGAGCGAAGTATTTGATTATTTGACACGTTTTATTATTGAATCGGCAATGCCCTATTACGATCCATCGATGGAGGCCGTGGGCACAGATGCGAATAAAAAAACAACCGATCAATTATTTGATTTTGTAATGGCTGAATTATATCGTTATCACAAAAATAGTTTACCATTCGATTTATATAAAACCAAAGAAGTATAATATGAAAAAATTGCCTGAATTATTGGCTCCCGCGGGTACATTGGACGGATTAAAAACAGCGATTTTATATGGTGCGGATGCAGTATACGCGGGGCTGCCTGGTTTTTCATTGCGTACTCGTGCCAAGATGACATGGGAAGAATTGCTAGAAGGGATTTCATTCATTCGCGCAAATAACAAGAAATTATATATTGCATTGAATTTATTTGCGCATAATCGTGATTATGAAAATATGCCTGCGATTGCCGAGCGTATTAAAATTGTAAACCCAGATGGTTTAATTGTGGCCGACCCAGGCGTATTTATGTGGGCTCGCGAACAATTCCCTGACCTAGAGTTACATATATCAACCCAGGCAAACATTTGTTCCGCAAAAACAGTAAAATTTTGGCAAAATTCTGGGGCATCATTATGCGTTTTGGCACGCGAAGTATCACATAATGAATTCAAAAACATCCGCGCCGCTTGCCCTGATATTAAATTGGAAATTTTTGTTCATGGGGCAATGTGCATGAGTTACTCTGGCCGCTGCTTGTTATCAAATTTTGCAACGGGCCGGCCAGCAAATCGCGGAGCATGCGCGCAATTATGCCGTTGGAAATATGATGTTGTTTTGCGTAATCCAGACACGGGTTTGGAAATGCCAATTGACGAAGATGAACGTGGCGCATACATAATGAATGCCAAAGATTTATGTTTAATGCCCAGATTATCAGAAGTTTTATCATCAAATCCAGATTCGTTAAAAATCGAAGGACGTAACCGCAGTGAATATTATGTTGGATCCGTCGTGCGCGCATATCGTGCGGCAATGGATTCCTGGGCGTCGAACCCCTATAATTTTGATCCAGCGCCATTTATGAGCGATTTAAATCTGTTGCAAACACGCGGGTATACGGTTGCCTTTTTTGATGGGAACGTGGGGCCAGACGCACACGACTATGAAACAACGCGTTCCAATTCCGAATTTGTATCCGCAGGCATTGTAACATCCGTTGATACAGAAAATCTGATAATGGAATTACGAAATGCTTGTGCAATTGGTGACACAATAACATTTATGCCGCCACACAATCGTGAAAAAATATCAGTTAAATTAAAAGAAGTTATAAACGCTATAAATGGGGAACAATTGGATAAATTATCCGCAGGTCAACACAACAGCATAAAAATCCCATTAGCCTGGTTCGATGTAAATAACGTTGCGGATTTATTACCCCCGCTATCAATTGCATATAAATCAGCATAAAGTGCATATAAAAAAACCAGGATAAAACCTGGTTTTTTTATTTCTTGACAGTAATGCCCCCGCTATCCAAATTTTCCTTTAACAAAACCCCCAATACGCACAGAGATACCGAGTCCTTGATTTTTTTATCACGAGGCTGTTCCGTGCGCGCAGCCAATGTTGTTAAACAATCTGAAACCAATTTTGAATACTCGCGAAATTTTTCAGGCTGTCCTGCGATAACATCCGACGAAAAATGATCTTGGATTAAAGATTGTACAGCAACATCCCTACGTTCATCAGACGCGCGGGACCAATCATATAATGTTCCACCGACCAATGGTTTTGATGGGTGTGCAATAAAATAAATTGCGCCACCAACTATTGCTGCCAAACCCAGCGTTATTAAAACGTATTGTGCTCTCTTTTTGAAAATCATTATCTTAATCCTTTTTGACGACAGCACGCTTCGGCGGCTTCCCTCCATGTTGCAAAATCTGTCTGAGGGGCATGCACATTTTTCCAAGGTTTCCATTCATTACATGTTTGCTTGTCATTAATCGTCGAACACTTGGCATAGCGACGAACTATACAAGATTCTGATGAAATCGCACCCGTATCACTGGTGCATTGAATTGTCATATTTTGGTTCTTGGCCTCGCCCGAACCCAGTTCTTTGGCTGTGCCCACCTGATACGCATTTGCGGCAAATGCCAACGATCCCAAACACAAAAAACTGATTAAAACTTTTCTCATATTAATCTCCTTGACTATACCTATAAATTCTAGCACATTTTCATAACGCGCGCAAGGGTTTCTATGCTCCCTTGAACCCAGTCGCAACAATAAACATTTCAACCGATTCTTTGCGTGATGATGCCGGCTTGACATGTTTAATAGATGTAAAATTTTTACGAATTTCCGCCAACAATTCAACGGTTGTGCCACCCGTAAATGATTTTGCAACAAAAGTTCCGCCATTTTTTAAAACGGATTTGGCAAAATCAAAAGCATATTCCAGTAATACCATTTGACGAATATGATCGGTTCTTTGATGCCCCGTTGTATTTGGAGCCATATCGGATAAAACGACATCAATCGAATTTGGCCCAACCTGATTATTCAACCACTCCAAAGCTTCGTCGGAAGTAAAATCCCCGCGATAAAATATTACATTGGGCAACGGATCCATTTCCAATAAATCCATCGCAATAACACGAGAGCGAGGATATTCTCGCCCAATAAATTGCGACCATCCTCCGGGTGCAGACCCTAAATCAACAACCGCTTGGCCATCTCGCAAAAAACGAAATTTTTCATTTAATTCAACCAATTTATATGTTGCGCGGGATCGATACCCCTCTTTCGCAGCGCGTAAAACATATGGATCTTTCATCTGGCGCTGCAACCATGCAGACGACGACTTTGATTTACGAATCTTTTTATTTTGAATTCCAGTCATTATTTTTTGCCTAACATATATTCTGGTGGCATATCACCATTTTCAGTTGCTTGTTTTTGCATATCTTGGGCCATTTTCATCATGTTCTGCATGCCGCCCATGGATTGCATTTGCTTCATAACGCTCTGCATTTTTTCAAAATTTTTCAATAATTTTTCGACATCAGACACTGATGTTCCCGACCCACGAGCAATGCGCTGTTTTCTCGCAGCAAAAATAATCGATGGATTTTTGCGTTCATTTGGCGTCATTGATAACAACATTGCTTCTTGGTGTAAAATTGTTTTGTCATTCACTTTATCCTTTAATTCGCCGGCCATTTTGCCGATCCCTGGGATTAATTTCAACAATCCGCCCAACGAACCCAACCGTTTCATTTGTTTAATTTGTTTTAACATATCATCCAAATCAAATTTTCCATCCATAAATCGACCGACCAATCGCTCTGTTTCTTTTTCATCTAAATTTTCTTGGGCTTTTTCAACCAGAGTAACAACATCACCCATCCCCAGGATTCTGGAAGCCAAACGATCAGGATAAAACTGTTCGATATCATTTATTTTTTCCCCAATACCTGTAAATAATATTGGTGCACCGGACACAATGCGCATCGATAATGCAGCGCCTCCCCGGGCATCACCATCGGCGCGGGTTAATATAATTCCTGTTATGTTCAAGGCCTCATGAAAAGCGCGAGCCACGGCAACAGATTCTTGGCCAGCCATCGCATCAACTGTTAACAAAACGTTATCTGGCTTGGTTATTTTCTTTAATTCAATAATTTCCGTCATTAACTTTTCATCAATCTGTAAACGCCCGGCAGTATCAATGATTACAACATCATAATCCGCGCCAACCTTTATCGCCCGTTTTGCAATTTCACTGGGCTTTTCAGATTCAATGATATCCAAAACATCAATATTAATCGAGTTTCCCAAAATTGTTAATTGTTCGCGGGCCATTGGACGATAAATATCGGTAGATGCCAATAACACGCGTTTATTTTTTTTATCTCGCAAATACAACGCCAGCTTGCCCGCTGTCGTTGTTTTTCCCGTCCCCTGCAAACCAGACATTAAAATAACAGAGGGTTTATTTGATAAATCCAACTCGGCGGCATCGCCCCCCAACATTTTAACCAGGGAATCATATACTATTTTTGTTATCATTTCATGTGGGCGAACGTTTTCAACGATTTTTTCGCCAATCGCTTGGGTCCGGATTTCTGCCAATATTTGTTTAACCACGGGCAACGCAACATCTGCTTCCAATAATGCCGTACGTATATCCGAAAAAGCAGAATCCAACATGTCTTCTGTCAAATGTGTACGACCGCGCAAACGATCGAATGTGGTTGATAATCTTCGCGACAAATTGTCAAACATTTTTCTTGCCTTTTTGTTTGTATTTGCTAGTATTTTCATTATAAAACAAAGACTTGGGTTTTGCCATGAAAAAAAATGCCCCAATAAACATTGTTTGCATAAAACATGAAAAATCTACGAATCCCGCGGCAGTAAATCGCCTATATTCCATGATTTTAGCCAACATTTCAAAACCATTTAATTTTTATTGCATAACAAATGATCAATCCGGGCTTCGGTCCGAAATTATATGCAGGCACATCCCAACAATTCGTTTGCCAAAAAAATACGGTACGGAATGGGTTAAAATGTCGTTATTCCATCAAAATATGTCAAAAATCAGCGGGCGAACATTATATCTGGATTTAAATGTTGTTATTACCGGCCTTTTGGATGATTTGTTTGAAATAGAATCTAGTAAATTTATGCATTTAAACAATTGTTTTTTATATAATCCGTCTGAACCAATCTATTTTGAAATGTTCAGGGTTTTTGAACAAAAATCAGCGGAAATATGCCAAAAATTTACAAATCCCATGAATTATATAGATATGTATTTGGGTAATAAATTAAAATCATCGCCCATGCCTGACGGATTAATTATAAATTTTGTTTCTGATTGCAAACGTAATTTCCCATTAAACTTGTTTTTAAAACCGCGACAACCCCGTGATGCCAAAATAATATATTTTTCGCACCACGAAATCGATAAGCAGGCAAACAAAATTAATTGGATTAAAAAATTTTATAAAAAATAATTTTGTGAATTTTCAATAAATTATTTTCATGTTTTCAGATATTTCTTTAAATATTGCCCGGTTACAGATTCTGGTTTTTTTACAATCTCTTCTGGTGTGCCTGTGGCTACAATTTGGCCGCCCTTATCCCCACTATCTGGTCCTAAATCAATAATATGATCGGCTGTTTTAATAACTTCTAGATTATGTTCGATAACAACAACTGTATTTCCTGCATCAGCCAATTCATGCAAAACCTTTAACAGCATATCAACATCTGCAAAATGCAAGCCTGTTGTTGGTTCATCCAATATATATAAAGTTTTTCCTGTGGATGCCCGTGATAATTCTTTGGATAATTTAATTCTTTGTGCTTCCCCGCCGGATAAAGTTGTCGACGATTGACCAACAGAAATATAATCCAATCCAACACGTTTTAATAATTCCAGTTTATTTTTAATTGATGGCACATTAATAAAAAATCTATACGCTTCATCAACACTCATATTTAATACATCTGAAATTGATTTACCCTTGTATAAAACTTTTAATGTTTCATCATTATATCTTTTACCGTGGCACACATCACAATCAACATATACGTCTGGCAAAAAGTGCATTTCAATTTTTATAACGCCATCCCCCTGACACGATTCACAGCGCCCGCCTTTGACATTAAATGAAAAACGTCCTGGGCCATAGCCCCGGGCTTTGGATTCTGGCAAACTGGCGAAAAAGTCACGTATCGGAGAAAACAACCCAGTGTATGTTGCCGGATTTGAACGCGGGGTTCGACCAATTGGCGATTGATCAATATCAATTACTTTATCTATATTTTCCAGACCAGAAATATATTTGTGTTTTCCTATGTCATATGTTGATCCATGTAATGCACGCATCGCCGCAGGATACAAAGTATCCAAAATTAATGTCGATTTTCCAGATCCAGAAACCCCTGTTACACAGACAAATTTGCCCAAAGGAATATCAACATCAATGTTTTTTAAATTATGCTCTGATGCGCCAGTTATTTTAATGAATTCACCATTGCCCAAGCGTCGTGTTTTCGGAGTATGAATAAAATGGTCGCCCGATAAATATTTCCCCGTTAATGAATTTAAATTCTTTTGAACCTGGGCGGGTGTGCCAACAGCAATAACTTCGCCTCCATGAATACCTGCGCGCGGCCCAATATCAATTAAATAATCCGCAGCGCGAATTGCATCTTCGTCATGTTCCACAACAATAACAGTATTATCTTTATCTCGCAAATCGCGTAGTGTTTGAATTAATTTATCATTGTCGCGTTGATGTAATCCAATGCTAGGTTCGTCCAAAACGTACAAAACCCCGGTTAATCCAGATCCAATCTGCGAAGCCAGCCTAATCCTTTGTGATTCTCCGCCCGACAATGTCCCCGATGCGCGTGATAAAGTTAAATAGCCCAAACCAACATTTTGTAAAAAATTCAAACGATCAACGATCTCCTTGGTAATAACTCTGGAAATATCGTTATCTTTTTTTGATAAATGATTTGATAAATCTCGGAACCATAACAATAAATTATCAACACTCTGTTCCGCAATATCCGCAATATCCATTTTGTTTATCTTTACACATAATGCTTTCACATTTAAACGTTTCCCATGGCAAATTGGACATTCAGATTCTGATTGATATTTTGCAATTTCATCGCGCATGTAATTTGAATCAGTTTCTTTGAACCGACGCGCCAGATTTGGTATAATTCCCTCGAATGGTTTTTCATAAACAAATCCATTCCAATTAATTTTTACAGAAACATCCCCAGATCCATATAATAAAATATTTTTGTGTGCTTCGGTTAAATTAAACCACGGTTTGCTCATTGGTATTTTAAAATGTTTTGATACAGCTTCTATTAAATGTTCATATTGTGTAATCATTCCACCACGGGACCAAGGGGCAATTGCCCCATCGCGTAATGACACCGACGGATTTGGCACAACCAAATCCGGAGAAATGTTTAATTGAATTCCCAATCCATCACATCCCGAACATGCGCCCAACGGGGAATTAAATGAAAATAATCTTGGTTCGATCGCAGGCATTGTAAACCCAGATACAGGACATGCAAATTTTTCTGAATATAAAATTTCTTCGTTTGTATCCAAGCGTTTCACAAGCGTTACGTCGGGGACCAGTCGCAATGAAGCCTCGAATGCCGTAGTTAATCGTTCATCTATATTTGCGGCAATTTGTAAACGGTCAATAACAACCATAATTGTATGTTTTTTGTTTTTATCCAATGGTGGAACGTCTTCGATTTTATACAATTCTCCGTCAACTATTACCCGCTGAAATCCCTGTTTGGTTAAAAACATTAATTCTTTTTTATATTCGCCTTTGCGATCGCGGACCATCGGAGCCAACACAAATATTTTAGTATCAACAGGCAACTGCATTGTCCATTCAACCATTTGTGCAATCGTTTGCGATGAAATCGGCATCCCTGTAATTGGAGAATGAGGCACACCAATTCTCGCCCACAATAAACGCAAATAATCGTAAATTTCTGTAACGGTGCCAACCGTTGATCTTGGATTTTTTGATGTTGTTTTTTGTTCGATTGAAATCGCTGGCGACAAGCCTTCAATAAAATCAACATCCGGTTTTTTTTGCATATCCAAAAATTGTCGCGCATATGCAGACAAGCTTTCGACATAACGACGTTGGCCTTCGGCATATATGGTATCAAAAGCTAACGAAGATTTCCCAGATCCCGAAACACCAGTAATGACAACCAATTTATTTTTTGGGATATCAATATCTATGTTTTTTAAGTTATTTTCCCGGGCTCCACGCACCGAAATCATTTTTGAACTCATTTTTTCACTTCTTTTTTGTTTATTGTCCGTCAGACATAGGTCGATTTTTATAAACGTCAAGGTTGAAACTATTAAAAAAGCCGGGAATCACGACTTGATTAATGTTTTTGCCATGGTAATTGATTCATTCGTTATATTTTCAGCCGATAAAATTCGTGCAATTTCCATAATTCGATCATTCTCTAACAATATACAAACATTCGTGTTTGTTTGATTTTCGTCCGATTTTTTTGAAATCAGATAATGATTTTTAGCAAAACCTGCAACTTGGGCCGAATGCGTTATAACCAAAACTTGGTTATTTTTTGATAATCGGGATAAACGTTCACCAACAGCCGCTGCAATTGCGCCCGATATTCCAGTATCAACTTCATCAAACACAAAAGTTTTGAACGCGTTATCGTTTGATAATATCACGCGTAATCCTAACATCAATCGTGCCAATTCACCACCCGAAGCAACACGATTCAACGGGGCCATGGCACTACCGGGATTTGTTGAAATCATAAATATTATCTGGTCTATCCCCGATGCGTTCGGTTCAACCTTATCAATTTGTACTTTGAAATCAGCCTGATCCAGTTTCAATGCTGGCAACTCTGACATTAATTTTGAACGTAATTCCATTGCCGCATTTACACGATCAGAATGTAATTTATTGGCTGCACCAATGTATAATTTAGACGCTGTATCAATATCGCGATTAAATGCTTCCAATTTCTCATCGCCGACATCTATTTCCAGTAATTTTTTATTTAATGCGCCTAAATAGTTTGATAATTCAGAAACACTTATTTGATGTTTTCGAGCCAAGCCACGCAATGCAAATAATCTTTCCTCTACATTTTCCAATTCTGTGGTTGGCTGTGAAAATTCGCGTGCTTGCGCGCATATTTCAGATGAAATTTCCGAGAATTCAGAACCGATTTGATACAATTTATCAATCGTTTTTTGCATTGGATTCGGATCGGATTTAATTCTTTCCAAAATATGAGCAATTGAAAATATAACATTATCCACTTTTATGTCATTTGGACTTATCGCGACCCAAGCATCTTTTAATATTTCGGCGTTTTTCTCCGAATTCATCAAGGCGGTTCGTCGCATAGCCAACCGTTCTTCTTCACCCTCTTCTGGATTTAATTTTTCTAGTTCAGAAATATTGTGTTCTAAATATTCACGTTCAGACGATATTTTATTTAAATATTCTTGGAATTCATCACGCTTATTGATTAAAGCTTTCCATTTTTTATACAATTCAGCAACGCTTTTTTGATCATCCACTAATTTTCCAAACGAATCCAAAACAATCCCATGTGTTGACGAATCCAATAATGTATGATTTTCAAATTGACCATGGATTTCAACCAATTGATCCCCAATCGATTTTAAAATTTTAATCCCAATTGGTGTATCATTGGCCCAGGCTCTGGATTTTCCGTCATTATATAAAACGCGACGCAAGATCAGAACATCATCAATTTCGATCCCGTTTTCATGCAAAATTTCACGCACAGGATGTTTTTTATCAATATAAAACTCTGAAACAACCGATCCCATATCACATCCAGAACGGACCAAACCAGATTCCGAACGCGCACCCAAAGACAGGGCCAAAGAATCCATCAATATTGATTTTCCAGATCCTGTTTCTCCGGTTAAAACAGACAAACCCGAATTAAAATCCAGGTCCAAAGTTTCAATTAAAACAATATTTTGTATTCTGATATGGTATAACATGATAAAATTATATCTGAATTTTACCTATTTTCAACCAAAATTACAAATCATCCAAAGATTTTTTCCAACTCCATGTCATGCAACCATAACAAATATCCGAAAATCTGTTTTTCAGGATATACAGATAATAATAAACGCCCATATTGGGTCATTTTTATTTTGTATTCATTTATTCTGGCACTTTTATCTTCATCCGTCTTGAAATCAATAAACATGACTGAATTCGTGCCTAACGCCAACCTGTCAATGCGTCCTGATATGAAATTATTATTGAGGTTGCCTGAAATGGGAACCTCGGCTAATGAATTCTCTCCAAAAAATTGGGACAATTGATCATCGGCATCAATGGAATTAATAATGTTTTGCATTTTTGCTAAATTTTTATCGTCAATTTGCGAAAAAGCCGGGTTTTTATCCAATCTTGTCCCTGACGTATGATGTTGCAATATCAAATGCACCACATTGCCAAAATCAATACCCATGGACGCTTGCGTTACCTCTTTAAAAAAGTCGTCTGGCGATGTATTCAAAAGCGACAATTCTGATTTTTTCTCTTCGGCATTATTGTTTTTTTCAAAATTATTAAACCAATTTGGAAAAACTATATCTTGTTTATCGCTGTTGATTATATTTTTATTTTTTTGAATCGGATTTTTTTGTTCGGATTCAAGTTTATAAATTAACTTGTCCGCATCATCAGACAAAATGTTATTAAACTTATCCGATAACACCTCTGTAACGCCATTCATATTTTTAAATATACGGCGAATGGATGAATGCCAACAATCTGGATCAATCGATCTCTTTTTTTGATAACCCATAACATATAACATATCGCGGGCCCGAGTCATTGCAACATATAACAATCTATAATATTCCTGAATTTCCAAGGATTTTTTTGATTTCTGCAATTCAGAAACAATGACAGACATCATTTCATTTTGCGGCAACCAAATCCAGGCCAAATTATCAATTGGTATTACTGGCTTATCCCCGCTCCGCCCGTTACCCATTGTCGTAGTATCTATCAAGAACACAATCGGGGCTTCCAATCCTTTGGAACTGTGAATAGTTAATATCCGAACCCCATCAGACTGATCCATATCTCGCTTGATTTCAGTTTGTCCAGATTGAAACCATTCAATAAAATTTTCATAGGATCCGACATTTGTTCTTTCGAAAGTTAAGGCCAAATTTAAAAATTCATCGATTGGATCGATCGCCTGAGTCCCCATTTTTTTTAAAAATTTTGAACGATTATTATCTGAATCCAAAATATTAATCAAAAAAGAGTACGGCCGATTATTATCCGCAATTTCTAATATTTTCATTAATTTTTCGTACACACCGGGTTTTTGATCCATTATTACATCCAACAATGGGCTTTTTCCCCGAGAATTTGATATTTCAAACAATTCCGGTTCTGAAAAATTAAACAACGGAGATTTTAATAAACACGCCAAATTATAATCATCATTTTTATTCAAACAAAAACGCATTAAATTAATTAAATCAATAACTGCGGCATGTTCATTTAATTTAATCCTATCTACGCCAGACACAGGAATTTCAAGCATTTTAAGCGCACGAACCAACGGCTGGACCAGAGGATTGCGATTGCGTACCAATATCATTATATCGTTTGGCAAAATATCTCGATCCAAAGATTTTAATTTTTCATTTTTAATTAAATTATCAATTTTCTGTGCAATCAAAGATACGTATTCATTAATTATCGATTTATTGTTGTTTTCAATTGTCTCGTTATCAGAATCATCGTCTGATTGATTCTGATAAATCAATGGCCACACTTCAACGCGGCCAGCGTCACCCATACGAAACACTTTATGTCCCGAATAATTTGTAAACTGTGTTAAATATTGTATTGATTCATCTGAAAAAAAATCATCAACAGTTTTTAATATCGGCGCCACTGTTCGATATGATTCATTTAATGAAACGCCATCAATTTTGTACTGATTTTGTGAAATTGATTGTTCAATAACATCTTTGGATTCTGCAAATGATTTTGGATCTGCCCCCTGGAATGAAAAAATAGATTGTTTCACATCGCCAACAACAAACATTGATCTGGAATTTGACCAACTCGTTCCCGATGAAAAAAATTCAGACGCCATTGCGCGCAATATATTCCATTGTTCGGGGCTTGTATCTTGGGCTTCGTCCACCAAAATATGCTGTAACGAAGAATCCAATTGATATAAAACCCACCCCATCTGTTCCGGATCTGAAAATAATTTCTGAGTATATAATATTAAATCATCAAAATCCAAAACCGCTCGTATTTTCTTGGTTTCCATATATTTTTTTGCGAACGTATTCGCAATTTTAAATAATGATTTTGTAAATGATATTATTTCAATATTTAACAAATTTTGTTGATAATTAAAAACTCGGTCTTGTTCTTCCATAATAAAATTATATAATTCTGGATAGTCCGATTTATACTTCTTGCCATTTAATAAAACACGCTTCATCCAATGTGTTTTTGTAATTTCATCTCGCCCAGATTTTAAAAAATTTGTACAATATTCAATAAAATTAATATTTTTATTCGAAAAATCAACCAGCGCCTGTCCCAAACCAGCAACTGTTTTTAGCGATGATAAATCAGAATTATTTAAAATATAGTTTCCAAAAAATAATCTATCCCGACCCAAGGCCGAATTATTAAAAAATGCATCGATTTTCGCCCGATCGAAAATTTTTACACCCAGTTTTTTTTCAATTGTTTCAATGAAATACTGTTCATAATTAATGGAGTTTCCGAATACAAACATGGATTTATACAAGGTCGCCACAACCCCATGTAATTTGTCAAACGAAAAACTGGATATTTCACATAACATCTTTTCAAATGATTCAACCAAATATTCATCAGATGTGTCATTTATTATATTATGAAATACTTCCTTGATCAAACGGGATTGATCCGCATCAGAAATCATCGAAAAAGCCGGTGTTACGCCTGCCTCTATTGGGAATTTTTTTAAAATATCCTGACAAAAACCATGAATGGTCTGTATTTTCAAAGTATCAATCGCATCAATATATTGATAAAACAGTCCCCTGGCCCGATTTAAATCATTACAAGACGGCACTTTTTGATCATCTGTTAATTCTATTAATTTTTCCGACAATTCAACATCTGGCATACTGGCCCATGACCGCAATTCAGACAATATTCGGTTTTTCATTTCCGTGGCGCCTGCCTTGGTATAGGTTAAACACAAAATTCCGCCCATTTTGTTACCACGAAACAACAAGCGCAATAA
The DNA here is from genome assembly GCA_031549365.1 of Alphaproteobacteria bacterium. Taxonomy (GTDB): domain Bacteria; phylum Pseudomonadota; class Alphaproteobacteria; order Rs-D84; family Rs-D84; genus JAVBPX01. The sequence continues at coordinate 17,119 of JAVBPX010000004.1, forward strand.
ACGATGCACCAATACAGTTGTCTTACCTGTTCCGGCATTTGCCTGGACCCAAACATTATTCATAGGATCGGATGCAATACGCTGATTTTGTGATACGACTTTCATCTTTACATTTATCTTGGATTTAGTTAAAATATAACACCATAATACCTTATAAAATTGAAAAGTAAAGAGAGAGTATACATGAAAAATAAAACCGAACAAAACCCCAAAAAATCGCACTCTCGCTCCGTATGGGGTTGGATTTTATTGACATTAATCACCATTGGATACACATCCGCGTGGATTGTTTTAATTTTACCACTATTATCTGGACATGAAAGCATTGCTGTATCAATCGGTATCGGGACACTGATGTTTATCCCGCTATTTGCAATTTGGCTGGTTTTTGGAATAATTAAAATGGTGTATTCAACCAGAAAATCTGAAAAAACCATGGAATCCATGGTCCTGTTTTTAACAGAACCATCCCGCGCAAACGTCGAAGATGCTCGCATATTATTGCAAAACGTAATGGAACGAGAATTGGCCCATTTGGATGGCGCATTTCAAAAAATATACCAAGTCCTGGAATTACATGCCGAACGCGCGGATCAAATCGAACAACGTTTAACTGAACACAATAAACAATTAACAACATCGGCAAATGTTGCATCCGACCGAATTGGCGATGTATCGCGTCATTTATCGGATCAATTACAAATTTTTAACAACCTGTTAACATCGAAACAATGGTCCGAGTTAAAATCCGCGTCTGAAAATTTTAACAGTGAAGTCAAAGGGTTATTCGGCGAAGCCGAAAGCTTGGCCGACATAATTGTCGACCGCACAAAACGCATCCAATCGCAAATTGATTCGTGGTCAGAATCCGGAAAAAATATTGAACAACAATTAAATCAAACATCCGATCGCACTGCCCACCAATTGAATTCATATGTGATCGAGGCCGATACATTAAACGAAAAATTGGGCATTATAATGAAAACAACCCAAACAGAATTCAAAGAAATCCAATCTGAATCCAAAAAATTGGGCGCGGCATTGGGCGAAAACGAACATTTGGTCCAAGCTCAATTGGAAGATCTTAAAAATTACACAAAACAATCTCAATCTTTGTTACAAAGCCAATTAAACGGCATGATAAACACTGCAAATGCTGTTGGGACACAAATTCGTCTGGCAGAATCATCCATTGAAAAACAAGAAAAAGGATTACAAAACGCAATCAAAGAATTAATGGATTACGCAAAAAATACAGAATCATATGTTAAAAACATTTCGTCTGAAATTACTTCGTTGACAGCCCGCCTACAAAACGAAATGAAAGATTTCTCTAATGACATGGTCAAAGATTTGCATAGCGTTACCCAAGTCGCCGACACAACATTATCACAAACCGAGCGCGCAACCGAAACCTTTTCCCGCAGCGTTCAAACAATGGCTGACAGTGTGCGTGAAACATTAACTGAAATCACACAAATTCACGAAAAATTGTCGACCCAGGCAGGTGGATTAATCTCAATGACCAAAGAAACCGTCGAACAATTATCCCCTATGGCTACTATTATTACATCTTATAACGAAGCATTACCCGCATTAACATCCGAAACTCGTGGATTTATTGATGTATTTGGCGGACAATTAAAAGCATTCGAAACCGAGGCCCACGGCATGACAGATCAATTGGCCGCAAACATTTCAGCATTGGATAATAAAATCAAAGGATTGCGAGAATCCACAGATTCTTCGGTTGAGAGCGTTGCCGGATCATCACATAAACTGGAATTAATGACCGAACAATCCCGTCAGCAAATGATTGACTTATTGGGTGATTATCAAAAAACATTGGATCAAATGAATGAAATTCACGAAAAAATGGCCGTATTGGCAGCAAAAAAAGTTATGCTAAACATCGCGGATGAAAACGATCGCCCCACCCGCGCGCCGTCGACAACCACCGAATCATTCATGCGCAGCTCTGAACGGATCGTCGAAAAATTACATGCCATGTCAATTGATTTAACAAAATTAACCGGCGCTGCAATTCCAGACACTGTTTGGGATCGATACAATGCTGGTGACAAAACCATCTTTTCAAAATGGTTTTCAAAAATGATTAAATCCGCAGATAAAAAAAAGGTCCAAGAATTATTTAAATCGGATGCAGCATTCCGCTCACATGCGACAACATTTATCAAGGGCTTTCAGCGCATGATGAATGATGCCGAATCAACAGATAATCCCGAAATATTAACTCAGACTTTATTAAAAACCGATCTGGGTCAAATGTATATGGCATTACGCGCATATCTGTAAAAATAATGGCCGCACAATCGCGGCCAAATCATTTTTCAATATTATATTTTATTTGCAACGACCGGAAATTACCACGCCATTCGATAAGTTCAATGTATCGCAATATATATTATCTGTTGTAAATATAACATTTTTTGCACCCATTAATTCCGCTTGAAAAATCACAACCGGTTGCGTGTTATATGATAATTCTTTGCCATAATTTATTTGATAATTAACAATCAAATTCTCGTCCGATTTTTTTACAGATACAACTTTAATTTTTGTTTGTTTATTTGCAGGCGGAACCGCAATACCCAATATTGTTTTATTGTAATCAATTTCGGCTATTGGGGCCATTGTACGCCCAACTCCAAAATATTTTAAAAACTCATTTTTGTTTTTTGTAACAAAATAATTTTTTGAATACTGTAATTCAACATTGTTTTTTAAAAATACATTTGATAGTGTTTTATACTTAACATCCACAGCAACGTCCAATACGTCACATCCAAACAAGCCCAATACGAAAATCGTAATCGCAATTTTTCTCATAACTCTGGACCTTTTAATCAACAAACCCGTTTGTATTCGGATGATAAAATATTATCCAAATGCTTTGTAATAATATCAGCCACAGCATCCGGAGACAAATTTGTATTATCAATGTCCAATCGGTTTGGATGATCAAATTCATGAGTCCCCATTGATATCCATCGATTCAGTTCGTCAACACTGGTTGTTTTGTGATTTTTTTCACGCTCGGACGATGTTATTCGTTGTTTTATAACATCCGCGTCCGAAGTTAAAACAACCGGCACAAACGCGGCAGAACGCCGATTTGCCATATCTAAATTTTCTTCGTATACAATGGCCGATTGCTTGGTCAAAGCATTTGTTAAAATAAACGATTCATTAATCGGACATAAATCAGACATCATATCCAAAACCAATTGTTTAATTTTGCGACGATAATACTGATTCCTGGGATGATGAAAATCTCGATTTAATGTTAATACAACATTTGTAAATGAATGAACATCCACCAATTTGAATTCTGGATGTTTATCCGCCAAGGCACGAGCCACAGTCAATTTTCCAATGCCTGGCAACCCAATTAAAAACACAATTACATTGTTATACATTTAAAACCTTTTGTTATATCGACAATATTATATCAAGCAAATCCCAAACCACAATAAAAAAACGCCCCAATTTTCGATGAATATTGGGACGTTTGTTTTTAAACAATATTATTCCGACTTATCTTCGAATTCAGCATCAACTGTTTTTTCATCTGGCTTTGCTTCATCCGTTGACGCGGCCTGATCCTGGGATTGTTTATAAATAATTTCGCCCAATTTCATTGCCCGCTCGGTCAATGTTTCGGTTTTAGCCTTTAATGATTCTGCGGTTGCATCAACATTTTCCAATTCAGCTTTTAAATCATCGCGTGCGGATTCAATACCAGATTTTGTTTCCGCATCCAATTTATCGCCATGCTCTTTCAATGATTTTTCAATTGAATGAATCCCGGTTTCAGCAACGTTCTTGGCTTCAACCAATTCACGTTTTTTCTTATCCGCCTCGGCGTTTAATTCGGCGTCTTTGACCATTTTTTGAATATCTTCTTCGGACAATCCACCATCTGATTTAATTGAAATAGCTTGTTCTTTGCCTGTCCCTTTATCTTTGGCAGACACATGAACAATACCATTAGCATCAATATCAAATGATACTTCGATTTGTGGCATTCCGCGTGGTGCTGGGGCAATACCCTCTAAATTAAATTGGCCCAATAATTTATTGTCAGCGGCCATATCGCGCTCACCCTGGAATACACGAATGGTCACGGCTGTTTGATTATCGTCGGCTGTGGAAAACACCTGGGATTTTTTTGCAGGAATTGTTGTATTACGATCAATCAATCGTGTAAACACCCCGCCCATTGTTTCAATACCCAACGACAGAGGGGTAACATCCAACAATAATACATCCGTCACGTCGCCCTTTAATACACCGCCTTGAATTGCTGCGCCCATACAAACAACTTCGTCTGGATTAACGCCTTTGTGGGGCTCGCGGCCAAAAAATTCTTTGACTGCATCTTGAACTTTTGGCATACGAGTTTGGCCGCCGACCAAAATTACTTCGGATATTTGCGACTTTTCAATACCAGCATCCTTCAATGCTCTGCGACATGGTTCAATTGTACGATTAATTAATTCATCGACCAAGCTTTCCAATTTTGCGCGCGACAATTTCATATTAAAATGTTTTGGGCCGCTGGCATCTGCGGTAATAAACGGCAAATTAATATCAGCATCAGTACGCGAAGACAATTCAATTTTTGCCTTTTCTGCGGCTTCTTTTAAACGCTGCAAAGCCAATTTATCGGATTTCAAATCAATGCCATTTGATTTTTTAAATTCTTCGACCAAATAATCAATGATTTTTTTATCAAAATCTTCGCCGCCCAAAGCAGTGTCCCCATTCGTAGATTTTACTTCAAATACACCATCAGTAATTTCCAAAATGGAAATATCAAACGTTCCACCACCCAAATCATATACGGCAACAATACCGTCTTTTTTCTTGTCCAATCCATAAGCCAACGCAGCAGCAGTTGGTTCATTAACAATACGCAATACATTCAATCCAGCAATTCGACCGGCGTCTTTGGTTGCCTGGCGTTGCGAATCGTTAAAATAAGCAGGCACAGTAATAACAGCATCCGTGACAGTTTCGCCTAAATAAGCCTCGGCATCTTTTTTCAATTTTCCCAAAACAAAAGCTGAAATTTGCGATGGAGCATATTTTTGCCCCTTGATTTCAACCCAAGCATCGCCATTTTCGCCACGCACAATTTTATATGGAACCATCGATTGGTCTTTTTTAATTTCAGGATCATCAAAACGACGACCAATCAAACGCTTGACCGCATATAATGTGTTTTCAGGATTCGTAACAGCTTGATTTTTTGCCGTAATTCCAACCAGTCTTTCTTCGGAATCGGCCAAAAAGGCAACCACTGATGGGGTTGTTCTTTGACCTTCGGAATTTTCAATAATCTTTGGTTCCTTGCCATCCATAAATGCAACACAAGAATTCGTGGTTCCCAAATCAATTCCCAATACTTTTGCCATGTTTTTTCTTCCTTTGTTTTTGTTTTGAAAGTTTTACACGGCACAATATGGGGCAATAGGGCCCAATGTCAAGGGCACAAAACAATATTTTTTATTCAATTTCGCCGATATAAATACCCAAATTCATCGCTGTTTTCAACAATGTATTATCCTCGGTTACATATGCATTCGAAACAAATACAGATGGAACATTTGGATCAGGAATCACAGTTCCATCATTAAACATTTCCGGAATTGATACTGTTTCACATTTATTATGACGATGAACAACGACCATATTCGTTTGACCCGATTCAATTGCATCAAACGTGGTTGCCGCCATCTGTGATGCCAAAATCCTATCACCTGCGACTGTATCGCCACCACGCTGTAAATGCATCGGATTTAAATGACGTGTAACCATCCCATTTTCTGATAAATATTCGGCAATCCGTTCCGCGGCAGATATGCCCAAATGATCGGATTCGACCCCCTCGGCAACCAGGATTACGCCCCAATCACGCCCCGTACGTTTTTGAACATCCAATAAATGTTTATGTAAATTTTGCATTGAATACGCGACCTCGGGAATAATAATGGCATCCGCCAAACATGCTATGCCCGCATTTAATGCCAAATAGCCAACATCCCGTCCCATTGTTTCAACAATAAACCAACGATGATGGGATCGTGCAGACATAACAACATCATCAACATATTGCGTTAAAACAGAAACCGCTGTTTCAAACCCAATCGTTAAATCAGTTGACGGAACATCCATATCAATTGTTTTTGGAATACAAATTAATTGAACATCACGATAAATATCCATATGACGATACGCCATTGAAACAGAACCATTACCACCAATCATAACCAAAGCATCAACGCCCAAATTTTGAACAGATTTTGTCATATTTTTAACAAATTCGACTTCGCGCCCATCTTGGATCGCTGCTTTTAAGTTAACAGCATTACTTTTGTATTCGCCATTTTGCAAATACGACCCTGAAATCCGAGCCATATACATTGGAATATTATCGGAATTTAATGGAATAATATGTTGTGGATTTGAAACCAAACCATCCAATCCATCATGAATTCCAACGACATCCCATCCACGAACCGAACATCCCTGAATCAAGCGATATAATATAGTATTTAACCCAGAACAATCCCCACCTGTTGTAACAACTGCAATTTTTTTCTTATCCATCCCCTTGCCTTTTGGTTTTAATATATTATATATTATCAGAAAAATCGTGAATAAACAACCGTCAAAAATAAAAAATCTATATACGTTTTAACATCCGACTTGAAACCACGTTTTATTTATGATAATGTCAGGCTGTAAAAATCAAAGGAATAAAAATGTTTAATCTTGGGAATATGTCTGGGCAACAATTGTTAGTTAACGGAATAGAAATATTGGTGATATTAATCACTTTTTTTCTGTTTTACAAAAAATTCATTAAAAATACCGGATCTGAAAAATTCGTCCGCGGCGTTTTTGTATTATTGGTTTTATGGGTCATCAGCCAAATATTTATGACAATCCATTTAAACATATTGGGATTATTTTTACGTTATGTTGTAATGTTTATTACCCTATCGTTAATTGTTGTATTCCAACCAGAATTGCGCAAATTTCTGGGCATGTTGGGCCAGGCCAGTTTTTTTCGCAGATTACTGTTCAAAAAAAATAATCCTAAAAATACAAACCATAATGTGAATGAAATCGTCAAAGCTGCGGAATACATGTCAAAAACCCACACAGGCGCATTAATCGTATTCAAAAATGATTTCACTGATTCTGTTTCAAATATGGGAACAATTTTAAATGCAGATATTTCGTCTGAATTATTATTAACCTTATTTTTCCCAAAAACGCCCCTACATGATGGCGCCATAATTATCAAAGATAATAAAATCGTATCTGCTGGCGCTATTTTACCATTAACCGAGAAAAAGGGCTTGGAATGGCGTTATGGGACCCGTCATCGTGCTGCACTGGGCATGTCCGAAGTCAGCGATGCACACGTATTAATAGTATCCGAAGAAACTGGCGATATATCAATTGCGAAAAATGGAACTTTAAAAAAATATAAAAATATGAAAACGTTAGAAACGGATTTGTCTGAAATATTAAAAAAATAAAAACCAAGCCCCAGAAAAAATACTGGGGCTTTTTTTAATCGGCATAATGGATTTATATCCTATGGCCCTGGAAATTAATTTGTGATATTATATATGCAACAACCAACCAAAAGGATCAACCATGAAAAAAATAACACCCATTATATTTGCATTATCAATATTATCCGTACCTGCCCTGGCCGCCACAAGCCAAAGCGAAACCGGATTATACATTGGCGCACGCGCAGGCCTTGGACACCAGGATGTATCAAACCTAAATGTTACAATTGATAACTCGTTCAAAGTCCCCGTCAAAGATCGTTCTGATAATATATCAACAGGATCAATTGCCGTCGGATATAAAATAAATTCATTCCGTGTCGAATTGGAGGGTAAATTAAATAACTTTTTTAAAACCGAAAATGCTCGCATTCAATCAAATACTCTTACCGCAAATACATATTATGATTTTATAAATTCCAGCATGTTTACTCCGTATATTACAGCTGGCCTGGGAATCGCAGAAACATCATTCCGGGTTCAAAATTTTGAACATACAGACCACCATAATGAATTTACATATAATGTTGGTTTTGGATTGGCTGTATCAATAACGAAATCTATGGCAATTGATTTAATGTATAGATACATAAATTATGATCATATCAAATACAATCAAACAACTGGCGGAACAAACATCGATATTTCAGCCAGAAACTTTATGAACGAAGCAACCCTGGGCTTGCGCTATACATTTTAAACTTCTTTTTTTAACAACAAAAACCACCCGTCTGGGTGGTTTTTAATTTTGGTAGGCGCTACAGGATTCGAACCCTGTGGAGACGGATCAGAAAACAATTAATAATTGTTTTCCCGTCGGAATAGAAACAACAAATTTTTAATTTGTATGTTTCGCCGTGGTCACAGGTTCATACGTGCTTAAAATTAAAACCACCCGTCTGGGTGGTTTTTAATTTTGGTAGGCGCTACAGGATTCGAACCTGTGACCCAATGATTAAAAGTCATTTGCTCTACCAACTGAGCTAAGCGCCCGTTAATAGTGGAGCGAGCGAAGGGGCTCGAACCCTCGACCTCAACCTTGGCAAGGTTGCGCTCTAGCCAACTGAGCTACGCTCGCATTTCATTAACGCCCGGGCATTTTGACAGATTGTTTTAATAAATGCAAGTAATTTTTAAATTTATTTTCAATTAAATTAATCAATCCCGCGATACACAAAAATAGCCTTGACAAAATCAACAATTTGTAATTAAATACTTCCATAAACATTTAACCCCGGGGGATTAAAATGGCAAATTTATCCGATCGCGCACAGAATCGCGCAAATCAATCCAGATCAAATGCAATGAATCGCGCAACACAAAATGTCCAATCTGCACAATATAAAACTCGCGAAAAAAAATCATTCTTCCGTCGCATTCTGCCGTATTGGTTTCCAATTTTGGTTATCATGATGGTTTTGTTTGTTGCTTGGGTTGTATTAATTGAAAATGATGCCCGCAATACCCCTACTGACAAATTCGTCGAAATCCAAGCACACGATTCAAACGACAAAACAGAAACCAAACCGAATATATTGGTGGAACACAAAGTTACAGTCACCGTACCGGCCGTAACAGTAAAACCAGCAACAAAGCCATGCAATAATAAAAAACCAGCATCCGCAAACGTAACTGTTGTAAACGAACAGGTTTTGCCATCATTTGATATGGTCCGCATTGGTGCCGGCGGATCAGTTATTGTTTCTGGTCGCTATTTACCAAATCAAAAGGTTTCGATTAAATTAAACAAACAAATTTGGGGGACAGAATCCACAGATAAAAACGGAGAATTTGCATTTGCTCCAAATAAAAAACTGAAACCCGGCAACTATACAGTTAAATTAATTGCTGTTGAACAAAATCTGGAATCAGATCGCGATGTATTCATGTATGTATCCGAAGACGATAAAAAATATTCATCCATTTCATTATTAATGGGCCGCGATGGATCGAAATTTTTACAAACACCAATGGGGAATTCTGGTGATTTGACCATTACCAAAGTTGATTATTTAATAAATGGTCGTGTGTTGGTTGCTGGATCTGGCCTGCCCCGCATGCGTGTTAATTTGGAATTGGATGGTAAAAATTTGGGACAAACACGTATTTCTGATTCTGGAAATTTCGGACTGGGCGCACCAATTGATCCAATGGTTGCTGACAAAAAATATTCAATGCGCGCATGGGTTTCGAACGAAATAAATCATACCATTGCCGAAATTAAATATGAATTTCAAATTCCTGAATCAAAACCAGACGAAGACACATATTACACCGTTCGTCGCGGCGATACATTATGGGTAATTTCAAAAAACCATTATGGTTCTGGGATTAAATACACTGTTATTTTCCAAGGGAACAATGATAAGATCAAAAATGCAAACTTGATTTATCCAAAACAAATATTTGTTGTTCCAATGGAAGCCAGAAAATAAAACACAATCCCCCAAACACGGGGGATTTTTTATTGGACAATTTAATATTTGATTGTTATTATGCGGGCCGGAAACCAAAAGAATAAAAACAGATTGTATTTGAACACAATCAAACAAGAGGGAACAAAACAAAATGCCATTATCATTATCAAAAATCAAACCGGGCAAAAATCCGCCAACAGAAATGACTGTTGTTATCGAAGTGGCCCAGGGCGGAAACGTAAAATACGAAATCGACAAAACATCTGGATTATTGGCTGTTGACCGAATTTTACACACCCCATTATCATATCCAACAGAATATGGCTATTTTCCAGGCACGCTGGGCGATGACGGCGATCCATTGGATGCTGTTGTTGTATGTAACGCACAATTGCAGCCGGGAATTATATTGCATGTTCGTCCCATCGGCGTTTTATTGATGGAAGATCAAGCCGGCATGGACGAAAAAATCATCTGTGTCCCAACCGATGATGTTGATCCATTCCATTCAAACACTCTGGGGATCAAGGATTTGCCATCAATTTTAAAATCAAAAATCGAATATTTTTTCAATCACTACAAAGATTTGGAACCCGGGAAATGGACCAAAATGCATGGGTGGGGCGATTTGGAACACGCCCATAAAATCATCATTCGCAGTATTGAAAAATACCAAAAATACAAAACATCCAAACAAAACACAAAATAAAACAAAGGGGTTGATTTAAATTGACCCCTTTTCTATAATTGGGACGTAAATCAAATTATGCGGGCGTGGTATAATGGTAACACGTCAGCTTCCCAAGCTGAAGCCGAGGGTTCGATTCCCTTCGCCCGCACCAAATGCAAAAAAGGAAGCATAATGGACATTAAACAAATTGCAAAAAACGTTATGGACACCGAAATCGCGGGATTAACTGAATTGCGCGATCATATCATGAATGATCCCGAATTTGAACGCGCTGTTCAATTATTAATTAATCGTCGTGGTAACATTGTAATAACAGGCATGGGTAAATCCGGACACATTGCAAAAAAAATTGCAACAACAATGGCATCCACCGGGTCCCCTGCGCTATTCATTCATCCGTCCGAGGCTTCACACGGCGATTTGGGCATGGTCAGTCACGACAACATCGTAATCGCAATTTCAAATGGCGGCGAATCCAAAGAATTATCGGACATAATTAACTATTGCAAACGTTATGACATCCCAATTATTTCAATGACACGCGCGCCGGATTCTACATTGGCAAAAAACGCAACCGTATCTTTGACAATGCCACGCGTGCCAGAATGCTGCAAATTGGGCAAGGCTCCGACAACATCAACAACCCAAACATTGGCCTATGGCGACGTTTTAACAATGATTTTGGAACACGCAAATCATTTGGATGCGGATATGTATAAAAATTGGCATCCCGGCGGTAAATTGGGCGCATCATTATTAAAAATCACCGACATCATGCACCGCGGAGATGATGTCCCATTGGTAAATGAAAACGACGTATTTATGAAAATTGTCGAAGTTATGTCCCGCCCCACCCGTTTTGGTTGCGTTGGCGTAATTGACAATAACGGCAAATTAACCGGCGTATTTACAGACGGCGATATTCGCCGCGCAATTGGAATTGATTTAATGGGAAAAAAGGCCGACGAAGTCATGAAGCGTAATCCGATAACAATCCCGGACACAACATTGGCGACCGAAGCATTACGTATTATCAATGAAAAAAAGATTCAAACATTATTTATCGTTGATAATGACAACAAACCAATTGGCATAATCAGTTTTCACGATTTATTAAAAGCCGGAGTATTATAATTAACACAAAACCCATCATCCGATGGGTTTTTAAACAAAAAACGAGGGTATAAAAACATGGCGAAATTGCACTTTTATTACGCGGTAATGAATTCTGGTAAATCAATTGATTTAATACGCACACGACATAATTACATGTCGCTGGGATTTAATACTGGTGCAATAACCCATTCGGCAGACAATCGTTTCGGACTGAATAAAATCGCATCACGTATCGGTTTGGAATGCGACGCAATTGGCATGGATAAAATTACTGTTGATGATTTATTAAAATTATTTCCAAAATTTAAAACCGAACCGGGCAAGAGCATTTTATTCGTGGACGAAGTACAATTTTTTGATCCAAAATCCATTTTTGAATTATCCAATCTGGTTGATTATCATAATATCCCCGTCATAACATATGGATTAAAAATTGATTCAAATGGAAATATTTGGGACGGATCACGTGAATTAATCGCATTGGCAAACGACATCAAAGAAATCAAAAACATTTGCAAATGCGGATCCAAAGCAACACACATATTACGTTATGATGCAAACCATGATATTATTCGCGGCGGCGAACAATTATGTGTTGGCGACGCATCAACAAATCCGGAAAAACAAAACACATACGAATCTGTTTGCCGCAAATGCTGGAAAGATGTATACCATCCGCGCGGCCGATAAACCCAACTAAAAACCCACATTTTACTGTGGGTTTATTTTTTACAATTTAATTAAATGCTGTTTGGCGATTTGATCCAATTCCATCCAAATCTTTAAATTTTCCGCCATATCATCCAATTTCACCATATTCGGGCCATCACAAGGCGCAACATCTGGATTATCATGGGTTTCAATAAACACGCCAGCAACACCAATTGCCAATGCTGCGCGCGCAATAACCGGGGCCAAACGACGATCCCCACCCGACGTACAACCGGCCGCCGCGGGTTGTTGAATGCCGTGCGTAGCATCAATTATAACCGGCGCATCCAACGATGACATCCACGGAATGGATCGCATATCAACAACAAAATTATTATACCCAAACGATGTTCCACGTTCGGTTAATAAAATCCGATCATTCCCAGAATCGTAACATTTACCCAATGAACTCTTCATATCCATGGGGGCCGAAAATTGTGGTTTTTTGATATTAACAACCCGTCCCGTTTTGGCGGCCGCAACCAATAAATCTGTTTGGCGTGCCAAAAAAGCTGGAATTTGAACAATATCAACGTGTTCTGCAACAACCATCGCCTGTTCTGGCCAATGAACATCCGTCACAACCGGACATCCAAACGTTGATTTAATTTCATCAAATATTTTTAACGCATTATCCAACCCAATCCCACGACCAGACGTTAACGATGTACGATTTGCCTTGTCAAACGAAGTTTTAAAAACATACGGGATTTTTAAATCAGATGTTAATTTAACCAAACGTTCGGCCATCATCATGCCATGATCGCGTGATTCCAAAGCACAAGGCCCCGCCATCAAAACAAACGGCAAATCATTTCCAAAAGTAACGTTTTCATTTAATTTTACATGTTTCATATATACTCCTTTCTTTTTTCGCCATGATTATATCAAACCGAAATAATATTGCAAATGGATAAATCCCTTGACTTTTCGATAAAATCAGTCATAATCCATACGCTTTTCCAAAGAATTGCTATATAAAAAACACTTGGCATGGTATTTGCCTGGTACATTGTGCAGCGAAGGTTCGCCCCACGATGTGCGTTTTTTGTATTCAATAAACAAACGCCGTAAAACGCGGCATAACAAAAAAAGGACTAAAACAATGGCAGTAGTAATTCGTCTTGCCCGTCATGGATCAAAAAAACATCCATATTATCACATCGTAGTTACAGACAGCAGAAATGCTCGTAACAGCGGAAAAATCTTGGAACGCATTGGATCACATAACCCAATGTTACCACGAGAACACACAGATCGTACAAAATTTGATTCTGAACGCGCAACATATTGGATGGGCGTTGGTGCGAAACCATCTGACCGCGTGTATCGTTTCTTTGCTAATGCTGGATTGGTTGCAAAGCGCGAAGCCCCAGTTCAAACAAAACAACATTTGCAAAAAGAAAAAACTTTGTTAAAAATCAAAGACAAAGAAGATAAATTACGCAAAATCGCCGAAGCCAAAGCCGCCGAAGAAGCAAAATTGGCCGAAGAAGCTGCCGCAGCCAAAGCAGCTGCCGAAGCACCAGCGGAACCAGTTGCCACAGAAACACAGGCCGAAGCCGTTGAAACAACAGAAACCGCAGCTGAATAATTATAAACATGTCCAACACAGATCGCGTTTTAATTGGAAAAATCGTCGCAGCGCAAGGATTGCGTGGTCAGGTTCGTGTACAATCGTACACGGATCAACCAGACGAACTCTTCAATTATGGTGAAATTCGGGACCAAAATAACAATGTTGTGTCAATTAAATTTGATCGCGTGGCATCACGTGATGTTGTTATTGCATCTGTATCGGGAACAACCGATCGTAATGGTGCCGAATTATTACGCGGACGTGAATTATACATAAATCGCGATCAATTACCAAAAATTGATGACGATGAATTTTATGTTTATGATTTAATCGGAATGCCTGTTATAACTGATCAAAAATTAAATTTAGGTCATGTTATAACTGTACATAATTTCGGTGCCAGCGATATATTGGAAGTCGGAACATCCGAACGCGATTCAGTAATGATTGCATTTCCAATGGCAAATGTTGATATGAATAACAAAATCATAACGGTACCACATGACGCAATTTAATGTTAACGTTTTAACATTATTCCCTGAAATGTTCCCAGGCACACTGGGCCATTCATTGGCGAAACGCGCATTGGAAAATGAAACTTGGTCAATTAACACGATTAACATTCGCGATTTTGCACATGACGTCCATAAAACTGTTGATGATACACCGTATGGTGGCGGCGCTGGGATGGTTTTAAAACCAGATGTTGTTGCCGACGCAATCGACAGTATCGACAAATCCAAACGCGGTGAAATAATTTATTTCAGTCCTCGCGGGAAACCATTAAACCAACAAATGGTTCGTGAATTTGCAAAATGCGAAAACATTACATTAATTTGTGGCCGATACGAAGGCTTGGACCAACGCGTAATCGATGAATATAATATGACTGAAATCTCAATTGGCGATTATATTTTATCTGGCGGCGAATTGGCAGCCCAAGTTTTTATTGACACTATCGTTCGTTTATTGGACAATGTGGTAAACAGCAAAGAAAGTCTTTGCAACGAAAGTTTCGAAATGGGATATTTGGAATACCCTCATTTCACCAGACCGGAAACATGGCGTGGACGGGGCGTCCCAGAAGTCCTGTTGTCTGGTCATCACAAAAAGATCACGGACTGGCGTCGTGACATGGCGATTGAAATCACCAGGGAACGCAGACCAGATCTTTTGAAAAACAAATAAAAGGAAAAATAAAAAATGACAAACATCATTAAAAAAATCGAAAACAAACAAATCGAAAAATTGACTGCGGATCGCGCCATCCCTGACTTCAAGGCTGGGGACACTCTGAAAGTTTACGTTAAAATCAAAGAAGGCGACAAAACACGTACCCAGTTGTTCGAAGGCGTATGCATTTCACGCACTGGTGCTGGATCAAACGCAATGTTCACAGTACGCAAAGAATCACACGGTGTTGGTGTTGAACGCAAATTTCCATTGTATTCACCAATGATTGAAAAAATCGAAAAAATCCGTATTGGTTCTGTTCGTCGCGCTAAATTATATTTCTTGCGCAAATTGTCCGGCAAGAAAGCACGTATCGTCGAAGATTTGTCTGCGACTGCTGCTGAAAAAGCTGAACGTAACGCCGCAAAAAAATAACAGCAAAGGTGTAATAATGAATATCCTGGGCCGTATTTTAAAATCATTGCGCAAACTGGCAGATTCAGATCGTCCCGTCGAAGCAATCCTGGGATTATTCATTATTGTCATCGCTGTTTACTTTCTTGTTGTTGGAATTACCTCAAAAACTACAAATGTTGTTGGCGGCTATACGCTGAACACAACTGTTGACAGCGTTGCCAACCTACCTACTGGATCATTTGTTATGATTCACGGCATCCAAGTTGGAACCGTATCAAACATTCATTTGAACCCAACAAACTATCGCGTTCATATACAAATGAACATCAATTCAAATATTAAAATTCCGAACGATTCAAGTGTTGAAATCGTGTCTGCTGGATTAATGTCCGATAAATATATTCGTGTCATTCCTGGATCATCCAACGAAACATTTAAACCAAATGACAATGTTCCCGGCAAATCTGCCGAAACATTGGAAGAAATGATTGGCAAAATGGTATTTTCATTATGAAGAATTTATTGATCGCACTATTTTTAATTATACCACTAACCGCTTTTTCGGATGATGTCGATGTTGTTCAAAATGACACATCATTAATCGCAAAAAAATCTGCCACTTTACAAATTTTAGATAAACCATCTGGCAAAACAAAAACAATTACTATACCATTAAATCACACGGAAAAATTCGATAAATTATCAATAACCGCCCTGGCCTGTTATCAAACACCAGAATACCGGGCCGAAGAACACACCGTGTTTTTACAAATAAAAAAACGCACTGGCGCCGATTCTCGCGACCAACAGATATTTTCTGGCTGGATGTATAAAAACGTTCCTGGCCAAAATCCAATCCAAGACGACACATACGACGTTTGGCTTATTAATTGCCAATAAAATTTAATCTTTATTTTTGCGAATAGCACATCCAATCTTTGATTGACAAGCACATCGCCATCCTTAAATTCCTAGATTTTTCATCAAACAAAAAATTATCAATCAAAATATGATCATTGGATGTATTGCCGACGTTTTTTCAGCGGACGGAGTGTATTCGACATACATGACCCCGCGAAAAAACGAACAATGCGCCTTTGGGCGCATTTTCATTGATTAATTACTCATTTTTTGCATCATCAATCCGGTACCCACATTCAACAATGGACTCAACCCACTACCCTGTTGGGTAATTGACATAACTGATTGCATGGTGTCGCCCAAATTTCCACCGGCCCCACCAGATCCCGCAGCACCGATAACCTGGGTCGCGAATCCCATCCATGCTTCTTGTTTCTTTTTATTCAATTGAACAACCGAACATTTCTCGGTTTTTTCAATCAATTTATTTGCTTGATTAAATTCAGATGATAAATAATCCTCTGGTCCAAAATATGAATTGGAAATCACTGCAAATATATCATACACATTGCTGACCGTAATCGCGGTTGATTCCGCATCGTAATCATTTTTTTTAACCTTGGCTGTTTCTGGTTTTGGGAAACCGTTCCAAACCATGCTTGCATCCGCCGCAGAATCAAAAATCGGAGTACATGGCGAAACGCCAGACGCACCACGGTAAATATAATTTGCGTTCACAGAATAATTGCTGGTCGCGTTACCACAAATCATCATCCCCTTGCCCATTGCAGCAATAAATGTATTCGCATCCACAGAATTCGTTTTTGCCAATTCTTGGACCATTTTTGTAACAAACGCAACATCTGACGCCGAAGGCGCACATTCAGCACTCATTGATTTAATATTTCGATTAATGCTGACAGCTCCCATCCCCAATGCAATGGCTGATTGTAATAAATTATCACCCAACATATTTTTATTCCCAGCCGTCGTACCCGAAGCCCCGATTGAACTGGCCTTTTTCACAGTATACGAAGACGCAGCCATGGCGTTATTGGCCATAACCACGGATAATATTGTCGGTAAAATAATTGCTCCCTTCCTGAACATACTGATATTATATCACGAAATGAAAAGCTGTGCAAAACATTTTTTATGGTTGTATTTTGGAAAATCTGTTGGTAAAATCAACAAACTATGAAAAAAAAATCAAACAACAGACAATTGATTGTAACAACGCGACACAAACGGACAAACCGTCGTTTGCGTTATTTTTTTGTTATGTCTGGAATGTTATTATTGGTTGCATTAATCGTTGCTCCGACACTACGTCGCGAATTATTATTTACACCAATCGAAATTCCGCGCACAAATATCGCCCAACCGGATCAATTTCGCATATCCGACGCATCATTTGCAGGACACGACAATAACAACAACCCTTTCACAATGCAGGCAAAAACCGCCCGCCAGGAATTTAACGATTCAGATCGCATATTTGTTGAACAAATTCATGCAACAATGATCCAAGTTGATGGCATAAAAAACGATATCCGTGCCACACACGGCGTTTATACTAAATCAAAGAATGAAATTAAATTAACTGGCAATGTAACAGTTAAGTCATCCGATGGCAACACATTGCAAACTCATGAACTGGTCATATTGGTCAAAGGATCAATGGATTTAATGCCAACCACACGGGGGAAATAATGTTCAAGGGAAATTCCGGAATTTTACGGGTCCGCAACCTGTCAAAAAAATACGGCAAGCGCACTGTGTTAAATGGTATTGATTTGGAAGTAAACCAGGGTGAATCCGTTGGATTATTGGGACCAAACGGCGCCGGCAAGACAACATGCTTTTACTGCATAACCGGTCAGATCAAGGCATCCGGCGGTCAAATATTTTTAAATTCCCAAGACATTACCCATCTACCTTTCTTTCAACGAGCACGTTTAAAAATTGGATATTTACCACAAGAGGCTTCGGTGTTCCGTTCTCTGACCGTGGCTGAAAACATCATGGCAATTTTGGAAGTGGTCGAACCAGATTCAAAAAAACGTTTGGAAAAACTGGATAATTTACTAAACGAATTTTCAATCAAACATTTGGAAAAATCACCAGCCATTGCGTTATCCGGCGGCGAACGTCGCCGTGTAGAAATCGCACGAGCATTGGCATCCGATCCAAAATTTATTTTATTGGACGAACCATTCGCCGGCATTGATCCAATTGCAGTTAACGACATCCGTGTATTGGTATCGCATTTAAAAAATCGCGGTCTGGGCGTTATCATAACGGATCACAATGTTCGCGAAACATTGGGTATTACCGATCGCGCATATGTATTGCATGGTGGAAAAATTTTAAAACACGGAACATCGGCAGAAATCATTGGCGACAAATCTGTCCGCAAAGTATACCTGGGCGAAGATTTCAAATTATAATAAAAATCTCACAAAAATAATTTTATACCCAAAACTATAAAACACATCAAAATGGGATGAATGTAAAGAATTTTTTAATTTTTTCGGACCGCGGTGTATATGAACATACATAAGGTTCGAAAAAATTAAAAACTTATTTTCAGTCGCCCGTTTTCATGTGTTTTATTGAATACTACCGGTGGCTGGGTAAAAAGTCAACCGCACAGAACTCCACACATCATACATTTCCGTTGGCAACATTGAAAACGGTTGGCAAACCGAAATTGCCATTTTAACCGTATCCAAAGCATATAAAAATGCAGAATCGTTTCGAGATTCTTCGTCAAACCAAACGCTGTTAACGCGCCCTTCGCGCGATAACGACATATGCGCAACGATCCGAACATTTTCCAATCCAGGTCGCATTGAATCAATATGCCAACAACGCGTCATAGCAACACGTAATGCATCTGTAACCGACACGGTCATTGTGCGATTTAACGGCGCAGATGTGCGATTAACCATCATAACTTTATTCGGTTGAATTGGTTTTTTTTCAACCACTTTTTCGTTTGATTCGCCCTGACCCACTTCTTTGGCGGCGTTCACAGGCGTAACATCACCAGCAACAATTGTTTTATCACGCGTAATTTTAACAGACGACAAATCAATATCAATTATTTTCATACGCTCTGGGGCAACAACAATATCATCCGTCGCAAAAATAAACGACGTTAACAACATTGCGACAACAATTAAATGAACAATCGTGGACAACCCGATATTTTCCAATAAAAATTCTTTTTTGTGACGCGGAATATTTACAAACCAGTCGGCAAATTGACGCGCCCATAATTGAATTTTTAATAAAAACTTTTTGAGTCTATCTTTCATTAATCTGGAATCCGTGTACGTAATCCAACGCGAGCAAACCCGGCATCCTTTAATGCACCCATTAATTCAATTACTTGGCCATACGATGCGGCCTGATCTCCATTAATCATAATTGTTAATTTTTCATTTTCTGTTTTCATGGCCAACATTTTTTTAACAATTGCAGATTTGGTCATTTCAGCCTTGCCCATATAATAACGGCCACGATTATCAACACTTAATTGAATTGCATGATCATCACCGGATACAGATCCATGACCCGCTTTTGGCAAATCCAAATCCAAGCCACTGGTCATCATTGGCGTTGTAACAACAAACACAGCCAATAAAACCGTCATAACATCAATCATAGGCGTTAATGTTAACGTAGCCGAATTATCCAAAGAATTTCTGCGTGCCATTTAATTATGCCCCTGGGTTCATAATATCAATTGATGCTTTGACCATTAAATCTTTTTTAACCACATCAATTCTGTTATATAAATCGTCATTTCTCTTTACAAAATATTGATAAAACACAGCGGCTGGGATCGCAACAATTAATCCCAATGCAGTTGTCCCCAAAGCCACGGCAATCCCAGGCGCAACAACAGCCAGAGATGTTGATTGATTTGCCCCAATGGATGCAAATGTCTGCATAACACCCCAAATTGTTCCAAACAATCCAACAAAAGGCGCAACAACAGATGCCATAGATAAAAAGTACAAACGATTATCAAATGTTGCAATTAATTTATCTTGCAACATATCCAAACGCGTTTGTAATTGCTCCAAAACATTCGACGCATTGGAATTTGCAACACGAACACCATTTGGACGCAATAATTCACGAGCGGTTTTTTCAGCTTCTGCACGGAACATACTCATAACCATTCCAGTTTTCTTTTCTGCGCCAAATAAACGAAATTTTTCAACAATAATCGCCCAAGTAATAATTGATCCTGCAACTAATAATAATGACGCCAACAACACCATTAAATCATCGCCACCAAACAACATCAATAATGAAAAATCAGATTTCATGTTTTCTCCTTCTATTCTGAAATTTTAAAATAAGGCAGCCATTCATCCGGAATTCGTTTCGGACGATGTGTCTTGCCATCAATAAATACAACGTTTATTTTTAATACTGCACATTCTTCGCCATTAAAAACAAATTTCTGTTCAACTGTAACACGCGCAGATGTCAAATGTATCGTTTTTGATTCAATGACAAATGTCTGTCCCAACATTAATGGTTTTATATATTTTATATCCAATGAATGAATTACCCAAATCCCATCATCATGATCCATAAATGATGGCGCACCACGACGTTCAGCATCCAAAAACATTTGCGTACGGGCACGTTCTGCAATTTCAATATACCGGGCGTGATAAACAATCCCGCCAGCATCCGTATCGGCATACGCAATTGTAAATTCAAATTTATGCATCATTTTCCCCGTTTTTTTTCGGACAAATAATTCCCAAATGATCATATCCGCCTGCTGTTACCATGCGACCGCGAGGGGTCCTTTGCAAAAATCCCTGTTGTAATAAATATGGTTCAATCATGTCTTCGATTGTATCAATTGATTCGGATAACATGGCCGCCAATGTTTCAATACCGACTGGACCACCAGCATAATGTTTAACAATCGCATTTAAATAGTTACGATCCATTTCATCCAAACCGCGTGCATCCACAGCCAATTGCTTTAAGGCCGCATTAATTATTTCTGCTGAAATTGTATCTGATTTCATTACCTGGGCAAAATCACGAACTCGTTTTAATAAACGATTTGCAATACGTGGTGTTCCACGGGATGATACAGCCAAACAACGCGCACCATCATCATCAATTTTAATTCCCAGTATCGCTGCGCTGCGCCTAATAATCGTTGCCAATGCGTCGACATCATAAAAATTCAACCGCATGCCAATTCCAAAACGATCACGTAATGGGTTTGATAATAGCCCCGTACGGGTTGTCGCGCCAATCAATGTAAAAGGAGGCAAATCAATTTTAACAGAACGTGCTGTTGGACCCTCGCCAATCATGATATCCAACTGATAATCTTCCATCGCAGAATACAATACTTCCTCGATCGATGTGGATAAACGATGAATTTCATCAATGAATAAAACATCCATCGGTTCCAAATTTGTTAATATCGCAGCTAAATCGCCCTGTTTTGTTAACATCGGCGCAGAAGTTGATCGAAATCCAACGCCCAACTCGGATGAAACAATATGCGCCAACGTGGTTTTTCCCAACCCCGGTGGGCCATAAAATAAAACATGGTCCATTGCTTCACGACGATCACGTGCGGCCGATATAAAAACAGACAAATTATTTTTCATATCATCTTGGCCGATAAAATCACACAACGTTTTTGGGCGAACAGAAGTCATAGCATCGTCCCGAATCGTTGGATCAATAAAACGCTTGTTTGTATCGTTCATTATAACAACTTCATATCGTCTTTTTCTCGGCCGACATACCCCTTGATATCATCGTACAATTTACGTAATGTTGATGTATATTTTGCATCAGCACCCTTGATTAAAATTGTTTCCAATTTAATTTCAGCCTGAGTCTTTAAAACCTTGGTCAAATATGAACCAAATGATAACGATGATTGATCTTCGGCGTCACCCTGAATTAATAATCCACGATTTGGACGCGGAGATAAAAATGAAAAATCCTGGCGCGTGGTATTTGGCGAAACCATTACAAATCCTGAAACTTCTGGGCGACGCATTAAAGTTTGCATCACCAACCAAGCGCCAAAATCGTATCCTGCCAACCATAACTTTGGGCTCTCTTCGTTTTTATTCTGAATCCAATCAATCACAACAGCAATATCCATCATATTGTTCAGAGGATCTGATTGATCGCCAGAAGACAATCCAACACCACGATAGTTAAATCTAACAACGGAAAAACCAATATCCGCAAACGCACGAAACATTCCGTATGACACACGATCATTCATATGACATCCATGTACGGGATCCCCTGGGAATACTACTGCCAATGGGGCATCATTAACCTCGGCCTTATGATAAACTGCATGAATTTTTCCAGCCTCGCCCGTAATAATTACATCAACCATAAAACTTTCCTTTCCATCTATGTTTATAACACCCACAGTCTAGTACAAAATGATAACAAAAAGCAATTGTAAAATTACACTTTACAAAAGCGTGAATATTGTGGTATCAATACATGAAACAAACATAAAATTTCGGGGCAAGTTAAGGAGAATACACCATGAACCGCCTAGTGATAGCATCAGCATTTATCGGATTAACCATACCGTGCGCATACGCCGTTGTTGGCCAAGATTTAAACCAAGTGTACGTTGCAAACACACCTGTGGCATCATATATGGCGGTACCAAACGACCCATATTACGTTCCTGAAACTCAATTCATGCAGAGAACAGATTCTGTAAATTACGACGACAACATTGATTATGTTCGCACACAAATGCAAACATCAAATCCTGGCGTTAATTTTGCAAAAAAACCCGTCGTTGTTTGCCGTAGTGCTGGTTGCACACGATTAAATGATCGTATTACCCGCACATATTTATTCAACAGCTTATCCAATTTATTTATGTTGAACGCACATTCACGCATGCATATTTGCGAGGCAGAACCCTTTACCCGCGCATGCTTGCAATCGGGAATTACTTTTCCGGCCCGCGTTGGCGCAGCCGCCGCATTAATCAAGGTTCCATACGCCCAAGTATCCCAGGTTTCACAAACTCCTGGCTTGTCGCGCACACAAATTGAATTAACATATTCATTTTTAATCAACGGAATTGAAAACCAATGCAACCAAACCATTGCAGATATCGTAATTCCAAACAACGAACAGGTTTCATTATTCAACCGCGATTTCACATGCCGCATGACATCCGACGCCCCCAGCAACGTTTCATTGTTATTAAACATTGATTACATTGATTTGGATTACGGCATTATCGGCGGTTATTATTCATTCGGAATGCAGGGCCCAGCCCAAGGCGGCGGCACAGGATACGCATTATTCCGCACCGAATACACTTCAACATCGGGCCAGGTTAAAAATGCCAAAGGCTTGATATACGACCAAGTATCCGATTACGATAAAACAATTCGCCCTGGCGAATTCCAAGTGGGTCCCCTGGATAAATAATGACAAGCACGATTCTGATCATTGACGATGACAACATGTTACGCGACACGTTGGCAGAATTGTTGCGCGAATCTTCATACACCGTATTAACCGCGGATTCTGCTGAAAATGGCCAAAAAATATTCGATAAATTTGATTGTGATTTAATTGTGCTGGACCGAATGATGCCGGGCATTGACGGATTGACATTATTAAAAAAATGGCGTGATTCTGGTATTACAACACCGATTATTTTATTAACGGCATTGGGCGACACCGAAAATGTAATCGCCGGATTGCAAACAGGGGCTAACGATTATCTGGGCAAACCATTCCATTCCACAGAATTGGTTCTACGCATCAATAACGCATTACGAACACAACCCGCAAAACCCGCGGAAACACTGGGCAAATATGGAATAAAAAAGCAAAATAATAATTACTATATTAATTCAAAAATTTGGAATTTAAACGAAACCGAACAAAAAATTTTTGACCTATTGATAAAACCGATTGGCGGCACTATATCAAACGACGAAATTGTTAAAAAAACTGGGATGGCCGCAACATCAATTCCTATGGCTATCAAACGCTTGCGTATCAAAATAAAGTGTGCTATACCGTCGTTAAGCCTGCAAACAGTTTACAAACAAGGCTATAAAATTATACCAACCAAAGGTTAGTGTACCATGCGCATAATTCCTCGCAGTTTTTTATGGAGAACTATTTTATTAATCATGATCCCATTGGTTTTGTGCCAAGTTATAATGGCAAACGTATTTTTTGGCAATCATTGGGACACTGTCCACACATGGATGTCGCGTTCATTGTCTGGTGAAATTTCAACAATCGTAACAATCATGGACGATCACCCAGAATCATTCGAAAAGATTCAGGCGATTGTATCCAAAGACATGGGATTAAATGTAACGCGCAGCGAAAAACTGTATCGCCCAAAACATGATGACAGCAATTCTGTCGAAATCGCAAAATTGGCCACAGATTTAAAGAAAAACGTTAAATATCCAACAAAATTATACATCGATCAAAAACAAAAATTGTTATATATTGATATTAAACATGGACAAAATGATTATATAACTGTTGCAACATCTTTGAAGCGCGTTTATTCAACATCCACTGAAATTTTTGCTTTATGGCTATTCCTGTCATTGGTAATTGTTGCAGCAATAATAACACCTTTTGTTTGGAATCATAATCGTTCAATCCGTAAAATTGCACGAGCAGCAAACTATTTCGGACGCGGTTTGGATATGCCAAACTTTAAACCATCTGGATCAACCGAAATCCGCGAAGCTGCAAACGCATTAATCGTTATGAAATCACGTATGAATCGCTATACAAAAACACGTACAGATATGTTGAATGCTGTCAGTCATGATTTAAAAACTCCTCTAACGCGAGTTCGCCTGGCTGTTGAAACGAATAAAAAATTGGATGAAAAGTCCCGCGAAACAATGCTGTCCGATCTGGATCGCATGAATGATATGATTGGCGGATATTTATCATTTGCGCGCGGCGACATTCCCGAATTGGAACAGGAAATAACCCTGCCCCCAATGGTAACTCGTTTAATTCGTGATTACACGGGCCGCGTTAAATTCAAAACAAATTTCCCAGATAAACCAATATCATTTTATTCCCGCCCAATGTCATTATCGCGCGCAATTGATAATATCATTCAAAACGCAGAACGTTTCGCGATTAAAAAAATCGAAATCACCGAAACAGATGATCTTGAATACACAACATTAACTATTGATGACGATGGCATTGGAATCCCATTGGATAAACGCAATGACGCATTGCAACCATTTGTGCGCCTGGATCCATCGCGCAATGAAAAAACCGGTGGCACAGGATTGGGATTATGTATCGCGCAACAGGCAATCGAAAACCACGGAGGCCAAATGTTTTTAGAAGATTCCCCATTAGGCGGCCTACGCGTTCGAATTGTGCTGCCAATATAATCAAAAAAAACCGCCATCCCGGCGGTTTTTTTATTTCAAATATATTAACGGATCATCCACTACTTTTTTCACAACTGGCAATAACGATTGAATATCGGTTTCGTTAAATTTACCCAACACCCAATCGGCTGGATCCGTATTTTTAAATTCAGAATCACGCGGATGCCCAACGCCAATTCGAACACGAGCATATTCTTTGCCCAATTTGGCATCAATATCACGCAAACCATTGTGCCCGCCGTGCCCACCACCCCGCTTGGTGCGCATATCACCAATTTTTAAATCCAAATCATCATGTATTACCAAAATATTGGATACAGGTATTTTATAAAAAGTTGATAACGCCAATACAGCTGTTCCCGACAAATTCATAAACGTTGTTGGTTTCGCCAATATAACATCATTTCCATCAATCTTTCCACGCGAAAAATACGCATGGTGCTGTTCGCGCCAATCTGGAAATTCGTATTTGTTTTGTATTAAATCCAAAACTTCGAAACCTACATTATGTCGTGTTCCATTATATTTGGATCCAATGTTTCCCAATCCAATAATTAAATATGTATGCTTTTCTTTCATAACAGACATTATATCAAAAAAACATCCCATTGACATTAAAATAATAAAACGGCACAATAATATGGACTGACAACAAAACCAACAGAGGAGTTATCATGAAAAATTCAATAAAAATCTTGGCTGCATTGGGCATGCTGGCCATTACATCACCCGCATCTGCTGGCGCAATGGATTTGTATATTGGCGGCGCCGTTGGCATGGGGGCAATGCAAGTAAACGGCAGTGATGATACAACCTTTTCAGGCACGGGATCATTTGCCGGGGCATTTGGTATTAATTTGCCACTGTTCCGCGTTGAAGCCGAGTACAATTATTTCACAGCATCAAAATCCGGCGCAGATTTGGCGTTACAAATGGCCATGGTTAACGCATACATCAAACCATTCGCAATTCCTGTTATAAAGCCATATTTTGGCGCAGGTGCCGGCGCAATTATTGCCGGAGATATCGGCCACGATGTTGACGCAAACAACACCCCTGCATTCCAAGGTATGCTGGGCGTATCAATTGACATCCCTGCAATGCCAATTGGTTTTGATGTCGAAGGGCGTGTCGTATATTCTCCAAACGCATTCGAATTTAAAACAATGAGTACCGAATACGATATTTTGGGATACGAAGCCCGCGTAAAAATGCGTTATGAATTTTAATTAATTTTACCACAAAAAACACCCCGACAACGGGGTGTTTTTACTTGCCTGACATACTATATATTTGCTATGATTCAATTATGAAAACACGAATTAATCTTATCGATGGAAACAGCTTTTTATTCCGCGCATTCTATGGGATCAAGGGCAAATTAACACGATCCGACGGCACCCCAGTAAACGCCGTATATGGATTATGTACAATGTTGTTAAATTTGTTATCGTCCGCAAATCCGGATGAACAATTTTATATGGTATTCGATGCTGCTCGCAAAAATTTTCGAAACGACATTTACCCAGAGTACAAGGCCAACCGCACAGAATTACCCGATGATTTAATCCCACAAATCGCATTATCACGATTGGCCGTTACCGCATTCGACATTCCAATTTTGGAAATAAACGGGTTCGAGGCCGACGACATAATCGCAACAATGGTTAAACACGAATGCTTTATTGATCGTACCGTTCGCGTTGTTACATCGGACAAGGATTTAATGCAATTGGTTGACCCCTGTTGTTATTTGTATGACAGCATGAAGGAATTGGACATTCACGAAGCCCAAGTTTTGGAAAAATTTGGCGTCCGTCCGGACCAAGTTATTGATATCCAAAGCTTGATTGGCGATTCATCCGACAACGTTCCTGGTGTCCCAGGCATCGGCCCAAAAACAGCAGCCGAATTAATCAATGAATTTGAAACCTTGGATAATTTATACAATCATTTGGACGATATTAAAAACGAACGGCGTCGCGAATTGTTGCGCAACAATCATGAAATGGCATTAATGTCGCGACAATTGGTAACATTACGTAATGATGTCCCATTGCCTGAATTTCCAAACAAACCATATATTCCAAACGCCAATAAAATCGCAACTTTTTTCAAAAATGAAATGGAATCGCCCGCATTAATTTCAAAGCTTGAAAAATGGTTGGGAAAAACAGAATTTGTTGAAACAAACGAAATTAAATTTGAACCAAAATCCGAACCAAAAAAACACAACAATTACAAATTAATAACAACAGAAAAACAATTAAACGAATTTATTTCCGAAATTGAAAAACATCCTATAATTGCAATCGACACAGAAACCACAGGATTAAATTCAATGGATGATCGTTTGGTTGGGATTTCAATTTCTTGTGCTCCTCATTCTGGTTGCTATATTCCAATCCGACATGGCGGGCAACGTGATTTATTATCAAACGAAATACATGAACAATTGGATATTGACACAGTTTATAAAAAACTATGGCCCATATTAACCAATCAAAAGATTATCAAGGTCGGCCAAAACATAAAGTATGATTTTCACATGTTCGAAAACGAAGGATGGGATACCGACCAAATAACTCCCATTGACGACACTATGTTGTTATCATACGCATTATTCGGCAGCGAACATTTGCATAACATGGACACACTTGCCCAGATTTATTTAAAACACCAAAATATTAAATTTTCTGATTTATTTGATGAAAAAACAAAAAATCCACAATTTGGACATTTACATCCAGAACGCGCATTACATTACGCGGCCGAAGATGCAGACATAACATTGCGCTTATACCAATTATTCCGTCCAAAATTGGATACGGAAATTCGATTAAAAAAATTGTATGAAAATTGCGATTTACCGTTGATTCGTGTATTGTTGCACATGGAGAGAAATGGCGTCCATATTGATACAAATAGATTGGCAATTTTATCCGAAAAATTACATAAAAAGATGAACGAATTGGAATCTGAAATTTACCAATTGGCTGGATCTGAATTTAATATTGCATCTCCTTCACAAATTGGATTTGTTTTGTTTGAAAAATTGGGCATCCCATATGACGGCAAAAAAACCAAAACTGGATCATATTCCACAGACGCCGCCATGCTGGAAGAAATCGCAACATTACACCCAATCATCCCATTAATTTTGGAATGGCGCACATTATCAAAATTAACTGGCACATACACCGACGCATTGCCAAACGCGATTAATAAAAAAACAGGACGCATCCACACATCATATTTGCAAACATCAACCAATACTGGGCGATTATCTTCACGCGATCCAAATTTACAAAACATTCCAATCCGCGGTGAATTGGGACCCGAAATTCGTGCTTGTTTTACAGCAACAGATGGTAACGTTTTAATTGCTGCCGATTATTCGCAAATACAATTGCGATTATTGGCCCAAGTCGCCGACATTCCATCATTAAAACAAATTTTCCGCAACGGCAAAGACATTCATACCATGACCGCACATCAAATTTTTAATGTCCCAGAATCCGATGTAACATCCGATCAACGACGCGTTGCAAAAACAGTTAATTTTTCAATTGTATATGGTATATCTGCGTTTGGATTGGCTTCGCAATTAAAAATCGAACGCCATGCCGCACAACAGTTAATAGATTCGTATTTTACCGCATTTCCTGAAATAAAAATATACATGGATAAAATAAAGGATTTCGCACGTGAACACGCATACGTAATGACACCATGGGGACGAAAAATTGTTTTGAATGACATGAAAAACTCGCGCACACGCGCGTATGGATTACGCGCTGCGATTAACGCCCCGATTCAGGGGTTCGAGGCTGATTTAATGCGCCTAGCATTATGCAAAACAGAATCTGAATTAAAAAAATCATATCCAAACGCAAAACTTTTAATGCAAGTCCACGACGAAATGGTTTTCGAAGCACCGAACCAAGACGCTGAATCTGTTGCAAAAATCATTCGCGACACAATGGAACACATCGCGGAATTATCGATTCCATTGGTTGCCGAAACCGGCATCGGGCCCGACTGGAATTCAATTAAATAAAGGAGACAAAAATGGTAAAACCAATTGAACCAAAAAAAATTCCAAATCCTGTAACACACCAGTTTAAACTGGAATACGCACGCCAGGCCCCAGGATTATTATTCGAATCTCTGTTATGTATTGTGGCTGCCCTATTCCTATTCTTTTACCCTATGGAAACATTGCAAACCCTGACATTAATTTTTGGCATTGGAATTGGATTAATCGGAATTTATACGGCATTGACTGGATTAACCCGCAAATCCATGTGGGGCGTTTTAATGGGCGCAATATATGCGGCCATCGGATTTATGTTCGTATCAAACCCTGCGACATCATTTATAACGTTAGTATACATTTTCGCAGCATTATTTTTCATACGATCGTTTTTTTCGATTATGCTTGCAATTCAAATGATACAAATGCGCGTTGGTCATTATATAATCAGCTTTGTTATGTCGTTAATTTCAATGGCCTTGGCAATATTTTTATTGTTTCACCCATCATACGGCGCAATAACATTGGTTTATTATATCGGCATCACATTGCTGTTTAACGCATTTAATAATCTGTATGTATTTTTTCAATTACGAAAGCTATCAAAATAAAAAATGCCCATTTGGGCATTTTTTAATATTAATTATTATGGTGGGTCGGCAGACGGGGGAATGGGGGCGTCCCCCATTAGTGTTTTGGAATAATTTATTGTTTCAAAACATGTACAAACAATTAATAATTGTTTGCCGTAATAATGCACTACGCATTATTACAGTTCATGCCAAGGCCTACCTGATAATAAAAATACCCCAAAGGGGCATTTTTATTATTATGGTGGGTCGGCAGGGACTCGAACCCCGGACCAAAGCGTTATGAGCGCTCCGCTCTAACCAACTGAGCTACCGACCCCGTGGGCAGTATTCTACACATATTTGCCAATATTTCAAGTATAAAATATTGCACCATGCAGAAAACCGCTGGTCTTAGAATTATGAGCGCTCCGCGACTGACCAACCGAGCCACCAACCCGGATATAAACAACAACGGTGTTATACGGATTAATTATTAAAATTCAATAAAAATATGATATAATGATCATCAATCATAGGTCGAGAAAATGAAAAACATTGTAATCATAAATGGACATCCAGATATCATGTCATTTTGCCATGCATTAACTGAATCATATGCAAACGGCGCGCATCAGGCAAAAAATAACGTTATAACATTTCATTTGCACCAATTAAAATTTGATCCAATATTACACAACGGATATCGAACAATTCAAGAATTGGAACCAGATTTGATTTTGGTTCAAAACGCAATCAAATCCGCGGATCATGTTGTATTTGTTTATCCAAATTGGTGGGGAACATACCCTGCTTTGTTAAAGGGATTTTTTGATCGCGCTTGGTTGTCCGGATTCGGATTTAAATACGTTCCCGGGAAAATGTTACCAAATAAATTATTAACTGGAAAAACAGCCCGTATAATCATGACCATGAATACACCAAAGTGGTATTACCGTTGGTTTTATGGCCGACCCGGGATAAAATCGGTTCGTGATACCATATTGGCTTTTTCCGGCATTGGCCCAACCAAAATAACGCAAATCGGCATGATCAAAGGTTCGGATGACAAAACGCGCGCCGAATGGTTGAAAATGGTTGAAAAATTGGGCTATACGGATTGACCTTCGATTTTTAATAATTTTTTCTTCATGTTTAAACCATATGCGTATCCACCCATATCACCGCCAATTCGAACAACACGATGACATGGAATAAATATAGCAATTGGATTTGCACCAATGGCGGAACCCGTTGCACGCACTGCATTTGGACGGCCAACCGCCCGCGCAATGTCTGAATATGTTCGCAATTCTCCGTATGGAATTTCACAGAGCGCTTTCCAAACGTCCATTTGAAATTCTGTGCCGTGCGGTTCCAAATTCAAAGTTGAAAAATCAACAACACGCCCTGCAAAATAATTGTTCAATAAATCAACGAACGATCCGTGGTCCAAGCAAATTGAATGTTCGATCGAATTTACCATCTTTAACGATCGTATCGCCCCGTTTTCGGTTTGTATCCGACAAATCCCCACTGGTAATACCACATCTGAAATTTTCATTTTTGAACCTCCGCCAATTTATCACGAATTTGTTTTAAATCTTGCCATGCATAACGCTTCATCGAAACATCCCGCAACAAAAAGGATGGGTGAAAAGTCGGCATTGTTGGAATCCCATTTACATCAACCCAATGCCCCCGTAAACGCATAATACCCGTATTGGTCTGTAAAATCGCCTTGGCCGATGTGCCGCCCAATAAAACCAATACATCTGGTTTAATTATTTTAATGTGTTCCATTACATACGGCAAAAATAAATTCATTTCATCACGCGTTGGCGTTCGATTGTTTTCCGGACGCCACGGTAAAATATTTGCAATGTAACAATCGGATTTACGATCCATATTAATCGCAACCAACATTTTGTTTAACAATTGACCGGCAGGACCAACAAATGGCAATCCCATTATGTCTTCTTGTTCACCTGGTGCTTCGCCCACCAACATTAATCTGGCATCAATATTACCATCCGAAAAAACAAAATTTTTAGCATTATATTTTAATGGCGTTTCAACATCACGCATACGTTTTGATAAATCATTTAAACGTTCTTGCTTGGTCATACTTTCATGCTGACATAAAAAATTTGCAAACGCAACAAAAACCATGTATACTTAAACCCACGGTTGAACCAAAGGAAAAACATCATGATTGAACAATCACCATTACCATTTGATATAACATCATTGGAACCATATATGTCCAAACGCACATTGGAATTCCATTATGGTAAACATCACGCTGCATATATTAAAAAAACAAACGAATTAATTGCTGGAACAGATTTGGAAAACGCAACATTGGAAACAATTGTTGTATCAGCCTATAAAAATAAAAACACTGCCTTGTTTAACCAATCGGCCCAGGCTTTGAACCATGAAATTTTCTGGAAATCATTGCGCGCAAACGTAAAAATGTCGAACATAGTTAAAACAAAAATCGAATCCGATTTCGGTTCATATGATAAATTTGTCGACGAATTTACAAAATCAGCAATGGGCCAATTTGGATCTGGCTGGACCTGGTTGATATTGGACGGAAATAAAATGAAGATCGTATCCACATCAAACGCGGAAACCCCAATCGTAAATGGGTTTAAACCATTGTTGGCATTGGACGTATGGGAACATTCATATTATTTGGATTATCAAAATTTACGTGCGGATTATATAAAAAACTTTCTGACCAATATTGCCAACTGGGATTATGTGGAAGAAAACATCAAATAATAATATAAACCCAATCCCGATCTCGGCGGAGTGTAACGCAGACAGATGACATTATGTCGCCGAAAATTTGAAGTAATAAAATCAAAATTCGATAAAACAAAAAACCACCCAATCGGGTGGTTTTTAATAATTAAAAAAGAATTAGTTATTGTGCAGCACTTGCGGAAATTTTCGCAATTTCCTCTGCAAAATCTTCTTCCTTTTTTTCAATTCCATCACCCAATACAAAATATGCAAAGCTGGACAATGTCGCACCGTTATCGGCCAACAATTGTTTTACTTTCATATCTGGGTTCATAACGAAATCCTGTTCTTCCAGAACAATTTCTTCGTAAAATTTACGAATACGTCCTTCGATCATTTTTTCAACAATCGATTCTGGTTTGCCGGATTCCAAAGCAGATTGACGAAAGAAATGTTTTTCTTTTTCAACAACTTCGGATGTAACATCGGCAATGCGTGCGAAATCTGGTTTTGATGCAGCAATGTGCATTGCAATTTTTGAACCGATTTCAGCCAATTTTGCATGATCCGCACCATTTAATCCAACAACAACACCGATTTTACCCATACCTGGTGCTTGAACATTGTGAACATATGTGGACACAACATCACCAGACACAACGGCTGTACGACGCAAATTCATGTTTTCACCGATTGTTGCAATCAATTGAACAACATCTGCTTGCATTTCATTGGATACTTTTTCAAAATCACCCGAATGGTTCAAAGCAGATTCAGCAGACTTTTGTACCATTGCTTGGAATTTGTCATTTTTTGCAACGAAATCAGTTTCAGCATTAACCTCTACCAATACGCCCATACCTGGTTTTGATGCAACAACAACCAACCCAGACGCAGCAACGCGGTCGGATTTTTTTGATGCTTTGACCAAACCTTTTTCACGCAACCAATCGGCTGATGCTTCCATATCTCCGCCACATGCTTCCAATGCGGCTTTGCAGTCCATCATCCCAGCGGATGTTTTTTCGCGCAAATCTTTAATTTTTGCAGGTGTAACAGTCATAATACACTCCTTTGACTTATTTAGTTTCTTCTTCGGCCACTTTTCTTGCTTCTTTTTCAATCAGCTTGTCATGACGTTCGTTTTTTGCTTCGGATTTTTTGGATTTTGTTTTCAATTCTTTTTCTTTGATTTCATCTTCCAATTCTTCCAATTTGTCGCCAGCAACCAACATATCAGATTCAGCTTTTTTAACATTAGATTGGCCCAAACGTTTTTCAATTCCGGACAATATAGCACCCGCAGCCAAATCACAATACAATTGAATTGCACGACTGGCGTCGTCATTACCTGGAATTGGGAAATCAATTAATTCTGGATTTGCATTTGAATCGCAAACAGCAATGATTGGCAAATTCAAAACTTTGGCTTCCTTGATAGCATTGTATTCGCGTGGCACGTCAATAACAACAACAGCTTGTGGTGTACCGTGCATTTCCAACACACCGCCAAAAGCATCGCGCAATTTTGCAACTTCGCGCGTCATGTTCAAAACTTCTTTTTTGGTCAAACCCAGAGATTCTGCATCTTCGATTTGTTTTTCCATTGCTTTTAAACGACGGATTGATTGTGAAATTGTTGACCAGTTTGTCATCATTCCACCCAACCAACGGTTATTTACATAAAATTGTCCGCAACGTTCCGCAGCATCTTTGACGATTTCACGGGCTTGTGGTTTTGTTGCAACGAACAAAATTTTTCCACCGTTTGCAGCAACTTCTTCCAATTTTTCCATGGCGCGGTGCATCAAAGGCGCGGTTTTGTTCAAATCCATAATGTGGATTTTATCTTTCACACCAAAAACATATGGTGTCATTTGTGGGTTCCAACGACGAGTATGATGTCCAAAATGCACACCTGCTTCGATCAGTTGTTTCATAGTAAATTTTGGTAAAGCCATAATAATTCCTTTTTGTTTACCAGTTAGTTCCTCGGCTACATAAAAACATCGGAAATTCCGACACCGGATGGTCAATTGGGAACACCCCAAAAACCGATATGTAACCTGTGTATTTGTCGAAAAAATCAAATTTTCACGACAGTGCGCCCATTATATAACCAAAAACAATGAAAAATCAAGTAAAAACATTAACTTAAAAACATCAACTAATTTGGAAAAAATTGTTGACAAATCAAATAGAATAGATAACATAATGTACAAACAGCCAAACTAAAAAGGAGCTTAACATGAAAATAGAAATAAATACATATCAGGCATATAAAAGTGACAATAGCGGTTTTCCATCAATATCAAAAAGTCATTTTAAAAGACTGAGTACTAATAATGAAACAACCTATGGCTATACCGAAGCACTAGAAATTATTGGACCGTGCTATTTGGCCACATCTTGGGATGTTGAACAAGAACTGCCAAAAAACAGCAATTTTCCCATACGATATAACAAAATAAAAGATTCAGACTGTTTGGTTTGGATCACAATAAATCCCGTTGAATTAAAACCTAACTTTTACTTCGGATTACTAGCAAAAGCAACAAGTCGATAATTTAAATAACCCCGAAATTTTTCGGGGTTATTTTTTATCACAATTCTTCAATTTCAATCAATTTGTCCCGTCCTGTATCACCACGAATAATTTTAATACGCGATTTCGGGACCCCATAATGCTTTGCCAGCAATTCGGCAACCGCCCTGTTTGCTCTACCATCTTCTGGAACCGTTGTAACATAAACCCGTATCGGATCACCATCAACAATCCGATTTTTCGATGAATTTGGCGTAACACGAATATTTATTTTCATCTGCGGGCCACTTGTTTTTTGGCAACCGCTTTTTTCGCATTTGCATTTATTTTTTTAGACATATTTACTGTTTTTTTGTCGTTCACATTTTTTTTAGCACTTTCCAATTTCGCAGCTTCTATTTTTTGATTATTTAATTTTTCCAACTTGGCAATCTTGGCGCGATACAAATCATTCGGTGCATATTTTTCAGACAGCGTATAATTTGCCAATGCCATTTTATTATCGTGCATTTTTTCGCACGACAGCCCAGCATTATAATGGGCCATAGCCAAAGCATTCTTATCCATCTTAAGAGCATCCAATTTGCGCAAATTACGAACTATCTGGCGACTGTCTTCATAACGTCCCAAACGATATAAAACAAAGCTTAAATCACTATATGCTTGGGCATTTTTTGGATCAATGGATATAATATGTTTAAAGATTTCAGACGCAGATTCCAAATCACCCTGATCCACAGCCAACAATGCTTTTTTGGATAAATAACCAATATTTTTTTCATCATCCGATGATTTTACGCGCTCTGCTATCAAAACACCCGACCCATTCATCGCATCTATATAATTTATTGTTTCTTTTTCATATTTAGCATCCAACAAAACCCGTCCCGACTGAACGCGAGCCAAAACTTTGTTTGGAATAACCTCTGAAATTTTGGATTTTTTGTTTGTATATTCATAACATTTTTCCAATTTTTCATAATCAATTTTATAAAAACCATCTTTATCGCGATTATATAAAACTCCGCCACCGTTACTCTTCAAAGTTTTATTAAAATCATACATCGCAGCTTGTGGAATATTAACAAATTTTACCCAATCAATTTTACCGATATAACAATATGCTTCAAACGCACGGCGAATTTCCAACCCTGATGCACGAACGCCCCCAGCACTTAAAAATCCCGTAAAATGCTTTGCAACTGTTTCCGATTTTGCACCATTCATTAAATCTTTTAACACACTGGTTGGGTGTTTAATCGGATATCGTTTTAATAATTTTAACATTTCGGCCTTGGTCGCATTTCCAGACCGGTATAATTTTCGAATACGCGCCCAACGTTCATCACGAACGCGATTTGGATCAGGGGATTCAAACATCCCTGCCCCACCATTATAAACGAACGAGGCCAACGCCAATGTTTGTTCAGCACTTAATTCAAGATTTGCAACACAGCAAACATAAAAATACAATGTTAAATATGTTTCAATTTCCAAATGCCATTGAACAATTTCATAACCTTGGTCTGGGTTTTTTAACGACTTGGTCGAAGGCCCAATAATCCCATCGGGGGAAACCGTACTACCATAACCAATAGTCCATGTCCCGATCGGATTTCCTTTTTTATCATATTTATCGTTATACACATTTGGTTTGAATTCTTCATGCAAACACAAAAAAGCCAACATATACGGATCCAACTGATGGCATTGCGTAACATACTCATTATATGTTTCAACATTTTTCAATTTTACATTTTCGATTGTTTTTTCACGTCTGTTTTCTTTGATATTATCAACTATTTTTTTGGCCCCAATTCCACCCAAAATCACAGCAGGAATCCCCAATAACAGAGTTGCACGTTTTAATTTCGATTTGATAATAGATTTTTTTGCCATTTTTCACCTACGATAATTTTCCTAAATTTTACCACAAAGTCAACCATTTGTCAAAAATTTAAATTATATATTTCATTCATACTCTTGATTTTATACCTAAAAAATGCTATAATACTCGTGCTATGGGCATTAAAAACAAAACACATTATTTGGAAAAACCAATCAAACGCCGAACCGTATTGTTGGCGGGCGGCGGGGTTTGTTTAATGATATCTTTGTCCCCTGGCATTTCATGGGCTGTATCAAAAAACACTTTGAAAAATGTGCGCACTGGGAAACAGCCTGATGATAAAACGCGCATTGTTTTGGAAACTTCGTCAAAACCCGATTATGAAATTTATTATTTACAAAATCCAAACCGTATTATGATTGATTTGCCAAACACAAACGGCATTTCCGCTGACAAAGATTTAATTTCCGGATCACTGGTATCAAAATTTTCAATTGTACAAAAGGATGCCAACGGATTACGTTTAATATTCACATTGAAAAATCCAGCCATGCCCGTTGCATCTGAAAATTTATTTGCATTAAATCCATCAAATGGGACTGGACATCGATTGGTAATGGACATAAAAAAAACAACCGAAGCAAATTTCAAACGCGCCGTAATAAATAATGCACGCGCGACAAATAAAAAAACGGATACCGTCTTTTTCTCGTCTGCAACAACAGCAGGAACCGCAACCCAATCAGTTCCACAATCAAACAATAATTCTACGCCATCAAATTCGGACAAACCAATCATCGTCATTGATCCCGGACATGGAGGCAAGGATCCAGGATGTATTGGTCGTGGCGGAACACGCGAAAAAGATGTAGTATTAAACGTCGGCAAAAAACTGGCCACTCAATTGCGAAATTCCGGTAAATATCGCGTTTATATGACACGCGATACTGATATATTTTTAAATTTGGATACACGTTCTGGCATTGCTGAAAAAAAACACGCTGACTTATTTATATCATTACACGCAAATGCAAATCCTTCACGCCAAATGCGCGGATTTTCTGTTTATACTCTGTCCAAAAAAGCTTCGGACGCCGAGGCGGAAAAACTGGCCGAGGCTGAAAACGCATCCGATAAAATCGCATTTGACGGATTTGAAAAATATGAACCAGATATCCGCAGCGCACTGGGTTCATTACAACAACAAATGGTAGCCCAAACATCTGTATCATTTGCGGAACAGGTTGTAAAATACAATCGGGGCAAAGCAATAATTGCCCAGGATAAACCCCGTCGTTTCGCAAATTTTGCAGTATTACGTTCATCAATCCCGTCCGTATTATTTGAAATTGGACATTTATCAAACGCAACCGAAGAAAAACTGTTAACAAACGCAACCCATCACACAAAAATCATAAATGCATTAATCGCAGCTGTTGATAATTTTGAATTTGTGTAATAAACACCCTTGAAATCCGCCATAATTCAATTATATAGTGCGGACAATTAACAAAAAAACAGGAAAACCATGTCTGAATCATTAAAAAACGAAATTGTTAACGAAAATACATCTGATACATCCACTGAAAATATGGTTAATATTGAAACGGAATTGCGCTCGGAAATCGCATTATTAAACGATAAATATTTACGCGCAATTGCCGATGCCGAAAACACAAAACGACGCGCA
The DNA here is from genome assembly GCA_031549365.1 of Alphaproteobacteria bacterium. GTDB lineage: Bacteria > Pseudomonadota > Alphaproteobacteria > Rs-D84 > Rs-D84 > JAVBPX01. Next base: position 56,610 of record JAVBPX010000004.1, read on the forward strand.
CGATTGGATGCCGAATCCATGTCAAAAACACGCATGGTTCGCCTGGCAACCGACATATTTCCAGTTTTGGATGCCGTTCGCGCAGCAATCGCAAACGCCACAGATATTCAATTGGACGGATTGTTGTTAATTGAAAAATCTGCACTTGATGCATTGGGCAATGCTGGGATTAAACCAATCCCAACCGTTAATGCAATATTTGATCCAAAACTACACTTTGCTGTAAATACAGAAAAACGCGACGATTTGGCAAAAAACACCATTTTGGCTGAATTGCAATCAGGATTTACCCTGGATGATATAGTTTTACGCCCTGCAATGGTGATGGTTTCCGCATAAATTCTGAATTTTTCCTTGCATTTAACAAACGAATAAATCATAATGGCCTTCGCCTGTCCCGACACCCTTGGAGGCAGACAGGAAATTAACTAAAATAAAAAGGTCAAAAACATGTCTAATAAAATTAATCTGACCGTCGGAATTCGTGAACGTGTTGGCAAGGGGGCCGCACGAGCATCCCGTCGTGATAAAAAAATCCCTGGCGTTATTTATGGTAACAAAAAAGAACCAGTTGCAATTGAAATCAATGCACACGAATGGTCGCAATTGATCAAACAACCGGGATTATACACCAAAGAATTCGATATTAAAACACCAAATGGCGCCGAAGTTGCCATGTTGGCAGACATCCAATATCACCCTGTAACTGATGTACCAACACACGTTGATTTCACACGTATTGATATTAACAAGGAAGTATTGGTCGACATTCCATTGACATTGATTAACGAAGAAATCGCCCCAGGCGTCAAAGCCGGCGGCGTATTGAATTTCGTTATGCGCGAAGTTACAATTTCCGCAAAAATCGCAAAAGTTCCTGCATCCATTGAAATCGATGTTGCAAATATGAACATTGGCGACGTTATTCACGGATCTGACTTGAAATTGCCATCGGGCGTTTCATTGGCCAACAACATGGCTGACGAAGCATTCGTTGCAATCACAGGCCAAGCCGAAGAAAAAGAAGAAGCCGCAGTTGCTGCAGACGCAGTCCCAGCAACCAAGGCCAAAGAAGAAGCAAAAAAATAATTGCCACTTCGCTTCAATCAACAAGCCCTGCACGTGCAGGGCTTTTTAATGTAATAATAAATCCCCCGGCTGGACCGGGGGGATGGCTTTTCGACAACATATTTTAATCATGGATTGGTAAGCCTAAATTCAATCCTACGATTTTGCCTTAAAGACATTTCATCATTACCGGATGATATCGGATACATTTCACCAAAACCTGATGGGATTAAGCGACTCTTGTCCACGCCCTGACTCTGCAAAAATTTTGTAACAGACATTGCGCGCGCCAATGACAATTCACGATTATTCTTAAATGATTTTGTGCCGGGTTTGACAGGCTTAATATCGGTATGCCCATCAACACGAATAATCCATGGCGTACCGGCCGGAATTTTGATTTCCATTGTGCGGATAACATTCGCAATTTTAATCAATTGTGTGCGCCCTACTGGCTCTAATTCCGCAGATCCGGACGCAAACAAAATTTCGGTCGGCAAAACAAATCTATCATCAGATATATCAATTCCGTCCATTCCGCCCAATGACATTTTCATAGCTTTGAAAAATTCGGATTGATATTCCATATATTCAGCCATTTTATTTGCCAGCGCACGATTTAATCGCGTTGACATTTCAACGAATTGAACTTCTTGTTCGCGGGCGCGTTCATCGGATTCGGCCAACGCAGCATTTAATTTTGCCAATTCATCTGTTAAAATTCTTTTTTGTTCTTCGCGGTCACGTAATGCCGCATCCGATTCCATAATCTTGCCTTCCAATCCCATAACCAAATTATTTAAATCGGCCTCACTCATTTCCAAATCCTGGACCTGTTGTTGATAACGAACTATATCAGCACGGGTTTGATCACGTTCCATTTGCATCTGTTCCATCGCCATACGAATTTGTTCCAACTCGGACCGCAATTGTTCGCGCTCTAAATCTAATTGTTGGGCTTGATGTTGAACCTGCATGATAACTTGTTGTGATTGCAATTCTCGTTCGGCCAAATTTTTCAATTCCAATTCTTGATCCGCACGGACTTGTTCCAATTCGGCAACTTTTGCCTTGGTATTTTCACGGGCCGGGCCAGAAAACACATTAGTCATTGTATACAAAAAGATAAATACAATTAATAAAAATATTAAAATAATAACCAAATTTGAAAACAGATCAACAAATGCAGGCCATGCGTTTTCACGTTCTTTGCTTCTTTTGAACATTTCCCCTCTCCTTGTTTAATATAACAACCTTTTTTGGACGTCCCACCTTGCGCACCAATTTTGGTTCAGCTTTCACCAATCTTGGACGCCCAACAGGACGAACAGCAACTGGCTCTGATTTAACAGATTTCAAACGAACCGCTGCCGCCGATTTAATCGGCAACGCGGCGGTCATATTATCCATCGATTTTCCCATTTGCATCATAGCATCCGCCATCATTTTATTCTGTGCCTGGGTTTCATGAATTAACTTTTCCAATACTGGTTTTAATTCAAAATAACCGACAGCCAGTTTTTGCAAATCTAATGTTTTCTCTTGCGTAGAGGCTGCCAGAGCAGTTACTCCCGACGCCATAGAAGAAACCTTCCTCATAGTATCCATAGATGTTTTTTCAGCACCGCCCAGCGATTTTTCTAGCATTTGAACAGATCCCGATAATTCATCCAACACCGATTGAATATATGTTAAAACAGTTTCTTCGCCACGTGCAGCAACGCCCAAATATCCAAACAATTTTGTTTGATCGGCCAATTGTTCTTCCAGTTCACGATAAACAACATTTTGCGCCAGCGATGCCTGTAATGCCAAAAACCCAACTATCAATGATCCAGACAATCCCAAAAACGACGAACTAAACGCAGTACCCATGCCGGACAACGGGGCGAGCAACGTTTCTCGCATTGCATCAAACACAGCCGACGGATCGGAATCCGCACCCAAAGTCATCGATGCCAAAATATCCGAAAATGATTGAATCGTATGTAACAATCCCCAAAAAGTCCCCAACAATCCCAAAAAAATTAAAACATTTGTAATGTATCGAACTTGTTCACGCTGATCTTCGAAACGATCCATAATCATACTCAAAAAAGATTGCAAAGTTTGTGATGAAATGTACGGTTTGTTTTGCTGACGTACCGACACCAACATTTTTGCCACAGGCTTTAATACATACGGAGGCAATTCCGCATCACGTTTTTTATCCACAAAAAAACGTTTCATCCAACGATATTCAGGCAATAATTGAAACACATGAACAAAACATAAAATTGTTCCAAACAAAAAGCACCCTAAAATTATTCCATTTAACCATGGGGCTGTCGCACAAATCCTAATAAATTCATCAAAAAACATAATGATCCCGATTGCAATCAAAGCAATAAAAATAACCATTCTGTTTAATATCCTGTGGAAACGGCTGTTCATGTAAAAATCCCTCTGTTATCAACAAAGGAATTCTAGCAAAATTCATAAAATCCTGTCAACACTGAAATAGCATTAAAAAAATATGATTATTTTCCTTGATTTTAAAATACTGTAATCTAGAATTCCATCGCTATGAGAAAAATCCTATATATCATATCCACAATATTCTTTTTCGGCCCCGCATTTGGGGCACCAACCTTAATCCAAAGCAATTATATTATTTCAGGCGATCAAACATTTACAACTGACCTAGAAAACCAAGGCACAGTAAATGCAATCATCACAATGAACGGAAATAATTTAACATTTGAAAATTCCGGAAAATTCACACAAAACGGCTATTTAAACATCGCACAAAATTCAGTCATAAATTTATATAATTATGACACTATACTTAATCCTGTTTTAATATCCGAAAACGCTGTGTTAAATTGGTTTACATCAAGCAATCATCAATTAAAAAATGTATTCACTACCCGTCAAACCAATGCCAAACTAAATATATATGTTGAATCCAATGAATACACCATTATCCCGAACAACATATCAAACCCAGATCAAATCAACATTAAAAACACAACCTTTGAAAACCACTTGAACAACACAACTATAAATATTACAGATTCTGTGTTCAATATTTTAAATACAAATATAATCGATAAATTAAACACATCTGGCCAAAATCTTATTAACTTTTATATCAACAATGATAATGCGTCCAAATTATATGCAAAAAATCTGAATTTTAATGGAATAGTTGCGCTGGCGTTAAATTTTGATAATTCAATTACATTAAATGGGCCAACAACACTGACTTTGATTGAATCTGAAAACGAAAGGGTTGACGACATATTAACATTTGCATCAAACATTCCATCCGCCTTTCGCGCCAATTTTGCCTCCAACACCCATATCATTAACGTTACCATATCCCGCGAAACAGATTATGAAAAAATCATGGGCACAAATAATCCAATTGCAAAATCATTAAATTTAATCCGATCATATGATCCAAACAATACATCTCTGGGCCAATTGGATAATATTTATAATTTGAACCAACTGTATTCAGAATTAAATTCGTTTTCAAAGTTCAATCCAAACATTTTTGGAAATATTTTAAACATCTGGGCAACAGGATTAATCAACGAACAAATAACAAAATTAAATACCGAAAAATTAAAACCGACTACTGATTCTTTTTATAATGATCACACATCTGGCATATGGTTAACGGCCCATGGAATCATTACAGACGGCGCCTATTTTGATTCAACAATTTACGGAATTTCAATGGGTTATAACAAATATTTGAATCAAAATAACACCTTGGGATTTTCGGTTTCTTATGGATATACAGACATTAATGGCGCCCTATATAATGCCACTGGAAATATGTATAACACACAAATTTATTACCAACTTTATTTAAATAAATTCACCATGGATTTAATCTCGGGATACGCATATTCAGAATATGATGCATACAGGGAAACCCCTCTTGAATATATAAAATCCAAACCAACCGCATCCGAAATTTACGGTGTCGGGCAGATACGATATAACATATTTGATAATAAAAATTGGTCCGTCGAGCCCCTGGCTCAAATATCCATGTCGCAAATTACAATGAAAAATTTGTCGGAATCAAATTCATTGTTTGGGATAACATCCGACAATATCACACAATCTGGAATAATGGCGTCCGGCGGAATTAACATAACAAACAAAAACTATGTCGAATCCATGTATACAGTTTTTAATGCTTTTATTTTGACAGGAACGCCAATCATGACATCCGACAATAATCCATCCGCGTCTATTGATACAATGGAAATAGCAATCAATCCAACGAAAACATTTACCACCAACCTACAAATCGGTTTATCCGGAACATTTACAACATATTTGGAAAACTTGTCATTGGAACCCAGCTATGTATTTTACATCGATGATAATAAAACCACCGCACACATATTCCGAATTTCATTTAAAACTTTATTTTGATTCCATAAATTGCGACAACCAAGCATCCGCAGCTTCGCGCATAGCATTCTTTTTAGAAGATCCAATCGCAGTAGCAGATTTATCCAATGCCGTAACCGTTACTACAAATTCAGGTTCATGCGCAGGCCCAGAAACCGTATCAACCCTGTACTTTGGCAAATCAACGGTAAAACTCTGAACATATTCTTGCAACATTGTTTTTGGGTCTTTTGGCAATTCAATACTTTCAACAACCATATCTTGAAACAAATTAACAATGACTTTGTTCGCAACATCAGCGCCTGCTTCTATATAAATAGCGGCAAATATTGCCTCCATTGCATCCGCCATCACATTTGTCAAATCCCCAGTTGTCAAATGCGCGCGCTTTAAAACAGATTGCATGCCCAATTTATCAGCAACAATCGCCAAGGATTTTGATGACACCAATGCAGCATGTCGTTGGGCCAAAAATCCCTCGTTTTCATCTGGAAATTTTTCATACAACAAATATGCAACCGTTAAACCCAAAACGCGATCGCCCAAAAACTCTAATCTTTCATTATTTTTGATTGCGGAATACCCGGATTGGGTCAATGCCTGATCCAGCAATGATTTATCCTTAAAAGTATATCCCAATTTTTTTTCAAATGTCATTATTTTGCCGCCATAAAAAATCTTTCCCAACGAATTTTGCTAGGCCAATTCCAAGGCAATAACAATGACCCATAATAATTATGCGAATAAAATATAAACCATACGCGCCCCAAAACATTATCACGCGACACAAATCCAACATTATCTATATCTCGGGAATCGCCTGATAAATCACGATCATCCCCCATAAAGAAATAATGGCCATCCGGAACACGGTACAATGGCGTATTATCATAATAAGCATCATCCGCCAATTCTATGATTTCGTGTTTAATTCCATTTGGCAATATTTCGATATATTTTTCAAAATGCAACACACCAAAACAAGCATTCGGAGTATTTACACAAACAGAATCATCTTTGTATTCAATTGTGTATGGATACTCAACATCCTTATTATTTTCATAAATTTTATTTCCACGAACAATCGTAATCATACCTGTATTTTTATCGACAATTTGAAAACCAACAGAACGTAATTTTTGTGGAATCGCCGCAACAACATATTTTCCGACATGCTGACGCTCAACCATTTTACCATTAATATACAAACGACCAGATTTCATTTGAATTTCATCATTCGGCATTCCAATCAAACGTTTGACATAATCTTCTTTGGCATTTGGTTTGCGAAACACAATTATATCGCCTTGTTTTGGCCCATCAATCTCAAAAAAACGACCATCAAATAAATCCCAAGAACCAAACGGAAACGAATATCTGGAATAGCCGTAACTCCATTTTTTAACAAATAAATGATCTCCTACTTCCAGAGTTGGAATCATTGATCCGGACGGGATATGAAATGGCTCTAATAAAAAACTACGAAAAATAACTGCAATTATCGCGGCCCAAAAAAAAGTAGAAATCCAAGATTCTTTTGTTGCGTGTTTTTGTTTCATATTGCCCCCTGGGTTTACCGGGAAAGCATACCAATTATATCCCAAAAAGCAAGGTTATTTTTCGATAATAACAGATGCGATTGCGTATTCGCCTTCGTCCGACAATGATAAATGCAACACCGCATTTGGAACACGTCCGTCCAATATATCCCGAGCCCCCCCAACAACGCGTAAAACCGGCTGGCCAGATTTTAAATGATCGACAGAAACATCGGAAAATTTAATCTTGTCCGAAAACCCGGTTCCCAACGCTTTCAAAAAAGCCTCACGCGCGGCAAAATATTTGGCCAATCTGGCATCCGGATGCGAGTTTCCCGCAATTGACTTTAATTCATCCGGCGTAAAAATCCGCGACAATTTAAAATCCGACCAATCGGCAAAACGCGCAATTTCAACCAAATCAATACCAATACCAAATATCATTTTAAACCCCGCTAAAATTTAATAACGAAATTATTACAATATATAAATTAAAAATCAATATAAAGAAAACACACTAGCTTTATGCAAAAGGATAAAAACACAGCAAAACGAGTCATATAGACGTTTTTTAAAATCCAAAAGGCGAGTATATAGACATACAAAACCGAGGATTTTGAAAAAGAAAACGGCCTACACCGGGTCCCAAACAAATTATTTGTTTGGGTGGTATTATGGCCGTTTTCATATGTTTTTACATACTACGTAACACTGATTTAATCTGATCATACGATATCGCACCTGGGAAAGATTGTTCCCCAATAATCAAATATGGTGTTCCGCTGATGCCAAATGTCTGGGCCAATGAACGAACTTGTTCGAATTCAGCTTGAACTTCTGGCGCTGTATCCATATCACGACCCAATTTTTCAGTATCCAAGCCAGCTTTTTTTGCCAATTCCATTACGTTTGCACGAACAGTTTTCGCAACAGCTTGTGGGTCTTGGTTCTTCATATCTTGTGGCCAGTATGGTTTTTCCATCAACAAACGATCCAATTCAACTGCTTTGTCATTGCTTTGCAATTTCGCAGCAATCGTGGCCCTAGCAGCAGAATCAGACAAAGGACCATGGATTGAAAATTGTTTCAAAACAACACGAACGTCTTTGTCTTCGTTTACTACGCGTTCCAATTCATGATGAACTTGTTGGCAGTAATGACAAGAATGAGCCGCAAACAAATAAATTGTTTTTTTGCCATTGACGTTACCCATAATTGGAGCATTTTTCATCAATTCTGCTTGTTTATCAACAACGTATTTGCGGATTTCTTTGGATTGCATCATTGATTGACGCGCTTTCATGCTTTCAACCATTTCTTGCAACACTTCTGGATTTTGGCTTACCAAATATGAATGGGTCCCAAGTCCAGTACGATTAACACCCCAAACCAATAATACAATAGAAGTCAGTTTAACAACTTTCTTCAATGAACACATGATTTTGGATGATTTTTCCTTTCTTTTCGAATCGTTATCGCGAGTCAACATACCGGCAGCGGCATATAAAACAACAGCAGCAACGATTATCAAAATTGTCCATAACATCAGTTTTCTCCTTTCGTTAAGTGAACGACGAAATCATAGCGAAATATATACTGATAATCAAGCAAATTTTGTGTGATTTTTATCTTGTTTTTATTTCCAAAATATCGCGGGATTTTATTGCTTCGGCCGAACCCTTGGGTAATTTTTTAACCGCACTTTCTGCATAATCTCGGGCTTTTTTCTTATCCTGTTTTAATGCATAATATTCTGCCATTGCCCACGCATAACGTCCTTCGTCACGCTCTAATTGGTATGTTACCCCTAAAACCCAATATGCCAATGGAACATTTTGATTTTGAATTAAAACTTTTTTCGCAGATTCTTTGGCCGCAGCAACATCATTCGTATTTCCACGACCCGCCAAAGCCAAGGCCAACGCCAATTCAATCTGATAAGATGAAACAGATTTTGGTAACAATGCCAAGGATTTTTTATATGTTTTAATAGCACCATCATAATCACCCGTTTGATATAAAATATCACCCAATAATTCATTAAAATAAGGATCATTCGGATATTTTTCAATTAATGCCTCGGTCATTTTTTTGGCCACGCTCCATTCATTTTGTCGCATTAATAAAATCGCTCGGGCATATTGCGCCGCAACACTGTTGTCATTTTTTGGATACATATAGGAAACCATATCAGAACCCAACAAGTATCCGGCCAGTTTTGCACGAACCCTGGAATACGCCAACACAGTATTCGCAGACAACGGTTTTGAATCATATTTATTATGATCAATCCAATCGCGAACATTGCGAATACGTTCGGACGTTGTCGGATGCGACAAAATGTTTGGGTTAACACGATTTTCCATAGCCAGCTGATCGTTTCCAGTTTTTGTTAAAACATTTAAAAAACCGGAATACGGCAATCCTGCCTTTTTCAATAATTCCAGCCCCGCATTATCTGCCAATCTTTCTTCGTTTCTGGAAAAAGATAATATATTTTGTTGCGTAACACCCATACTGCCTGCAATCATACCAACGCCCGCCTGGGACGACTGACCACCAGCAATCATCATCGCAACACCCAATGTTTGCATAATTAATGCCCCAGCCATTTCACGTTGCATACGCGTCATCATTAATGAATAATGACCACCCAACATATGTCCCATTTCATGGGCAACAACGCCCTGAAATTCATTTGGATCCTTTAAATCAATAACCAACCCTGTATAAACATAAACGTCTTCGCCCGATGCAACAAAAGCATTAAATTGATCCGACGACAAAACGTGCAAACGAATTCGTCCGTCGGCCAATTTACCAGCACGCGCCAACGGATCAATCAGAGATGATAATACAGATTCAACCTCGGTATCAGAAATTGCTGAAACCCCTGCATACACAGGGGTCCCAATCAAACACATGATTATCGCAATTATGATCCGATAATTTTTTCCCACAGGCTTTCCTTGGGCTTGTTTTGTTTATTATTGCCATTGTGATTATTTCCCCTCTTCACAGGCTTTTCACGACGAGTCGGAGTTTCAGAAACAACCTTTTTGACCTGTTGATGCTGAGGATCGCGCTTACGAACATTTGTAACCGGCTGATGGGTTTTTAATTGTTCTTCGGCTTTTATCTCGACACCAACACGCTGAATTTGATATTGATTAATATGCATTAACGAATCATCTGCCAATATAACAATATCAGTGTTGTATTGATCTTGTAATGATTGCAAATCTGCGCGTTTTTGATTCAATACATACATTGCAACGTCGGACGGCACAGAAACAATCATGCGTTCGGCTGGTTTTGCCATTAATTTTTCCTGTAAATGACGCATTAAAATAACGGACGCAGTTTGAACTGATGGGACAACCCCAGTCCCCGAACAATACGGACATGTTACATACGATGATTCAATAAAGCTGGAACGCAAACGTTGACGCGACAACATCAAAACACCAAAATTATTAATACGCCCTACCTGAATACGGGCGCGATCACGTTTTAATACTTCGCGCATTTTTTGCTCGACCCGATTATTATTTTTTTCTTCGTCCATATCGATAAAATCCACGGCAACGATACCTGCCAAGTCACGCAAACGTAATTGGCGGGCAATTTCCTCGGCGGCTTCCAAATTGGTATTTAACGCAGTTTCTTCAATACCTTTTTCTTTGATTGCGCGGCTGGAATTAACATCAATTGTAACCATGGCTTCGGTTTGATTTAAAACAATCGAACCGCCAGATGGCAATTGAACTTCGGGTCTGTGCAACCCTTCCAATTGTTGTTCTACATCGGCATGAATAAATAACGGAGTATCCCCCATATATTCAACGATATTTTTCTTGGATATTTTGCCGTGCATTTGACGATAATAATTCATCGCAACTTCTGCCCCTGTGTGGCCTTGGATCGTTAAAACATCGTCCTTGTCCAACAAAAAATCACGAACAACACGACGTAACAACGAATCTTCGGTATGAATTGTCGCAGGCGCCACAGATTCCAACGTTGTTTTGCGAATATCGTTCCATAACGATGTTAAATAATCATAATCTTTTTTAATTTCGACCTTTTTCATACCAGCAGATGCAGTGCGCAACACAACCGTCATTCCAACTGGAATTTTTAATTCACGTAAAACTTCGCGCAATCTGTCGCGTTCTTCGCGATCGCCAATTTTTTTAGAAACTCCATAACTGTTTCGTTTTCTGGAATTTGGCATTAAAACCGCAAACCGACCGGCCAACGACAAATAAGTTGTCAAAGACGCGCCCTTTTGCCCGCGTTCTTCCTTGACGCCCTGGACCAATAAAATTTGTTTTGGTTTAATAACGTCTTGGATTTTGAATTCACGTAATTTTCTTAAAAATTCTTTGTTGTCTTCACCAGCATCTGTATCGTTGTAATCGGCAACATCGCCATCTTCGTCGTCTGTGTCTTCGGCCATATTAGCATGCGCCAATTCCATTAATTTTTTGCGAGCATCCACTGGAATTTGGTAATAATCCGGATGAATTTCAGAAAAAGGCAAAAAGCCATTTTTCCCAGTTCCATAATCCACAAACGCAGCCTGTAATGATGGTTCAACCCTGATTACTTTGGCCAGGTAAATGTTTCCTTTGATTTGTGGTTTTGTAGTTGTTTCAACGTCAAAGTCTGAAACACGCTTGTTTTCGACCACCACCACCCGTGTTTCTTCGGCATGGACGGCATCGACATATATTTGTTTTGCCATTGTAAAATCCTTTTATTTCATGACATTCAATTATTTTTTCATCATAAATTAATAAATCAGAGTCCAAATTCAAATAGCGCAGGCAAAAATTCCCACGACGTTTCCGCGCAATTATACCAACGGCGGAACAGAACAGTAAAAGAGAAAAGATAGTTATCATCCCCAAAATACTCTGTATTAAATTTACAATCAGAAAAATGTTACCACCATGGAAACCAAAATACAAGATTTTTATTATTAAATGTTTTAATAAAAACTTGACAGATAATATTTTTAAACTATAATACCCCCAGAAAACAACAATCTCAGGGGAAAAACATGTCCAAACAACTAGAAAACTTACGCGCAAACAAAAATCCTGAACAGGCTTATGAAAACTATCGCTCGGGCTTGATTAATGATTACGTTGCTGCTATCCGAAAAAATTTAAAAACATACAATGCGGCCCAAACATTGGAATTAATTGATAAACTGAACAACAATATAGAATTGGACGAAACAGCCTGCAAAATGGCATTAAACGAATGCAACGCCAAAATATCTAAAATAATTAATGATGAATTATCAAACATATTCCATCAAATGCTGTCCGGGCAAAAATCTGCTCGCGATATTCGTGAAAACATGCACGAATATGAAAATATTTCCGCAATTCCAGGATTACGCGAAATGGCTTGCAAATATTGCAATGAATGGGAAAGTTTCCCTTTGATTTTAATGTTGAATTATCCAAAAGTATTATTATCCCAATTAAAATACAATATTGATAAATATTCAGACCGAAACATCATAGATCTGCTTGAATATATGCATAATTGTGACCGAATCCCGGCCGATATCCACCAACCAGTAATGGACACGTTAACAGAACTAGTCAAAAACGATCCAGGATTATTCAAAATATCTAATTTAATAATCATTGAAAAAACGATGTGTCGCCCACTTTCAATTTCATATAAAAAGCCTGGAATTGGGGCATTAAAACTTATGGAAATTGTTGTATCAAGGCAAAAATTATCAAAATCAGAACTATCCCAATTGGAATTAGCCGCCGAACTGGAAAGCAAATACAAAAATATTCTGCACCTTTATAATATCAGTAAAAAGCATTTTGATAAAAAAGCAAAAATCCAAACCAAAATTAAACAAATACTGGGCCTGGACAAATAAACACAACAAATCTTGATTAGCCCAAGCGTTGCTTGATACGGCGTGTGGGATATATATGTTTTTTAAATCAATCAAAATGTAGTAGTTGGTTGTGGCTTCGCCGTTTTCTGACGCGGCAGAGCATATATGAACATATGTAACCCGCGCAAAAAGCCAGAAACGCACCACCCCGGATCCCAAAATAAATCTTATTTATTTTGAGTGGGCTTATGCTGCGTTTTCATTGATTTATCAAAAGACGGCTTTGACGCCCAAATGTATCCCAAACGACTGCCACACAGCCGATTTTAAAGCATCTTCAATTTTTTCAGTTTGCTCGGCAACATGAACTGTATCTGGTAAACCATCATCATCTTCGTCCAAATATTGACCATTTTCATCAATTACAAAATAATCACCGCCGGCAACATATAATTCACCGCCAATTTTACCAATTTTGTAATAATCCATGTTTCCTTTTAATGATAATGACCAATTATCAGATATGCGGTAACTATATTCGGCTTCGAACGCGTAACTTAAACCACCATTTGAACCTTCGTCTACAAAACTTGGATCTTGTTGCCAATCGGTACGATTCGGCCAAATACCCTCGGACGAATAATATGGCATACCAATCTGGGCATAAAAACGCAGATGGTCAACATATGTTAATTGTTTTTCAACCTCCATCCCGATAAAAAATCCGGACCAAGTCGTATTATATTTATGCGTTGTTCCCGGCACCATAATTTCACCATCGGCACCCAAAATCACACATTCACCAAATGGAACGCCCCAAACGCTTGGGTCCCCTGGCAATCCAGTCGGCAAACCAGCCCCTGATATTGTTCCATCACCATTAACATTTATTAATTGCAAATCTTCCGGGCCTAAACAAACCTGATAATATCCAGCCGGAATAGAAGAACCCTGGGGCACAGTAATAAATCCATCCGAATTACCATTGCCAAAAATATATTCACCATTTGGCGACAAAGCTGGGATATATGTTGCTGGATTTGGATATCTATGATCAAACATTTCCAAATCATGCTTGAATATTTCATAACCAAAGGACGGAGAAAACTTCCAACCGCCAGCATTCCAAACATGACGCCCGCCCAATCCCAAACGAAAATAATCTGTTTTACCATCTTGGTCGCCGATACTGACAGTAAATATCCCCTCATTCGAAGCACTGCTGTAAAAAGCCTCCAAGTCATAGTCCATTGAATAACCACCAGATTCATAAAATCCGTGGCGATAATCGGCAAAAACATAAGCATCCGAACCAAATAACGTAAAATCAGCACGCCCAGAAACGCCAATTTCATTAAAAATCATATCGTCCCATTCCAAAATGGAATTAACACCTGTTTTAAATTCAAAATCTGCAAATTTACGACCAACAGTTAAATTCAATTCAAAATCATCTGATGGCGCATCCACTCCATTCGGGGTCATTGTATACGGCTTTACATTTCCTGCCGGGTTTGGTGTCGAAACAGTATTAACACGCTGTCCCACAACAACATCAGACGACCGATTGCCCACATAAACCTGATTTGAATTTTCCGGAATCCCATAGCCAGACTGATAATACGAAGGCGTACCCTCACGCGCGGCTGCGGCGAATGGCAACATCAAAACAGACAAAAAAGCAGCCGTTTTTTTCAAATTTCCTTCCCTTGATATCGGCATTATATCATAAACGTCGGATTTCACACAAGTACAAAAAACACTTTACATCACGTTATAAATATTCTACTATCCCGCCTATGCAACATTTTAAAAACCATTCTTCGTGGAAATCCGTATTGGCATCCCCGTTCCATAAAATTTGGCAATTGGTCAAACGCATATGGCCGGAACGCACCATCACAATTATTCAAAATGGAAACGTTGATTTTTATCAACAGTCGTCTCGCGTTCGTTTTCTCAAGGCCACGACCAAGGCCATATTGGGAATCTGGGCATTATGGTCAACATACGTATTTGTGTATCACCGTCCAATGCTGGAACAAAAAACGCGCGAACTTGATATGGAACGCACTTTTCACGCACAACAAATGGCCGACTTGGTTATTTTTCAAAAGAAATTCGTTGATCTGCACCGTCAATTAACAACATTTGACGAACAAATTTTAAAACAAAACAAGGTTGGCAACGCAACGATAGATTCAATGTTAAAACAACGTTTGCAATGGTGGGGCGAATTGGACTATTTGCAAACCAAGATTTCAAACATTTATACCGACAATAATTATGCCCCAGATTACTTAAAGCAATCTGAATTATCGATGGAGGTTCAATTAACCCGCGAAGAAAACCGCCAATTATCGCAACGCAATTCCGAATTAGAACAATCAATGACCACAATTCATGACGCCCAAACTCGATTGATTGACAAGGTATCAAATCTTGCAAAAAACAACATTGATAACCTGGACAAAGATTTGCGCAAAATTTCTGGGACCCTGACATCATTAGGATTAAACCAAAACGCATTGGCAGAACGTGCACAACGCGCTGATCTGCCGTATTTGGGCGGAACATTCACCCCATTGGATTATTCAAAAATGAAAAACATCGATCCTAAATATCTGGAATTGGCAAAACAGATCAATTTGTGGGAGGGGCTATCCCGAACCAAAACTATGTTACCTGTTGGGAACCCAGTTAAAAACCCGTACATAACATCACAATTTGGCGGACGCGATGATCCGTTTAATGGAACGCCAACAATGCACCGCGGAATTGATTTTGCTGGGGAAATTGGAACGCCATTATATGCCGTTGCCCCGGGTCGCGTAACTCAATCTGGCTGGCGCTCCGGTTACGGGAACTCTGTCGAAATTGAACACGGAATGGGCTTTACCACCCTATACGCTCACTTACAAGAAATTCGCGTCAAAAAAGGGGACTTCATAGAACCCAAGGACGTAATCGGACTGGGCGGCAGCTCCGGACGCTCAACAGGGCCACATTTACACTATGAAATTCGTTATAATGGGCAACCATTTAACCCATACACCTTTATCAAAGCAAAACAAATTGATTTCTAAACAGGGGCACGATTATGATTTCTTTCTTTAAAAAGCCAACAGAAAAATCAACACCAACTATTTTGGGCGCTGGCACACGTATGATCGGGGAAATCCACAACCAACACATATTACAGGTTCACGGCATAGTTGATGGCAATATCGTGGCCGACACTGTAATTATTGGAAAAACTGGATTGGTTCACGGCAAAATCATTGCGAAACACTTATTTTTACACGGAACCGTTGATGGTCCTGCAACTGTCGAAGAAGCAACAATTTTCCCAGGCGCATCAATTTCTGGTGACCTGCACTATTTCAAATTGAATATCATCAATAACGAAAATTTGGAATGTCGCTTAATTAAACGCACAACCAAAACGCCAAAAGATTTAACACAAACAAAACAACCAGCCAAAAGGAAATAAACATGACACACCAATGCAAACACGACCATTGTTGCGGAAACCATGAATGCGGCTGTAAAAATAATTCCGAATATTCTGTATCGAACAACAATATTTCAAAATTGTATATTGCATCTGACCACCGAGGCGTTGGATTAAAACACTATTTGCGTGAAATGTTGGATCAACGCGGTGTATCCCCAATAGATTTAGGAACCGACAACCCAAACGAAATGGTTGATTATTCAGACATTGCAAACATATTGGCAAACGCAATGCTGGGCGATACAAACGCACGTGGAATTTTAATCTGCGGCACCGGTGCCGGCATGTTAATTGCAGCCAACCGTTATCGCCACATTCGTGCATCTCGTTGCGACACCCCGGACCAGGCTCACAACGACAGATATCATGACGACATCAACGTTATTGTATTCGGAGCAGATGACATAGACCCTGAAAACGCATTAATTTGCACCCAAGAATTTTTAACATCTGAATTTGACGCAATTGAACGCCGCATCCGCCGAATTGAAAAAATGTCCTAATAGAATCAAAACCTCACTGAATTTTAAACGACTCGCCGACGGGCGAGTTTTTATTACAAGAATTGCTTGACAAATATAAATAAACAGATAACCTTGTCCATAAACCCAGGCTTATCAAATGAAAACCAAAAAATTATTCTTTTTAATATTATTGGCATCTGCACTTACAGCTGGCAATTTTGCAAATGCGCAAACGTCATCCAAACGCGAAATTAAAAAAACAGCAAAAATCAAGCGCAAAATGACGGACGCATATTATACCATCCTGTATAAAAATTACGACATATCTGATTATAGAAATCTAGGCATGGAATACGATGCAAATGACACAACTGAAATAAATCAACTGTATGAAATAATTCACAAATCTTACCCTTTCCGTTTTGTAACATATTTTGGCAAAAACACATCCGATGAACGAATTGCAATTTTTTACCGCGATTTATTGATATTTTCAAATTTAATCGAGTATGAATTTATTGATTTCAAACCATTTACTGATAAAAAAATTCGCAATAATAGCTTCAGCTATACAATGAAAATTTATAATGAAACCGGTGAAATGGTTGTCGATTTGTATGAAGTGTTAAAATACTATGAACGACTTGATAAATATTTGTCCAAACACAAAAAAAACCGATAAAAAAACCCGGATAATTCCGGGTTTTTAATTTATTTTACTGCATCTATTATCGGTACAAAATCATCAATCCTCAACGAAGCTCCGCCAACCAACACTCCTTGAACATTTTCTGTTTCCAAAATCTCACTCGCGTTTGATCCCTTGACCGAACCACCATATAAAATTTTGGTATCCGACAATCCCATTGAACCCAACACGGTCGCAATATGTGCATGAACTGTTTTCACGTCATCAACCGTCGCGACCAATCCCGTACCAATCGCCCAAATCGGTTCATATGCGACAACAACGCCCGGCGCGACAAATACAGATTCACGAACTTGTTTTTCAATAACTGATAACGTTTGCCCGGACTCTTTTTCGGATTGCGTTTCTCCAACACAAATAATCGGTGTCATGCCAGATGCAAATACCAACATAGCCTTTTGTTTTACCATTTCATTTGTTTCATTATGATATTGGCGACGTTCTGAATGCCCAACAATCACATATTTGGCGCCACAATCGCGCAACATTTCAACCGACACTTCGCCAGTATATGCACCAGATTCATGAATTGAACAATCCTGGGCCCCAACTGAAATTTTATCCGCACACATCATCGCCGCAGCCATTGTAATATACGGATATGGCGGACAAATAACTACATCCACATTTTTTACATTAAAATCCACCAATCCCATAATCATATCGTGCAACAAAGCCGCGCTTCCATTCATTTTCCAATTACCAACTATTAATTTTTTCATATTTTCATCCCTTGGTTTTAACCAACAAATCATTGCATTTTTTGCTTGTTTACGCAACTGATTTTTGCTATAACAAACATACTTGAAAACCAAAAGGATTTGAAATGTTGGAAACACTACGTAATGCTTCGGATAAACTGTGGGCCAAAATATTAATGGGCGTATTAATTTTTTCATTTGTTGGCTGGGGTGTTGCATCTTGGATTTTTGGTGAAAACCGCATGGACGATTCTGTTGTAACGGTCGGTGACCAATCGGTTAAAATTACTGAATTTGACCGTGAAATGAACCGTCAATTGGCCCAAATGTCCAAAGCGATGAGCAAAGAAATTTACACAGATCCAACCGCCCGTCTTTACTTTGCGGAACAAGTATTATCAAATTTGGTATCACGCCTATTACTGGAACAACGCGCAATTGATTTGAAATTAACCGTATCGAATCAATATATCGCATCCATCATTAAAAATGCCCCAGAATTCCAGGAAAACGGATTTTTCAGCACTGAAAAATTCGACGCAATTTTATATTCAAATCAAATGACCGAAGACCAATTTGCAAACACACTCCGTCGCCAATATTTGCGGGAATTGGTACTGGTTGGATTGGTTGAATCATCAATTGTTCCAAACTTTTTCTCGGCCGGGGTTTACAATAATCGTTACCACGAACGCCGTATTGATTACAGCGTAATTAAATATGATGATTTCAAAATATCTGAAACTCCAACTGAATCAGATTTAAAAAAATTATATGCAATCGAAAAACCAATGATGCCCGAATATCGCAAAATTTCATACATCTTGGTTCCTGTCAAAGATATGAAAAATCCGGACTCATACGACAACGGTTACGCCCGCGCACAAAAGGTCGAAGACGCAATCATCAGTGGCGAACCAATGAAATCAGTTGCTGAGAAATTCAAAGCAACATATGTTTCGCGCGAACCAATGACAATTCAACACAAAGACATCAATGGGAAAACTATCAATGATCCCATTTTAAACGACACCATGATTAATTCCATATTTACAATGGAGAGCGGTATCGAAAGCCCATTAATGGAAATAAATTCTGGTTTTTTAATTGTACGCGTTGATCAAATCGATACTGCCCGCGCAACTCCATTTGAAAAGGTAAAAGAAAGTTTAAAAACAACATGGATTGAAAAACAAAAAGAAAAATTGGCATACGCCCGCGCAAACGATATGTTGTCCAATATCAAACAGGGCAAATCTTTCAAAGAAGCCGCTGGCGCTTCCAGCGTATCATCATACCAAATGGGCAGCCGCGTTACACGCACATCCACATCAATT
Organism: Alphaproteobacteria bacterium; assembly: GCA_031549365.1. GTDB lineage: Bacteria > Pseudomonadota > Alphaproteobacteria > Rs-D84 > Rs-D84 > JAVBPX01. The sequence continues at coordinate 76,244 of JAVBPX010000004.1, forward strand.
TTCCCATCCGAAGTGGTTACAACAACATTCGCAACCAAACCCGGAAAAACCGTATTGGCCCAGGGCAACCGTGCATTCCACCTTGTTCATGTAATAGAACAAGTCAAACCAACCATTGATACGGAAAAAATGAAAAGCATTAAATCCGAATCATCCAACATGATTTCAAAAATGTTGATTGATGATTATACTGGATTCTTGGCCCGCCAATATCCAGTACACACAAACGAACGTTTATTTAATAAAATGTTCACACCGCAACAACCATAATTTAATAATGCTGAATAAAAAATCCTGTCTTTCGACAGGATTTTTTATTCAGCGGTATAACGCTTTATAAAGCCATCCTTGAACTTTTCAAATTCATCATTTTCAATCGCATTACGAATGTCGTTCATTAAATCCTGATAAAATTGAATATTATGATTGGTCAATAACATCGCACCCAATATTTCATCTGCCTTGATTAAATGATGAATGTACGCACGCGACAATCCCCGTGAACACGCAATACATTTACAATTTGAATCAATTGGCGCATCATCCAATTTATGTTTTGCATTTCGCATATTTAACGTGCCGTCCCAAATAAATGCCTGGGCTGTGCGACCTGCGCGCGTTGGCATAACACAATCAAACATATCAATTCCGCGTTCAACCGCACCCAATATATCCAGAGGCGTTCCAACGCCCATTAAATAACGCGGTTTATCAAATGGCAACAACGGCGTTGTATGCGATAATACATTAAACATAACGTTTTGGGGTTCTCCAACGGCCAAACCACCAACAGCATACCCATCAAAATTTAATTCAACCAATTCATTTGCAGATTTTGTGCGCAGGTCCAAAAAATCAGCCCCCTGAACAATTCCAAAAATTCCATAACCATCACGATCAATAAATGCATCGCGTGAACGTTTTGCCCAACGAGTTACCATATCAACATTTTTTTCAACACGATCACGCGGCGCGGGCAAATGTAAACATTCATCCAACACCATGGTAATATTTGAATCCAATTGATGTTGAATTTGAACTGATTTTTCTGGCGTTAAAAAATGTTTAACCCCGCCATCAATATGTGATGTGAAATGTACACCCTCTTCCGTCATTTTGGTTAATGTGGACAAAGACATTACCTGGAATCCGCCACTATCTGTTAAAATTGGTCCATCCCATCCGCTAAATTTATGCAATCCTCCCATCTGTTCAACCAAATCGCCACCAGGTCGCAACATCAAATGATATGTGTTGCCCAAAATTACTTGGCATCCAGTATTACGAACCATATCCGTTGTTTGCGCCTTGACCGTACCGGCAGTCCCAACCACCATAAATGTTGGTGTCTGAACATCCCCGTGCGCGGTTGACAACACCCCACGCCGCGCCATGGAATTTTTCGATGCTTTTAATAATTTATATTTCAATGCCACAAAGTTTTCCTTTATTTAAAATTTTCTTGCCACACAGATTTTAAATCCACCTCAAAATCGGCACCCTGGGTTATTATTGAAATATCTCCATCAAAATAACCACGGGAATTTTCAATAACTTCATCCCGACGTATGGATTTAGACATTTCGACAACGTTATAAAAATCATACAACAAACCATAATTTCTATGAAACCCTGTTAACCTGTCGCATCTGCTGGTTGCAGACTCTAGCCAATCTGCATTGCCCAGCCTGTTTTTACGAAAAAAACGATCCAGATCTTCATCTGTTATTTCGTTTTCATTATAAATTTTAAAAGCATTTTTTGCAATCAACGAAACCGCTTTCTCTATATTTTTAACCGACGTTTCTGTTGCAAATCCATTCAAACAAAATTTTTCATTTCCAACGTCGGTCAAGCCAAACCCGTAAACCAATCCGTTTTCATGGCGCAGAACTTCATACATTTTTTTACCCATAAATCTTTCAAATTTTGAAACCGACATTCTTTTATATCTGTTTTCAAATTTTTGATCCCAAATTTCAGGAAATAAAATCCTTAATTTAATATTGTTTTTATCAGGCTTTGAATTATGAGCAATTGCTGGAATATAATTTATATCTGAATTTTCTGACACTTCTATCGATGGCAACCATCCAAACGTTTTTTCCAAACATTTCAAGAGTTCCGTCTCGTCATGGATTTTTCCAGATATCCCAATTATGCAATTTTTAGCAGACAAACGCAGTGACAAAAATTCCAACATCTGGTCTCTGGTAAAACTTTCAATGTTCTCAAAATTACCCAATGTCCCGCCCAAAGATGAACCCAATGCTCCATTAAACAAGGTTTCCGACATAAAATTTGATAATTGCCTGCCCTCGTTATCCAAACTACGCCTTAATTCATCTGAAATTACACCTCGTTCAATTTCTATTTTTTCTTGCAAAAATAATGAATTTTGTATCTGATCTCCCAAAAAATCCACCAATATATTCACGTTTTCGGCTAAAATTCTACCATAAAAACTCAAACCAGAATTCCCTGTGCTTGCATTTGTGGAACCTGAATGATATTCGAAATAATCATCTATTATTTTTTTTGTTGGGAACCTGGTGGTTCCTTTGCACAACATATGTTCGCAAAAATGGGTTAAACCTTTCTCATTTATTTTTTCATCCCTGGATCCTGTAAAAAAGCTAACCTTGACACTGGTTGTTTCCAAATCCATCGAATCAAGTATAATCGTAACCCCATTTGATAATTTATGTAATGTTGGCACAAACTTCATTTTAAACCTCTTTTAATTTCTAAATAACAAACAGCAATCGCCGTACGAATAAAAACGATATTTTTCGTCAATTGCATGTTGATACGCGGCCTTCATATTTTCCAATCCAGCAAACGCAGATACCAACATGAATAACGTAGAACACGGCAAATGAAAATTGGTTAACAAAATATCAACCGCTTGAAATTTATAACCCGGCGTAATAAAAATCGATGTTTTATCAAAAAATTCATGAACACGACCATCACGCGATGCGCTTTCCAGCAACCGCAACGATGTTGTGCCAATCGCAATCACGCGGCCTCCATTTGCACGTGCATTATTAATTTCCGCGGCTTGATTCGTCGTTATTTCACCATATTCCGAATGCATTTTATGATCATTTGTATCATCAACCTTGACCGGCAAAAATGTTCCGGCACCAACATGCAATGTTATTTCAACAATTTTAACTCCGCGCGATTTAATCGCATCCAATAATTTGTTTGTAATATGCAACCCCGCAGTGGGCGCAGCCATCGATCCAACGGGTTTTGAATATACGGTTTGATAGCGTTCATTGTCGGATTTATCGGCACGACGTTTCATATATGGAGGCAACGGCATTTCGCCAACACGATTTAAGACATCAACGATGGAATTATCGTCCACCAAAAATTGTAATTTTAATCCGCTTTCATCCGATTTATCCAAAACCAAAATTTTCGTACCATCAATCAATGTTAATTCGTCACCAATTTTAATGCGACGACTCTTTAAACACATTCCGAACCAAATATTGCCCGCATCCATCGTATGCAACGTCATTTCATAATCGCGACCCATCACATCCGTTACAATAAATCGGGACGGCAATACGCGTGAATTATTCAAAACCATAATATCACCAGGCTTTAAATATTCCAAAATGTCCCAAACGTGGCGGTTATTCATTTCCGGCACAACCAACATACGCGACGCATCGCGTTTTTCCAACGGTTGCGATGCAATTAATTCTTCGGGTAATTTAAAATCAAACTCACAAACTTTCATATATTTTCCAGACTTTTGTTTTTCCTAAATTTGCATCAAAATGCGATGATTGTAAAGAATTTATTGTTTTTCAAGACCCGCGGTGTATACAAACATACATAAGGGTTTTGAAAAACAATAAACTTGTTTAGAGGCGCGCATTTTCATGTAAATTATATAAATTATGCGAATTTAAGGCCACTATCTTCATAAAATTCCGCCCTCTCTTCCCACTTCGGGTCAACTTTTACAAACAGTTTCAGTCGAACGCCCTGGCCCCATTCTTTTTGCAATTCTAAACGGGCGGCCATTCCAATACGCTTCAAACTCTCGCCTCGTGTTCCAACAACAATTTTTTTATACGAATCTTTCGGGACAAAAATTGTTTGATCAATCTCAACAACACCTTCTTCTGTGTCTTTGATTTGATCCGTCATAACGTGAATATGATATGGCAATTCTTGGTGAATAAATTTATAAATTTTTTCGCGAGTAATTTCCGCAGCATATAATTTTTCAGGCACATCAACCGCAGTTTCCGGGTCAAATAAATATGGGGATTCAGGCATAACATCGGCCAACTTTTTTAATACAGCATCAACCCCTGTTTTCTTTAATGCAGAAATCATAAACACTTCTTTAAAATTTGCCATTTCCATCAACGATTGGGCCAGAGGCAACAAATCCGCCTTGTTCACAGCATCCACCTTGTTTAATGCAACAAACAAATTCGGATGATCTGAAATACGTTTTAAAATATTTTTAATTGTCTGGGTAATTCCGTGCGTTGCATCAACCATTAACAACACAGCATCAGCCTGTAATATTGATCCATACGCCGCATCAACCATCGCACGATCCAAGCGTCGTTCCGGTTTAAAAATACCAGGCGTATCAATAAACACCAGCTGTTTATCACCAACCATTTTCACAGCACGAATTTGCGTACGTGTTGTTTGAACTTTGTGCGAAACGATCGCAGCCTTTTGTCCAATAACCAAATTCAAAAACGTAGATTTACCAGCATTCGTCGGGCCAATAATAGCAACGAAACCAGAATAAGTTTTAATCATTCATAATCCTTTAATATTTTATCAATTTCTTCGACTGTATACAGTGTATCAGATTGTAACCAAATTTGCAAAATTTGATCTATTTTTGTCCCAAATGTTGAAACATCGCGGCCCATATCATACCATTTTTGAATATAATACGAACGAATTGGTGTAAAATCTGGATCCTCCATCGAAAAATCCATTTTGCGTCCACGCAAAATTGCCCAATCCATGCAAACATCACGTCCATATAAAAATAAACGCGCACGATTTGTTGATGTTACATCGTATAAACATTTGCGCAAATTGTTGTAATACTTTTTTTCATCCCGCGTTAAAACAAATCTTATTAAATTTGGAATACGCCCTGCACAGCAAACGTACAAACGTAATAATACGCTGGCTCCACTGTGGACAACGCGTGAAAATAAAACTGGGTCAACATTCCCGCCAAACAAAATCCGTGACAATCCATCACGATTCAAAATTGAAATAACGTCCGTTGCTCGTTTTGTCATTAATATTTTAAACATTTCAGCACGAATTCTTTCGTTCGATACAGTCTTTAATTTATTTTTAAACAATCGACAACATAACCGTGAAAATCCAGTCAAACCAACACGACCATACCTACCCCAAAAACGATACATGCGCAAAATTCGCAAATAATCTTCGCGAATTCTAAAAAATGGCAAACCAATAAACTTAATTCGCCCAGTCCACAAATCATCCAATCCACGAACATCATCATGTAATGTTCCATTCAAATCAACATACAACGCATTAATTGTAAAATCCCGACGACGAGCATCCAATTTCCAATCATGTGTCAATTTAATATCCGCATGACGCCCATAATTTTTAACATCGCGACGGAACGGAGCAATCTGAACATAAATTTTATCAAACCCATGATAAAAAATAAATGACACAACACCATAACGTTTATCCTGCTGCACGCCTGCAAACGGAGATCCCGGATATCCAGAACGACGCCGTAATGCATCATACACAACATCCATCGGTGCATCAGTTGAAATATCAACATCCTGGGTATCCAAACCCAATAATGCATCCCTAACAACCCCGCCAACAAAATATACTGAATACCCTCGCCTCTGCATTAATGTTAAAAACACCATCAAAGGTTCCATCTGTAATACGGCAAAGCGTTGCGGGCTTAATCTCATACCGCTATTTAACCATAATAATTTGGGATGTAAAGCACTTTATACACCACTTGCGCGATAAAAAAATATGTGCTATAAATCACGCATGAAAAAAATAATTTACCTATTTTTAATAATGATTTCATTGCCACTGTATGCAGCAAGCGATTCAGAATTGGGAAAAATCCAATCGGACATACGGACTGCGGAATCCCGCCAACGTGCTTTGGAAAAACAATCTTCTGAATTGGCAAAATCCATGAATAAAACCAAATCAGAATTGGTAACTTCGGCAAAAAAAATGAAGGGCTTGGAATCAGAAAAGAGTCAATTGGACACAAAACTATCAAAATTAACCAACGAACGTGATCGATTACGTGCAAAATTGGGCGCACATCAATCCGAAATGTCTTTTGCTGTGGCGTCATTATTGCACATGTCGCATACTCCTGGGTCCATTGCATTAACAGCACACGCATCCGAAATGGACGACACGGTACATGCATCCGAATTATTGCGCACAATGTCTGAACAATTTTCCAATCAAATAACAGAATATGAAAAACAACTGGCTGAATTAAATTCCGTTCAAAAACAAATCGGAACTGAACGAGAAAAATTGGGCAAAACCATGGTTAAATACAAATCTCAACAATCGGATTTGGAAAAATTAATGTCCGATCGACGCAAACAAAATAAGAGCCTGCTGTCCGAACAGCAAGAATTACAAAAAAAACTGCGCGCCCTGGCGGAACGGGCAAAATCATTGACGGACCTGGTCGAAGCAACGCCCAAAGCAAAAACATACCGCCCTCCATCCGGCGGTGGCGCCACAATGGATTCGCCAGTACTTGGAATGTTGTTACGTGGCTGGCGCGATAAATCCGCACTGGGATTAATATCAGACGGCTGGTACATCCGAACACCAAATAACGCAACTGTAACGGCACCTGCGGATGCAACAGTTGCATTTGCGGACCATTTCAAAGGCTATAATAAAATCTTGATTTTGGATCATCATAACGGCTATTATAGCGTATTGACAGGATTGGAAATTTTGGACGTTATGGTTGGTCAATCGGTATTGGGCGGGGAACCCATTGCGCGGATGGGTCCAACAAACCCAGAGTTATATTTGGAATTACGATACAAGAATCAGGCAATTGATCCTGCCACCAGATACAGACAACCCAGAGGAAGGTAAAATGTTTAAAAAATTTATACTATGTCTATTTTTATTAATGTCCCCGGCCATCGCCGCGGAAAAACCGGAACCGATTAAACATCTGTCAGACGAACAAATATACGAAATGATGAAAAAATTCGCCATGGCATTCGAAGTGGCCCGCACTGATTACGTCGAAGAAATTGATGAAAAAAAGGCCATCGAAGCCGCAATTAACGGCATGTTGGAATCATTGGATCCACATTCCAGTTATTTAAATGCAGATGACTATCATGATTTCACAGACCGCACATCCGGTCAATTTGGGGGATTGGGAATACAAATTACGGCCGATCGTGGCGTAATCAAAGTTATATCGCCAATGGACGATTCTCCTGCGCAACGTGCTGGGATAAACGCAGGCGATTATATTACACACATCGACAACGAACAGGTCCAAGGCTTAACATTAACCCAAGCCGTAAAAAAAATGAAAGGCAAACCCGGGACCAAAGTCAAATTAACAATCATCGGGAAAAGCATGGCCGAACCAAAAACAATTACCCTGACCCGCGCAATGATCAAGGTTAATTCCGTTAAATTCGAATTAAAAGATGACAATGTTGGTTATATTAGAATCTCTGATTTTGGTGCAACAACTGTCCGTGAATTACACAATGCTATCAAAGACTTAAATGCCCGCGCCAAAAAGAACAAAAAAGAAATCATCGGATATGTAATTGATGTCCGTAACAATCCAGGCGGATTTTTGGAAGCAGCAATCGGCGTTTCCGATACTTTCCTGGAATCTGGGGAAATTGTATCAACCCGCGGACGTAAAAAAACCGATGTTGATCGCAGTTACGCAAAATCCGGCGATATGGCCAACGGCAAACCAATTGTAGTTTTGATCAATCACGGATCTGCATCTGCATCTGAAATTGTTGCCGGCGCAATCCAAGACAACAAACGCGGATTGGTAATGGGAACCCAAAGTTTTGGCAAAGGTTCGGTTCAACAACAAAAAGTTTTGGGCGATAACACAGCAATTCATTTAACAATTGCACGTTATTATACACCAAACGGCACATCAATCCAAGGCAAAGGGATTACACCTGATGTCGAAATAATGCAGTCCAAAGTTGAAACTCTGGAAAAGAAAACCGACATTTTTTCCGAAGCAACCTTAATCAATGCATTAAAAAACGAGGATGATAAATCAGACAAAAACAACGAAAAATCTGACGAAAAAAAAGATGATAAATCCGATTATCAATTGGAACGTGCGGTTGATATGGTTCGTGCATTGTCTGTAATGCAACCAAAACCAACTGCTGAAAAATCTGATGATAAATCGGGCGATAAAAAATCAGAATCAAAATCTGAAAAAAAAGATTCCGATAAAAAAATCGTACCATCCGATCAACGCGCCAACGAATCCGACAAAAGCGCAGACAAAAAATAACAACAAACAAAAAGACAGAAACTATGACAAAAAAAACATTAATTGTTGATGGAAATTTTGCTGCTGCCGAAGTTGCATATCGTTGTTCCGAATTCTCGGCAATTTATCCTATTACACCTTCGTCCACGATGGGCGAATTGGCCGACGAATGGGCATTCCAGCATAAAAAAAATATCTGGGGAAACATTCCATCCATTCTGGAAATGCAGTCCGAAGCAGGTGCCGCAGGCACATTGCACGGCGCATTGCAAATGGGAAATTTATGCACGACTTTTACAGCGTCCCAGGGGCTATTATTAATGATTCCAAACATGTATAAAATCGCGGGCGAATTATCACCATTTGTTATGCATGTTGCAGCCCGCACCGTTGCCACACACGCATTATCCATTTTCGGCGACCATTCTGACGTTATGGCATGTCGCGGAACTGGATTCGCAATGTTGTGTTCCAATACGGTCCAAGAGGCCCACGACATGGCCGCAATCGCACACGCATCCACATTGGAATCTCGCGTACCTTTTCTGCACTTTTTTGATGGGTTCCGCACATCACATGAAATCGCAAAAATTGATTATATTGAAAATTCTGTTTTGGAAAAAATGTTACCTCTGGAACGTATTATTTCATTGCGTTCCCGTGCCATGAAACCGGAAAACCCATATATCAAAGGGACAGCACAAAATCCTGACGTTTATTTCCAAGCCCGCGAAGCATCAAATCCATATTACAACAACATCACTGAAATTGTAAAAAACAACATGAAAAAATTCGCTGAATTAACAGGACGCGAATATAATTTAGTTGAATATATCGGCGATGAACATGCCGAAAATGTATTGGTTATCATGGGTTCTGGCGCATCCACAGTCCAAGAAACATTACCAGAATTACCATCAAAAACCGGATTGGTAAAAATCCATTTGTATCGTCCATTTCCATCCACTGATTTTGTAAATGTATTACCAAAATCTGTTAAAAAAATTGCTGTACTGGATCGGACCAAGGAACCAGGGGCCACTGGCGAACCATTATACTTGGATGTAATCACAGCATTACACGAAGCCGGAATTAATAACATCAACGTATATGGCGGACGCTATGGTTTATCATCCAAAGAATTCCGTCCCAAAGACGTCAAAGCTGTATTTGACATGTTGATGTCGAACAACTCAAAACGCGAATTCACAGTTGGAATCACGGACGACGTTACAAAATTATCATTGGATACCGATGATTTTTTCACATTAAAACATGATGATGTAAAATCTGCATTAATGTGGGGATTGGGATCCGACGGGACAGTTGGCGCATCCAAAAACGTAATTAAAATCGTTGGCGAAGAATCCGATTTATACCCCCAAGGATACGCCGTATACGATTCAAAAAAATCAGGGTCCGTCACAGCATCACATTTGCGTTTTTCCAAAAATCCAATTTTATCGCAATACTTGGTTGAATCTGCCGACTTTATTTCATGTTCACAATTTCCAATCGCACAACGTTTGGATATCTTCAAAACATTAAAACCATTGGGAATTGTTTTAATAAACACATCAATGGATCCAAAGGTTGCATTTAAAAACCTGCCCCGCGAAACCCAGGAATTTTTATTACGCCAACGCGCAAAAATATATTTCATTGATGCAAACCGCGCGGCCGCAGAATTGGGATTGGGAAAACGTATTAATACATTTATTTTGGCAAATTTCTTTTACCTGTCGAAAATTATTGATCCAAAAATTGCATTCGAATCAATGAAAACAGCTATTGAAAAAACCTATCGCAAAAAAGGCGATGAAATCGTTCAAATGAATTTGGCTGCGATTGATCGTGCCCCTGAATTTTTGGTTGAATTTACATTACCAACCAGCGTTACACCATTCGCATCCGATTTCATTCCTCCAATGGTCGGCAATGTGCCAGATTTTGTTAAAAACGTATTGGGCGAAATTTCTGCCGGTCGTGGTGATGAATTACCAACATCTGCATTTAACCCTGATGGATCATTCCCATCAGCAACATCACAATACGAAAAACGCTATATCGCAGACCGCATTCCAACATGGGACAACGAAACATGTATCCAATGCGGTAAATGTGCATTTGTTTGCCCGCACAGCGCAATCCGTTTGCACGTCAACAAAACTTCCGATTTCAAAAATGCACCGGATGGCTTTGTACATGTTCCATATAAAACACCTGAACTGGGACCAGATTTGGAATTTGCATTAACTGTATCCGCGGCCGATTGTACTGGATGTGGTGTATGTGTTAAAAATTGTCCCGCCGCGACCAAGGCAAACCCACATGTCAAAGCAATTAAAATGACGGACATTGCTGATGTTTCTGAAAAATCACAACGCGATTTTGATTACGCAGAAACTCTGCCACCATTTGATAAAACAAAATTAAATTTGAACATTCCAAAACACACACAATTATTGGAGACAATGTTTGAATTTCCCGGGGCCTGTGGTGGATGTGGGGAAACACCATATTTACGATTGGTAACACAATTATTCGGGGATCGTATGGTAATCGCAAACGCAACCGGCTGTTCATCGATTTACGGCGCAAATTTGCCAACAACACCATATTCAAAAAATTCCAATGGTATGGGGCCTGCCTGGTCAAATTCATTATTCGAAGACAATGCAGAATACGGGCTGGGCATGCGCATGGCAATGAATCAAAATATGCATATTGCTCAATCATTGTTGCACGAATTGAAAAACGAAATTGGCAATGATCTGGTTAATGCGATTTTAAACAACGAAATGAAAACCGAATCTGAAATCATTGATCAACGTCAAAATATTGCGACATTGAAATCTGTTTTAACAACAATTAAAAATGATCGCGCAACAATGTTGGATTCGCTGGCTGATTCATTGGTTAAAAAATCATTGTGGATTATCGGTGGCGACGGTTGGGCGTACGATATCGGCTACGGAGGTTTGGATCACGTATTACATTCTGGTCAAAATGTTAATATACTTGTAATGGATACCGAGGGATATTCCAACACCGGCGGTCAACAGTCCAAAGCAACACCATTCGGCGCATCCATGAAGTTCGCGGTGGGCGGCAAGGATCAACACAAAAAAGATTTGGGCATGATTGCAATGATGTCGGGCGCATACGTTGCACAAATTGCACTGGGCGCTGATCAAGCCCAAGCAATCCGTGCAATCCGCGAGGCCGAAGCCTTCAACGGCCCATCCCTGATCTTGGCATACAGCCCATGTATCGCACACGGATTCGAATTATCCAACGGTGCCGAACATCAACAAAAATTGGTTAAAACTGGTGCATGGCCATTATATCGCTTTAACCCAGATTTGATTGAATCAAATACTGCACCATTAATCATGGATTCGGGCGAAGCGTCATTACCATTATCGGATTTCGTATCGACCGAGGGTCGTTTCAACATCGTCCGTTCAACAAACGCAACACGATTTGAAAAATTGATGACACGTGCGGAAACAGATAATGAATATCGTCGCGAATTAAAAAAACACATTTCAAATTTCGCATTAATGCGTAAAACTCCAAAAGAAGGCGGGGAAGGATAATGAAAAAATTTCTGTTAATAACATTGGCATTAATTTCGGTTTGCGGTTGCACAACAAATACAAAACACCGTGGATATATATTCCCCTCAGATATTGATAATGTTGTTGAAACCTTGAAAACTCGTGATGATGTTCAACAGAAATTGGGAAATCCATCTGCACAAACAATATATGGAAAACCGTTGTGGATTTATTATGGATACGATGAAAATTATCGTGGCCCACTACCATTAAAATACGATAACAAACAGGTTTTATTAATCCAATTCAATGGTGAAATAGTTACTAGCAAAAAAATCCTAACCGATACGGATCTGCCTGATGATTTTTGTATGGATTCAGATGAAACTGCCGTACCTGGCGCAGTTGATTTGAACATGTTCGAAGAATTATTTAATAACATTGGACGATTCAGTCCATCCGGTATATAACGAGAGGGAGAAAATCATGAAAAAATTATTGATAGCCGCTGCAACATTGTTAACAATACCATCGTACGCAAATGTTGATTGCGGTGATGGATGGGTTGTCGCATCCAGCAAGAGCGGGAGTCAAACACACCAATGCGAAAAATTATGGTGCATTGATTTAGAAACCGGGAAATCCATGGGATCTGGAAATTCTGCAAATTCTGGATACATTATGGGTTCAAATCCAAATTCAATATCAGCATACGGAAAATCCGTAACATGTTGGGGCGAACGCAAATGGTGTTCCGGGGCGGGGAATGGCGATTGGAGCGATGAAATGGGCGCATATATCCGCAACGGCGGCACAGCATACGAAACACAATTATCTGGCGGTTGCTGGAAATGGGATTTAACCAAACCCAAATGCCCATCTGGCACAGTTGCGATATTACAGGATAACGAATGGGCTTGCGGCCGCGAAAGCGCCACAGTTACAACAAAAACACCACCGCGCGCTGTAACAAAACGTTAACTAAAAATCCCGGATTAATCCGGGATTTTTAATTTGAATTTTATGTGTTTTCGTGCTACATTCTATTTATGAAAAATAAAAACATATTATGCTTGGGAATCGAATCATCATGCGACGAAACAGCCGCAGCGATCGTCGATTCAAACAAAAACATTTTGGGTCATATAATTTATTCACAAATTCCTGAACACCAACCATACGGTGGTGTTGTCCCTGAATTGGCTGCACGTTCGCACATATTGGCAATCGATCATGTAATAAATGAAACTTTGCGCGCCGCAAATAAAACTATTGACGACATTGACATCGTGGCTGCAACATCTGGCCCAGGATTAATTGGCGGCGTACTGGTTGGATTAATGACGGCCCAGGGGATTGCAAAATCCACAAACAAACCATTTGTATCGATTAATCATCTCGAGGGTCATGCCCTGACCCCACGCCTAACATCCGAAATTCCATTTCCATATTTATTAATGTTGGCCAGTGGCGGACACTGTCAAATTTTATTGGTACACGGCGTTGGTAATTATGAATTATTGGGGCAAACATTGGATGACGCCGCGGGCGAGGCATTCGACAAAGTTGCAAAAATGCTGGGATTGGGTTATCCCGGCGGTCCAATCGTGGAACAACGCGCAACATTGGGTGATTCAACAAAATTTAATTTTCCACGTCCATTGGTTGGACAACCAAATTGCGACTTTTCATTCAGCGGAATAAAAACATCCGCCCGAAATTTATTAAACAAACACGGACCAATGTCTGATATTGATATTAATGATTTTTGCGCATCATTCCAATTGGCTGTATGTGATTGCATAATTGACCGTTTATCAATGGCTCTAAAAATGCCAACAACAATTAACGCAAAACCAAAAACAATGGTTGTCGCAGGTGGCGTTGCAAAAAACATGGCAATCCGCTCTCGCATGGAAGAATTGGCAACAAAAAATAATATGATTTTTTCCGCCCCACCCTTGTCATTATGCACCGATAACGGCGCAATGATTGCATGGGCAGGCATTGAAAATTATTTGGTTGGAAATTACACACACGAACCTGTCGCTGCGCGTCCACGTTGGCCATTAACGGAATTAAAAAATGATTAAACCGGAACCAATTACAAACGATACGATTTTATCTGTTTCCGACGCATCACAATTAATCCGTGGTGTTATGGAAACCGCATTCGCCCGCATAAAAATTCGCGGTGAATTATCCCAAATTACATGTGCAACATCCGGCCATACATACATGACGGTCAAGGACTCGGGCGCATCAATTTCCGGAATCATTTGGCGCGGGACTCCGATACCATTTAAACTGTCGGACGGATTGGAAGTGGTAATAACCGGTAAAATCACAACATACCCGGCCCGTTCAAATTACCAAATTATTGTATCATCAATTGAAATGGCTGGCGTTGGCGCGATACTTAAAATGCTGGAAGAACGCAAACAAAAATTATCCGCGATTGGTTACTTTGATCAATCACGAAAAAAACCAATTCCAAAATATCCCGCAACAATTGGCGTTGTAACATCACCAACTGGCGCAGCCATCCATGACATATTAAATCGTTTGCGCGAACGTTTCCCAACACGTGTTTTAATCTGGCCCGCCGTGGTCCAGGGCGAAACCGCATCACGCGAAGTGGTTGCTGGAATTAACGGTTTTAATAAATTAATCGGAAAAAATCGTCCTGACGTTATAATCGTTGCACGTGGCGGCGGATCAATCGAAGATCTGCTTCCCTTTTCCGATGAATCGGTTGTAATCGCAACCGCCGAATCAAAAATTCCAATTATATCCGGCGTCGGCCATGATCCCGATTGGACATTAATTGATTTTGCATCCGATATGCGTGCGCCCACTCCAACCGGAGCAGCCGAAATGGTTGTCCCAGATCGCATGTCAATAATCGAAATCGTAAACACATTGCATCATCGTATAACAACCGCCGTAACAACAATTTGGAAAACATCACTACAAAAATTAAATGGCATTGTTTTAAAAAGTCCCAAACAATTAATAATGGAACGCGCACAACGCATTGACGACATCACAAAACAATTATCGCAATTAATGACAATTAAAATTCAATCCTCTGCCGCACGTGTTCCAGATATAAAAAATCTTACATTCCGAATCACACAAAAAATATCAACTTTTGCACAACGAATTGAACATTTTGGTAAATTATTGGACAGCTATTCATACCACAAAACATTGATGCGCGGATTTGCAATTGTGCGCGATAACACAGGGAAAATTATAACAACCGCAACCCAATATCGCGACAACACACCTGATTCAATTACCTTTGCCGACGGCGAAGTCAAAATATCCTAGGAATAAGCCCCTATACCAATCCAACTGAAAAATCTGATACAATCCTTATACCCTATCATGGGGACAGAGGAGATAAAAATGCATAACATTAAACACACATTAAAACATTATGTAATTAAACCATTATTGATTATTGGCGGATTAAATTGGGGATTGGTCGGATTATTAAATTTTGATCTGGTTGCCGCAATTTTCGGATCGGGAACAATGTTGTCTCGTTTAATCTATATCTTGGTCGGTTTGTCGGCTGTTGCAATGGCAACATTCATGGCAATGCCCCACGACCAAAAACGCATGAAATAAAATATAAAAACCCCGATTACTCGGGGTTTTTATTTTGGTAGCGGCTCCCAGATTCGAACTGGGGACCTGCGGATTATGATTCCGTCGCTCTAACCGACTGAGCTAAGCCGCCGCTATGAACACATTATCATTCCTGACAACACGGCCTATTATATTGTTTTTGATTTCAAAATCAAGCAAAAAATCTAAACTTTGGCCAATTTTCTCAGCATCAGCTCTGGTTTTCCCGCATTCAGCTCATCGGACACAGATAACCCCAGAGAATCTATAAAACTTTGTATTTCTCGTTTCACTCCTTGGACATCAACATCATCCGAAGTAGAATATTCTACTTCTAAGAACAGACCTAAATTATCAACCCGTTCAAATTCAATAACATAATTTTTGTACTGATATGTTCTCTTCAAATTATTTATAACCAGCAACTCTTCCAAACCCAAAGCATCTATTATGCAAACAACCTCTTTTTCTGACCCAACATCTGTTTCATATTCATCTGAATACAACCATGTATCTCCATCAAAATGATCATTTTTAAATGTGATTTGCGTTTTTCCTGCTTTTTTCCTCAATCGAAAGCAAGCATTCAATCTGCCATTTTCACCCGGTTTCAGCCCATCTCTCAATGGGTCAAAATAGTAAACATCCCTTGTCTCTTTGTCCCCAACAAACTCAAAATCCGCCAATGCTTTTAAAACCCTGTCTTCATCATCAAAAACTTGAACCAAAATTTCAATTTCTTTCATTTTCTCACCTCATTTTTTGCAAAGCTTTCAAAACGCTTTCCTTTGTGTCCCACGTAATTCCCATAGACATCCACCAACAAGTTTGATGTTTTTTCAAAACCTCATTCGCCGCGTCTCTCCCAAAAAGATGCCCCATAACGTGTACAGCCTCTTCCAGGTTAGAAAACAACAAAGGCACCTTGATGTTGTTTTTATACCAACTAAGATGACTGTTCCTTGGGCTCTTAATTGATTCGGAGCGCTTTGATGCCCATTCATTAAAACTATCCGAAATTATATCATCCGGAATATACTTATGCCACATTCTATTTAGTTCATCATTAAATCTTTCACTCCATCCAATCGTAACAAAAATACCATCTTCAGACAAATTATTATAGACTGCCTCCAATTCTTCTTTACAAGTAACATCATCCGAAATTCTTGAAGGAAATCCAAACGAGCTAATAATAAACGAAGACTTTTCATCATCCGGCAATTTAAAATTCTTAATCGCCCCCTGAACTAGTTTAATATCATTTATGTATGATTTTTGCCTATTAATAGTTCTATCTAAAAAGCCCAGCATATCTGGACTATAATCGACGCCATAAAGAGTTCCTGAATAAGAAACTGTATTCATAATTTTTCTAAATGTTTTTCCAGTACCCGTAGCCAAATCTACTGGATTTACAATTTTAATCCCTTCTTTTTTTATTTTTCTAAAAACAGAATCAAAACAAACATTTTCTACATCTTCTGCTTCAGAAAAAATATTATAAACACTTGGATCTGCATACCATTTATCACTATTATCTGCAATCAAGCCATTCTCATTAACTCTGCATTTGCTTAAAATTTTTCTTTCCGACCTTAAGTGCTCATTTTTAATTTTACTAATAGCTATTGAAGCCTCCGCTATAACGCCCAAATTATCTTCACAGTCTAATAACGACTCAATTCTATCCAAATTCTTTCTGGAATTTATTCTCGTCAACCCGCGCAAAGACATTTTTCTAATCGTTTTGTTTGCGTCGTCTAGGCCGGACAAAAAAACATCCTCGAAAACCCCTTTCGGTTCTTTTGAAATAGCAACATAAATAGCATTTATAATTTCATAATCTTTTGATTCTTTAAGCATTTCGTTAATTCTTTTAATAATATCATTATCAAATAATCTCAAATGAGCCAAAAGCCATAACGTATTTAATATAATTTTTTTATCAGAACTAGACATAAATTCTCTTTTTAAAGACGGATATATTTTATCCTTAATATCAGCGTTATTCGCACATAACAAAATCGATATCAAATTTCTTTTATTAGATAAATTAGATAATGCAAAGTCCAACTCCATCGCAGGAAACCTCTTTAGACTTCGTTTTAAATTATTTATAGAACTAGAACCAGTAACTTTTTCCAAAGCAAATGAAGCCAACCACCAAGATTCCGAATTTTTTGCATAATTTAAAACTTCATACAAAAAATCTGAAATATATACACTCTTAGTATTTAATTCACCAAGCGACCACACCAAGCCAATAGATTCGTACAAATATGTACGTTTTTTATCTGGAACTCTTTTAAGCTCTGATATTATATTTTCAGGATTAAAGTGTTGCAAAATGCTACCAATATTCCAATCTGCCGCTTCCGAAAATTGATAGTTAGTCAAATAGTTAAAAAATAATTCAATATATCTAAGCTCATTTTCTTGCAACCTTCTTGCAATATAAGCCAAAGACTTTTCCGAAAACTGTCTTTCGGACAATAAAGATAAATCAGATTTCTCAATTGCACTTAAAATTCTATCCAGATGATCATTTTTCATATTTTTCTCGCTTAAATAGAACTCTCTCAACCTCACACGCACAAGTATAATATTGTTTTTGATTTCAAAATCAAGCAAAAATATCAATATATTAACGATATAATTATTGGAGCAACGATCGCCGTTAATATTCCGGACAACACAATGGCCAGGCTGGACATCGCCCCTTCTACCTGTCCCATCTCCATTGCTTTGACTGTCCCAGCCGCATGCGATGCGTTTCCAATGGCCAAACCACGTGCTATTGGATTTTTAATCAAAAACACACGACAAACTATATCGCCAATTGATGCACCCAACACACCTGTTATCACAACAGCAGCAACGGTTAAAGCAACTACTCCTCCCAATCCATTCGTTATTCCAATTGCAATCGCTGTGGTAACTGAAATTGCAGCCAAAGAGCGTACAAAAATATCACCTAGTCCAAATAACGCACAAACCAACACAACCGAACATACGGACCCAACAACACCGAACAATATTGATATTAAAATCTCTGGCCCATGCTTTCTTAATAACGGCAATTGTTTATACATTGGTACCGCAAAACAAACCGTTACCGGCACCAAAAACCAAGTCAAATATTTTGCAGAACTATTATAAACAGAATATGGAATATTAAACATAACCAAAATCGCAATAACTAAAATTGTACCAATAAACAATGGGGTTGTTAAAGGTCCCGGAAATTTTTTATTTAAATAAAGACCGAATAAAAACACCATCAGAGTCAACAAAGTCCCAAAATATCCTGAAATCCCCCAGAAAGCCTGCATAAAATCCCCTTTTATTTCTTGTTATGTCGAAGATTAATTAATAATTGCGCTGCAGCCCCCGTAAACAACATGGACACAAAATACGCAATAACCAATAAAACCAACAACCACATCCAAACCAATTTAATTTCAGGCCAAATTTCAATAATCGCAACCGCTGGCGCAATAAATAACAACGCCATTGTACTGTGAAAAAAATTTGCAATATCTTCGACCCAATGCAATGGAACAATTTTAAAACACAACGCCAAAAATAATAAAATTAAACCATAAATACTGCCAGCAATTGGCAATGGAATTAAATATCCCAACAATTCTCCCAATAATATAAATACCAATATAATAAAAAATTGATTTAAATATTTCATTTTGCATCCCGCTAGTTACAAAACAATTTTATCATAAATCAAACCTATAACCAACTGCAAAAAATAATAAAAATATGTAAAACCAATCAAAACACGGCCGACGAATTGGTTCATCAATTTTTTTAAAAATGCTGGGAACATTCAAAATGTGCCAGATGGACGGGTTCTTTTATTTTCGGGCAGCAAAAACGTTCAGAATTATGTAATTGTAAAGAATTTCCCTGTTTTTCAGACCCGCGGTGTATATAAACATACATAAGGGTTTGAAAAACAGGGGAACTTGTTTTCAAGTGCGTGATTATCAACGTTTTATTTTAACTCAAAGCTAGCGTTGACCGTAACCGATATATCTCCATCCCGCGCATACAACGTCGGCGCGGCTTCTTCCGCCACAACCATATCCGCCATAACCGACTTTGCCATCAGCATTCTTGGTTCGGCATAACCCGAATTTGATGATGAATTATAATAATTCGCATTGATCATTTTTCCAACATACGATTTTCCACCACGCGCCAAAGCAACCGCTTTTTCACGCGCGTTTGCAGTGGCCTCTTTCATACATGATTCTTGTTCCGCCTTCATCAATTCACGCGATGTAAACATGCGCAATGATCCGGTATAAACATCCGAATATTTTGAAACCATTTCAATTACACGACCGATTGCTTCTTGGTTTTCAGCAATAATTTCCAAACGAATAACGGATTCGTAACCCATCAAAACATTTTTCTTTTGTTTCCCATCCCATTCACGTTTTTCATAACTATCAATTGATGTCGTTTCCATTTCAATATTTTTATAATCGGACTTCATTACAACAATCGCATCTGTTATCTTTTTGTATGTATCCATGGATTTTTTGGTTGCGCCCGCTACTTTCGTATCCAAATTTTTAACCTCGACCGTCACAGACACACGATCCTTGGCCACTTTTTTGATACATTCTCCGGTAACATTAACCTGTTTAAAATTACCGTTATTTGTGGCAAACGGATTAAAAAACAACAAAATTATCGCAGCCACAGTTGTTACAAACACAACATTTTTATTTAAATTCAAAGACATTCCTCACCCCTTTTTCCTATACGAAAATATTCAAAATTGAATTGGCACAAAAAACATAAACCGTTTTCAATCACCTACTTTCAATGATTTATAAAAAATGCGGGCCATATAACCCGCATCATAAATTATTTTACCGCTGCCATCGAATCAACAAGATCTTTGGTTGATTTGGCTTTTTTGGATTCTGCCTTTACGTTTTTATCCAAATTCGCAGCGTTTGCATCGACATTTGCTTTAACAGAATCAACCTGGGCCTGGGCTTTGATTTTGGCATCCACAACAGCTTTGTCGGATTTTTCCTTGCCAGCTTTTACAGATGTTTCGGCTTTACCTTTTTCCGCGGCTGTTTTTGCTTCATAATCCTGAACTCTTTTTTTGAACTCGGCCTTTTCTTTTTCGGTTAAATTTTGCCCCTTAAACTTGGAATTTGCTTTCAAATCAGCCATGAATTTTTTATGTTCAGCCATCGCAGTTTTACAATTTACAGAAACGCTTTCTGAATTTTGCTCTAAACAAAGCATAAAACCACCTGTTTGACCCTGTTTGCACAATTTTTGAATATCTTCTTTACATGTTTGATAAACATGCCCCAGCCCCTTTTTCGGCGCAGCCGATACTGATTTTTTTGCTTCTTCGGCAATCGCGGCCGATGCAAATATTGAAACTATTGCAAATACTGGAATAAATTTTTTCATGATTTCTCCTTATGTTTTATCACGGCAAAATCATAGCACACGGTCCAAAAATGTCAAAACAATTTTAAAAAAAATTTACATTCCAACTTTGATTGGTCTTTGGATTGGATGCGTTGAACGACCAGCAGGATTTAATTTTCCTGAATCCTTGGCATTTTGAATTTTATCATGCAATTGTTCGCGTTGTTCATAACTTAATTTTGAACGATTTTCACCGTCATGTAAACCATCTCTGTCATACCCAACACCATATGTCGGAAACATTCCATCCATCATAAATATATCATGTTCACATTCATCTGACAAATCATCACGATGATCATCCAAACAAGCATACATTCGCGCGGAATATTTTGGCAAATCGGAACAAAATCTTTCAATATCATGCACACAATGCTCGGCCATTGAATTATGCTGTGATGATTCCGATTGAAAGTCATCCGAATATTTCGGATCAAAATCATCTGCTATCGCCAATACCGGAACCACAAAAAATAAAACAAATAAACCCAATTTTTTCATGAAACCCTCCCCTTGTTTCTGATAAGAATTATTTTATCATCAAAAAATCGAAAATCAAACCCAAAAGAATCTTGAACTAGGAAAATAAAAAACGCAGCTAAATGCTGCGTTTTTTAATGTTTTATGGAATTATTTTTTCCAGAAAGCAAAGGATTTTCTTTCCCCGCCTTCGCGACGATCTCCGCCTTCACGACGACGATCTCCGCCGCCACGACGGTCTCCGCCAAATCCGCCTTCACGACGTGGTCCACGACGTTCTGCGAATTTTTTTGCAGATTCTTCGTTGCGTTTGATCAATTCCAATTTGGAAACTGACAATTTGCCATTTCTGTCTTCTGTATCGAATGCAACTTCGTCGCCTTCGTTCAAAAAGCGCAAATCGGCTGCTTTGATTACTGATGAATGAACGAATACATCTTCACCGCCATCAACTGGGGTAATAAATCCAAAGCATTTCTTTCCATCATACCATTTTACTGTTCCTTGACGCATTTTAATATCCTTTTTGTTGCGTATTTAAAACCAGACTTTTTACGTTATCCATACCAACAAAGCGTTTACCTGACAGGAACAGAACCTTAAAAAAATCTTCAGCCCACATTCTGCGCGATTTTTTTACCAAATGCAAGCTATTTCGCCTTATCCGTGCAAATCCGCCAAAAAACATAACAAAAAACCAATAATACAGGCTCACTAATACACCCTCCAACAACAAAACAATTAAAATAACAAGCCTGCTATATTAAAACCCAACCGCCAGCAAAACCGAACCCAGATTAACTTAAATTGCAAACGGCAGTGCCGCAATTTTAGTGTTTCAAGTTCGTTACAGCGGTATCAACACACAAACACCCAACCCAAAACAACCGCCAGCAAAACCAATCGAATTTCCCGCCCCAAAACACTTGACAAATTCATAAATACTACTATAATATTACTATAACAGAGGGAAAACATGGAAAAGAATTAGGCGGAAAATAATATGAAAATAAAATACTGCGAAATTAAAAATCCAAATATGCTTGTTTTAATAAAACTGGCCCATATTCAATTGGAATATGCGGGCCCAGTGGAAACATCTGTAAATACATTGGCTGAAATTTTGGCCCGCGGTTACTTGCGATTTATTTCAGACAACAAACCAAGTTATTTTTTATTAACCGCAATGGACGCAAAAAAAATCATTGGGTTTATATTGGCTGGCTTCAATTCCCAAGAAGAATTATTTAGCATTGAAAATCTCTACATATCCAAAGATTATACCAAAAATAAAATCGGAGACCACCTATTAAATCGCGCAGAAGAACACCTGAAAAAACACACCGATAAAATCCACATACATTCCAGCCAAACAGCGATTGCTTTTTATGAAAAACACAATTATAAAAAATTATACGGACGAAACATGATCAAAGATTTAGGCGGAAAATAATATGAAAATAAAATACCAACGTTTAAAAAATCCTTGTTATGAAATCCTGTTGCAATTGGGGGAAATTTCTGAATATTACACCAATCGATACGTCGAAAAAAAAGACAAATTCGCATTTGCTACCGAATATCAAAAAAACATCCAAACATGCGAAAATTCTTTTATATTTGTTGCAATGGATGCAAAAACAATCACAGGATTTATACTCGGTAACAACGACATAATTCAACGCTTCTATCTGGATCAAAAATATACAAAAATGAAAATCGGACATCAATTATTAAAACTAGCAGAACAACAAATCATTAAAAACAATCAAAGCAAGGCTTGGGTATCGGCCGACAACGAAGCCATCGGCTTTTATGAAAAGAATAAATATATTATGTCTGCGTGTGGCCTCATGAGCAAAGAATTAACAACGGGAATTCAACGATGCTAGCAATCAAACACATTTCGAATCCATCCGAACAATTATTTCACCAAATGGCAGAAATTGAATTCTGGGCCCGGGATCATGAATTTAAATCCAACATAAACACATTCAGTTTAAATACATACACAAAAAAGTACAAAAAACTTTTGGAAAATGATTTCATTTTATACACAGCAAAATTTAACGACAACACCATTGGTTTCATAATGGGATGTTTTAACAGCCAAATTTCACAAATTGATCATTTATATGTTTTACCAAATTATCAAAATATGGGCATTGGGTCAAAACTATTTTCTGAATTCAAAAAACATTCCGCCAAAATCGGAGTTTCGGAAATTATACTATTGCGATCCGCCAAAAGTTATCATTTTTACACAAAAAATGGATGCTCTGGGACATCCAATAACAGCGATCGCATAATGCGCCTAGAAATTAAAAACAACCAAACCGACAAGAGCATTGACATTATCACACAAATGAAACAACGCATTGCAGAACTGAGTCAAAAAAATGGAAAATAAAAATTTCAATTTTAAATTTATTGATTCTCCATCTTATCGCGATTTTAAAAACGTATCGGATATCCGTTTTTTATCGTTTCCACAAAAAACAAAACGTCGTGAAATGAAACGATACAAACGAGATTTCGTATCTGAATGGAACGATACAGCTATTAAAAAAAATGTACGATTGATACTAGCATATAGTGATAAAAAATTGGTTGGTTTTTTGTTGGGAATGTTATACTTTGACCAAATGAATGCGAATATTAATAACTTGTTCGTACATCATTCATACCAAGAAAACGGAATCGGCCAAAATTTAATCCAACTATATGAAAGATACACATCCGAACAAAATTTTAAAAAAGTTACTGTAACACCATTACACAGCAAAGAAACATTTTATACAAACCGCGGCTACGCCCAAAATATATACACCATGGAATTTGAAAAATCCCTCTCCCCCAACCGCTAGAATTTTCTTATTTAAAATTAAATAAAAAAAATTATTTAAAACCATTAAAAACAAGTTTTTCAAAAACACTATCAAAAATTTTATAAAACCATTCAAAACGTATCAGATGGTTGGGTTATTTTATTTTTGAGGGGTTGAGCGTATACGGACATACGTGATATCCCCGAAAAAATAAAAAACGCACCCAGATGATGCGTTTTCAATGGTTTTACTCGTAACGAAGGGAATCGATCGGATTAAGTTTAGTAGCCTTGATTGCCGGAAACACACCAGACGCAATACCGACAATCAAAGCAACAATTACGGACAATGTTACAGACCACATACTGATTGGGACAACATATCCCAATATATACCCACCAATTTGCGACGCAACAATTCCCAGAATTAATCCCAATAAACTGCCCAAGAACGAAATCATTACAGATTCAGACAAAAATTGAATCATAATATGTCGTTCTTTGGCCCCAATCGCCTTGCGTATACCAATTTCTCGGGTACGCTCTGCAACCGACACCAACATCATATTCATAATACCAATTGAACCAACCAATAACGAAATTGATGCAATCGAGATTAATAATAATTTCATAAACCCAGTAATTGTATTCATTGTATCCAAAATTTGTTTCATATTCATAACCTGAAAATCGTCTTGATCACCATCTTTGATTTTATGACGCACTCGTAAAATTTCAGTAATTTGTTCAATAACAGTATCATTCGAAGTATCAGAATTTAATTTAACCGCAATCATTGAAACACTGTCTGGAAAGCGCGATCCAAACACACGTTTTTTCAGTGTTGACATTGGAATAAAAGCCATATCGTCTTGGTTTGGTCCACCCATCGATGATTCACCGCGTGATTCAGTAACCCCAATTACGATAAAAGGAATATTCATAATGCGAACAACTTGGCCCACTGGATCATCCCCCAATTCCAATTCATCAACAATTTTTTGTCCCAACACCACATATGTGGATGCAAAACGTTCTGCATTATAATCAAAAAATCCGCCCAAACGAACATCAATGCCCATAACATTTTGATAATCAGGATACGATCCAACAATTGACGTCGCCCAATTTTTGTTACCATTAATAATTTGCGCACTGGCAAAATCAACCGGAGAAATTGAAGTAACATCCGGCAATTTTGAAATAATTTCGGCATCACCCAACGTCAAAGTACGACGATTCCCACCACTGATTCCACGATTGTTGGCTGCGCCCGCACGAATAACCAACATATTGGTTCCAATCGATGAAAATTCGTCATCAATTTTTTTCTGAACCGCTTCACCAACAGCAACCATAATAACCACAGCCATAACGCCGATAATAATTCCCAATATAGTCAAAAACGAGCGTAATTTATTCCCCGTAATTGAAATCCAAGATTCTTTTAAAATATCTGTTAACGTCATGACAATAACCTTTCTTCTTTTGGCACACGACCGTCGTAATCAATTTTTCCGTCACGAATTCTAACTAATCTGCGGGTATATTTTGCAATATCAAATTCATGTGTTACCATAACAACAGTAATGCCCATATCTTCGTTCAATTGCTTGAACATATTCAAAATTTCATAACCTGTTTTTGAATCCAAATTTCCGGTTGGCTCGTCCGCCAGAATTAATTTTGGATCTCCCGCCAAAGCACGCGCAATTGCAACACGCTGTTTCATCCCTCCGGACAGTTGTGTTGGCAAATAACGTTCAAATCCCTCCAACCTAACAGCTTTTAACATTTTCATTGCACGATGTTCTCGTTCATCTTCGGGCAACCCACGATACATCAATGGCAACATAACATTGTCCAACACGCTTCGTTTTGGTAACAAATTAAAATTTTGAAAAACAAAGCCAATATATTCATTACGCGCAGTCGCCAATTCATCGGGGCTCAACCCCTGAACACTTTTGCCATATAATAAATAATCACCAGATGTTGCGACATCCAACGCACCAATGATATTCATACACGTTGATTTGCCAGAACCGCTGGGCCCCATAATTGAAACAAATTCACCAACATCAATCTTTAAATCAATATCGTATAAAACACGTTGTTTTGCACCGCCATACAGAGTAAAATCCTTGCATACTTTTTTTAATTCAATAACTGCTGGCGATTTTGTTTTAATCATTATTTTGGTTTCCCGTTTGTATCAACAGTTTTTTTCACATTTTTCAAACCAACAACAATCCTGTCCCCAGTTTTTAATTCTGAATCAGGGATAACTTCGGCCTCGGTCGCCGTTGTAATTCCCCGTTTATATGTAACAACATGCGGTTGGCGTTCGCCTTCGGACAAAACCAAAATAGCATCTTTTGCTGTTAATTCACCAGACTGAACCCGTGGATCATCTGATAAATCTTTAATAGACTTAATAGATAATGCTACATTTGGAACCTTCCAAACATTTTCTTTTTCTTGGATTAAAATTGTAACGAACGCAGTCATCCCAGGCATCAAATGCAAATCAGAATTATCCACATCAATAATAACCGTGTAAATAACAACGTTCTGTGTTGTGGTTGGGGACAAACGAATTTGTTTAACAATACCGTCAAATGTTTTTGTTGGATATGCATCTACTGTAAAAGTAACATTTTGGCCCATTTTAATCATACCGATATCTGCTTCGGACACAGACGTTTCAATCTGCATTTTACGCAAATCTTCGGCAATTGAAAATAAATCCGGAGTCTGAAAACTGGCTGCAACGGTTTGACCTTCGTCCACCTGGCGCGCAATCACCGTGCCCGATACGGGCGATTTAATCGTCGCATATCCCAAATTTGTAATAGAACGATCATA
Organism: Alphaproteobacteria bacterium; assembly: GCA_031549365.1. Classification (GTDB taxonomy): domain Bacteria; phylum Pseudomonadota; class Alphaproteobacteria; order Rs-D84; family Rs-D84; genus JAVBPX01. The sequence continues at coordinate 103,680 of JAVBPX010000004.1, forward strand.
TTGCGATTTCGCAGAATTATAATTTTGAACCGCAGACACATAATTTGTATTTGATTGATCCAATTCAGAACGCGCGATAAAACCGCTCTTGAACAATTCTGCGGAACGATCATATTCTTTTTTTGCATAATCGCGTTGTGATTCCATACGTTTTAAATTGGCCAGAGATTCATCAACCGAAGCCTGTAACACGGACGGATCAATTTCCAATAGAATTTGATCTTTGGTTACTTGATCATTGTAATCAACAAATATCTTTTGAATTGTACCCGAAACCTGTGATCCAACTTTAATAATATTAACAGGATTAATTTCGCCCGTAGCGGTTACAACTTGACGCAATTTTCCATAAGTTATGGACACTGTATGATATTTTTCACCCACTTTGTCCGTACGATAATGATTATAAATTCTATATCCCAACAATGCGATTAATATAATAACTATTGATTTCCAAACAATCGGTTTTTTAAAAAATGAAAATATTTTACTCATAATTACTCCTGTATTTAATTCAAATCTGCCTGAACATCCCCAATTGCCAAAGCCAAAGCAGAGCGTTTAATTAAAAAATCATACTTTGCAGAAATTGCCTGGCGTTTTGCACTGGCCAATTCTGCCTGCTGCGTCATCCAGTCCAACATCGTAGAGCGCCCAACTTTATACATTCCGCGCGTAACGCGTTCTGATTCAGTCGCACTGATCAACAGCGTTTCAGACGAAGACAACAATTCGCGCGCCGTAATATAATTTTGATACGCTTTCCAAACATCCAATTCAATGGCATCTTGTTTGTTTTTCAATTGCTCTATGCTTTTATCGTAATTGTATTTGGCTGCACGCTGTTTGTTCAAATCAGCAAACCCTGAAAACAAAGGCATTGAAACACGCAACCCAATCGCAGACGAATGGCGATCCCCAGGGATTGCACGTTCTGTGTCAACGTAACCCACAGATCCGTACCCAGACAAACTGGGCAAACGATCCAAAAACACAGAATCCCATTGTGCCTTGGCGCTTTTTGTTGTTTGTTCCACACTTAATAAATCTGGCCGTTTTTCCTTGGCAATCGCAATTAATTCATCCACTGAACGGCCTTCGACTTCACGCGTTTTGGATGTTTCTGAATCATCCAAAACAATCTTTTGATTTTGTTCGTATGATAACAAATATAATAATTGTCCGGCGGCTACCTCGGTCGCCATTTCGGCACGCTGCATATCCATTTGTCGTTGTGCAACGGTTGTTTCCGCCTTTAATACATCGGCCTTTGGCACAACGCCAGCCTTGTATTTTTGATCTGACATTTGCTTGGCTTCCTTGGCAACTTTTAATAAATCAGCCGCAGCCACTTCATCCGCCTGGGCCATTAATAACGTATAATAGCCCTGAACCACATCAAACACATATGTTTGAACAGTTGTGTTATGATCAAAGTCCACAGCCTTCCAAACGGCGGTCATATTGTTTAAATCGGAATAACGTTTTCCAAAATCAAATAATAAATAATTTGCTGTTAATGTTGCCGAACTGAATTCGCCATGGTTGTGCGTATGACCCGGGACCGCATCAATCGACGCTGAATCTTTGGACCAACCCATTTCGGCGCCAACATTGACAGATGGCATATATGGCGCATACGCAGCATTTTTATTTGCCCGCGCGGCCAAAACCGCAGAATATGCCGCACGTGTTTGAGGGTTTCGACATAAACCCATCGATACAATTTCATCCAAACTCAACTTTCCATCCGGCACAGAATCAGACGTTTGGCACCCAGATATATCCGCAGCCAAAACACACGACGGAATCGCCAAAAACCCCACTATAAACAGCGAAAATTTCTTCATTTACTCACCTATTGATTGCTTGTATTGTAACACAAAAAAAGATTTGCACCAATCAAAAAATGTTATACCATATGGTTATGAAGCTTGAAACAATTGGTTTTGTAATATCAATTCGTCCACATACTGAACGCGATTTAATTATCACCGTTTTCACAGTGGACTATGGGTTAATTTCTGGCTTAATGCGATTTGGCCAATCATCCCGCAATAAAATCCACGTACAACCAGGAATGTTGGGCAATATAACATGGTCCGCCCGACTGGACCATCATTTAGGAAACATAAATTTGGACATTGATAAAAATTTATCAGCACGCTTAATGTCAAATCCACCTGCATTGGCCGCCATGAATTCCATGTTTGCATTGTTAATCGGGACATTACCCGAACGTGAACAATTCCTGGAATTATACGACCAAACACTATCCGCGCTTCTACATTTATCTGACGAACCATTAAAACGATACAGCCTGTGGGAAATAAACCTCATCAATGCTTTGGGATACGGACTGAATTTAACAAAATGCAGTGGTTGTGGCAAAACCGACCATTTAACCCACATATCGCCCAAAACTGGACGCGCTGTTTGTGCAGATTGCGCAGCACCATATTTGGATAAATTATTCATATTACCCGAATATTTAAAATCCCGAACAACTGCCGACAACAACGACATTAATGCCTCATTGAACATATCTGGATTTTTCTTGAATCATTTGATTCAAAATCACGGCGGGAATATGCCATCGGCCCGCGACCGACTGATTTTGATAAAAAACTTGCAATCATTGAATTAAACCGTTACACTGCCGGACTGATAAACGGTGAAAAAATGAACGCAAAAACCACAAATATAATTGAAAATATAGATTCCCAACAGTTGGCAGACGCCCTGTCGGAACGCTATTTGTCATACGCAATTTCGACAATTGTATCACGCGCCCTACCCGATGTCCGTGACGGTTTAAAACCAGTTCATCGCCGTATTTTATATTCAATGCGCAACCAAAAATTAAATCCAAACTCTGGATTTAAAAAATGCGCAACCGTTGTTGGTGATGTAATCGGCCATTATCACCCACACGGGGATTCCGCAATTTATGACGCTATGGTCCGCCTGGCCCAGGATTTTTCCGTTCGTTATCCTCTGGTCGATGGCCAGGGTAACTTTGGAAACATCGACGGCGATCCGGCAGCGGCATATCGATACACTGAATCCCGCATGACCGTGCCGGCCACATTAATCATGGACGGATTGGATGAAAACGCTGTGGATTTCGTACCAAATTTTGACGGATCCACATCCGAACCATCTGTTATGCCCGGCGCATTTCCAAATTTATTGGCAAACGGATCTATGGGAATTGCTGTTGGTATGGCAACAAATATTCCATCCCATAACGTTTCTGAAATTTGTGATGCATTAACATATTTATTGGATAAACCGGATGCAACAACCGCCCAAATTATGAAAAAATTGGTTGGCCCCGATTTTCCAACCGGCGGCATTTTAATCGAAGATTTTGATTCAATCGTAAAAACGTACGAAACTGGTCGCGGAACATTTCGTGTTCGAGCAAAATGGGAACGCGTTGATTTGTCCCACGGTCAATACCAAATCGTAATCACAGAAATTCCATACGGCGTCCAAAAATCAAAATTAATTGAAAACATTGCGAATTTATTGGATCAAAAAAAATTACCTTTGATTAATGATATTATGGACGAATCCACAACCGATGTTCGAATTGTAATCGAACCAAAATCGCGCACAACGGATGCGGATGTTGTTATGGCCCATTTATTTGCAACAACCGATTTGGAATCACGCTTTAATATGAACTTCAACGTAATTGATTCCACCAACAGTCCGCGCGTTATGTCAATTCATCAAACACTGACCGAATTCATCAATCACCAACGCATTGTTTTACAGCGCAAAACCACACACCGTTTGGATCAAATCGCGCACAGGCTGGAAGTATTGGGCGGATATCTGATTGCATTTTTAAATTTGGATCGCGTAATCCAAATTATCCGTGAAAATGATTCCCCTAAACCAATAATGATTGTTGAATTTAATTTAACGGACATCCAGGCCGAGGCCATTTTGAACATGCGCCTACGCTCGTTGAAAAAGTTAGAAGAGATGGAAATCAGGGCCGAGGATGAAAAACTCCGCACCGAACAAAAGAACCTGACCGAATTATTGGCCTCCGACGAATTAATGAAAAACGCATTAAAGGATTCATTCGCATCAATCGAAAAAATGTTTTCGAAAAAAACAACAATTGGAAAACGCCGCACATTATGGCAACCAAACGCGGAAACGATTACCGTCAATGCCGAAGATTTCATTGAACGCGAACCAATCACAGTTATCATTTCAAATTTGGGCTGGATCCGCGCGGCCAAGGGTCACACTGATCTAAACGCGACCGATGTTAAATTCAAGGATGGCGACGGATTGCTAACCGCATTCCACGCACAATCAACCGATAAATTAATGGTATTTTCATCTGACGGCCGCATGTTTACAATGCCGGCCAACAATTTACCATCTGCCCGCGGATTTGGCGAATCAATTCGTTTGATGATTGATTTGGGACCTGACGATTCAATCGTTCGTGCATGGCCATACGTTGCCGACACACGTTTGTTATTGGCAAATCGTCACGGCGGTGGATTTATAATTAATTCGAATAATATACTTGCCCAAACTAAAAATGGCAAAGCAATCATGAATGTGGATTCAAAAAACCCAGCCATAATTTGTGCGGATATTCCAAACGATGCCAACATGGTCGCATTCAGCGGATCAAACGATAAATTATTGGTATTTGGAATTGATGAAATTCCAGAATTGAACAGGGGCAAGGGCGTAATCCTACAAAAATATAACGCTGAAAAAACATCCGTATTGGATGTAACGTTCTTTGATAAATCAAACGGATTAACCTGGACAACTGGTCGTGGCACAACCAAATTGGATGATTATGGTCCATGGCTGGGCAAACGCGCGGCCCAGGGTCGAACTGTTCCCGTCGGTTTTCCCCGCAGCGGCAAATTTAAAAATTAATGTTCCCATAGTTCAACTGGATAGAACGGGTCCCTCCTAAGGATCTGATACAGGTTCAAGTCCTGTTGGGAACGCCATAAAATGAAATGACCCTATCCGGGTCATTTTGTTTTATCAGTGTTACACAGGATCTTGAACCTGTAAGATTCCTTACAAGGCAACTTGTTGCCGCAGTGGAAAGGGGCCCATTTGTCCAATCTTTGATTGGGTATAAATGGGAATTACTATTCCTGTTGGGAACGCCATAAAATAAAATACCCCCTCCACCGGGGGATTTAAATTTATATTTCCATCCCGATTGACATTCATTAACTTTTTTTGCTATTATCCATCGGTGAAAAAGAAAGGGGATTAAACCATGAAAAAATTAATTGCTGCCGCACTGCTGACAACAATTACATCCGCGGCCCACGCCGTATGTCCGGTCTGCACCGTTGGTGTTGCCGCCGGGTTGGGCGTATCACGCTGGTTGGGGATCGATGACGTATTAACCGGAATCTGGATTGGTGGATTAACAGTATCGTTAATTTTTTGGACCGCATCATATTTAAAACGCCGCGGCATTCGTGCTAAATGGGCATATTTGTTGAATTTTTTGGGTTATTATGCCCTGACCTTTTCGGTATATTTATTGCCTGACTTTTATTTCGGATCACACACATTGTGGGGTATCGATAAATTATTTATGGGAATCGTCGTTGGATCAATCGGATTATGGATGGGCAGTTTTTGGTACGAAAATATTAAAAAAAGAAACGGCGGACACGCGCAATTTAAATTTCAAAAGGTTGCAATGCCAATCGGTATATTATTGGTATTAACCGCAATTTTTTCAGCAATCATATATTTATAATCGGGGGCAAATTATGGCAACTAAATCAAAAAAAATCGAACCAAAAACCGCATCTTGCGGACTAAACCCACCATCAAAAAAAACATTTGATAACTGGCAGGAAATGGTCGAAAAAATCGACCAATCGAAAAAAATAAATCCAAAAGATTTATCATCCGACCAGGATTTATCAATCGCAGTAATGAATTTAATTTCATTGGAAGAACACTTTATGTTTTCGGGCGCAAAAACCAAGAAAACACAATATTATGATATGATTAATGACATCCGCGAAATGCGCAAGGAATTGATGCAAAAATTAATCCCAGGGTACGAAGGCGAAGTCTGGTGCATATCAAAACACTTGCTGGCCACATCAATGCGTATTATGGAAGTTGGGACCAAAGCATTGGGGAATGGCGACAACAAAACCGCATATGATTTGTTCGAAAAATCATATGATTTATATTCATTATTTTGGGGACTGAATATGGGATTAATTGATGCAACTGGGGCCAAACAAATCGACAGCCAAATCATTGCTGATTACAATTCCAAACAAACAAAATCGACATCGGCAAATCACGGACAAACAACATCCACTTCCATCAAAAATGAACCCCGCCATAACAAAGGCATTTTGGGGTCCATGGGCGATTGGGTCAAAAACGCCGTCAATTGCTGTATTGAATAAATTCTATTTTTACACCTTAAAAACTCTGGCAAAACCAGAGTTTTTATTTTTGTCATTGCGAACCGATTTATTGGCGCGGCAATCTTTGTAATTATATCACTGTATATACAAAAACTGGACAGATGAAAAATGAAAAATAAATTGATAAGCAATTGATTCAAAATTAAATTTATGATGACAAAATGGAAACATGCAAAATAAACTTGACCAAAATTTAATAACATTGATGGGTGTTCGCAACCCGAAACCATTTATCATAAAATCGGAATAAAAACCCGGGCAAATGATTCCAAAAAATCCCATAAAACAAATTTTTCGAACCCTGCTCTGAACTTTGGATTCACACGATAAAAATATATCCCATGTCTATACACTTTTTCTATTTACACGGCATGATTGTTTTTGCTATTGTCTGAACAAGAGGTAGGAAATCTTTTAATGAATTATGCAAAATTGCTTGATTTTCAACGAATTGCCAACGGTATGCAATTT
>JAVBPX010000015.1:0-16636 GCA_031549365.1 Alphaproteobacteria bacterium
CAAAGATTTGGAAGCAGCTGGCTTTAACCGTTTACTTGCAGCCGATGGGGGTGGTGCATCCACCCCTGCCGGTTCGTCGGCTACTATGCATGCGCCTACGGTAGATCCAATGGCGCTTGTTGCCATTCAAAAAGCTCGTGCTGATATATCTAAAACTCGTGCAGATGAAGCGGTTGCTCACGCTACTGAAAAAAATCTTGATAAGCAAAATTTAATTTTGGATGTTGCTGGCCGTAAGGCTTTACATGATTTAAATATTGTTGAAAAGACTCCGGGCATGCCTTCTGATATGCCCGCTTATCTACGTTATGCAGGTAGTAAAATTGAAGATATTGGCACTAGTGTTGGTAACTATATGTCTCGTTATACTTCTCAGAAAAGCCCTTATACACCAGAACAACAAAGAGAAAGGTATTGGAAAAATAAACGTTAATTGAGAATCATGGCTAGGAATATAAATAGTAAGAGCCATTCAACAACTCTAAGAGACGATTTTATGCTTTTAAGAGATTTTTTAATTTCTTCCATACCTAAAACAATAACAAAAGGAAAAAACAATGTCAAACAATAAATTCATATTGCCCTTTGGCAAGAAAATAAGCGGCGGTAACGCCTTTAATCCAAAAATGGATGTAACTGACCAGCGGTCACCGATTAACGACCCAGAGGCTCTTTATAATCAATTTATAATGAGTGAAGAGTTAAAGGATGAGCTGGATAGCGAATCAATTGATGACTTCTTGGAAGATGTCCATCCCTATGATGATAGGTCTGAGTACGGAGTCGATGTTGCTATTGCAGCACAAGCGGAAATCGCTTCGGCCGCAGGCCGATTAGCGAGTCGCAAAGAACCGCCCGCATCGTTTTTGAAGCGTAGCGCCAAAAGATAGGCGGCGGTTGCAATTGGCGCGAGGTTCGAGGCCCCAGTCCGAAGTGATTCCGCGCTGCTAAAAAAAGCGAAGCAACGTCGCAGCATACCTGCGGTAGCCGGCGGGCAAATACAAAAAGCCCATGCCGGCGGCATTAGCAGGTAAAGCGAGGCGCTGCCGAGCATCACTGGGGATTATACTTACTTGATATATAATCCCCAACTGACACAACTCAAAGTGCACAAGGAGTTTGTCTATGTTTTGTGAAAAACCCAAAGGGATATATCCCTGTCGTAAATGTAGAGCTTGTAATTTGGCAAAAGCCAATGAAAAAATGATAGTGTCTATATTCGCGGCCGCAGAATATAAGAAAAAAGGTCAATTTTTAACCCTAACCTATTCCGATGACAGTTTACCGAATGGTCTTAATCATGCTGATTTCGCAGGATTTATGAAGCGTCTTCGCCGTCTTGACGGTACGCCGGATGTTAAGTTTCATGTCGCGGGCGAATATGGTGAAAAGTCTGGCCGCGAACACTTTCACGTTCTTATTTATAATTATCATTATGATATAGAGCTTGTAAAACGCGCTTGGAATATGGGTTTCGTATATGACGGTACCCTAACCCCAAAATCTATGAAATACGTTTCCGGTTATGTCTGTAAAAAAGGCTATGACCCCGGATCCGGAAAACGCGCGCCCTACGGGCGAACAAGTATTAATCTACCTGACGGTTTATCTACACAGGAAATCGTTGATATGTGCATGTCTGGTCGCGTTCAATATAATGGTCGCAAATTTTCCGTTCCGAAAAATTGGCGTCGTCGATATAATTTCTTATGGCATGATTGTATTAATCACCGCGTTGAAGCTCGCGAATCGGAGCCTATAAGAGATGTCTTGACACCCAAAACCATCTCTGCTATGATGGATGAAAGAGAGCGGAAATTCGCTCTTAAAAGGCGGAAAAGAATATAGTGGTGGTTTACAGCGTTCTCCCTACGAACCGCACCGCATAACGCCATATTATGAATAGTTCGAGATATGAAAATGGGGATGGCGTCGACAGGCCTCATTTAAAATAATATTAGTAATGGCGCCGCAGTTGTGATATAATAATTCGCATGACAAAACATAAACCTTTGGTTCTTTGTATTCTTGATGGCGTTGGCTTGCGTGATTCCGATGTTTCGAATGCTGTGGCCGGCGCAAGATTGCCAACCTTGGCGAAATTATCACGCGAATATCCTGGTGTTGCTATTAATGCGTCTGGGTTGTCTGTTGGCCTCCCCGTTGGCACGATGGGAAATTCTGAGGTTGGGCACATAACAATCGGATCTGGTCGTGTTGTTAAGCAATATTTACTGCGCTTTCAAGAAATGTTGCGCAATAAAACCCTATTTTCACAGCCGAATTTGGCGAGATTCGTTAGCAAAATGGCCAAAAACCGCGGGATTGTACATGTTATGGGGTTGATGTCAGACGGTGATGTGCATGCTGATTTACATGACGCAATTCAGATTGTCCGCCATTTGTTGGGAAAAAAATTGCGTGTTTGCATACATTTTATTGCTGATGGGCGCGATGTTTCCCCGATTTCCGCTGAAAAATACATATTAGAAATAAAATCGGAATTTAAATCAAATATCAAAAATAATTCATTGTTTTTTGGGACAATTTCTGGCCGATATTGGTCTATGGATCGTAATAATAATTGGGCCCGCACCGAACTTTCATTTAATGCTGTTGCATATGGAAAATCAAAATACAATTATCCAGACATAGACACGGCTCTGAAATCTGCCCGTTTGCGTGGCGAAACGGATGAATTTGTCGCCCCGACCTGTATTGCTGATTATTCAGGGATTTCAAAAAACGATGGATTTCTATTTACAAACTATCGCTCGGATCGTGCGCGACAAATTGTTGCGGCGGTCGGCGATCCGAAATTTAATAAATTTAATCGTGGAAAATACGGTGTCCCAACCATGTTGGGTTTTTCGCAATACGATGAAAATTCAGATAAATATTGTCCTGCATTGATTCTTGATATTAAAACTGAAAATACGCTGGGTTTGGTATTGTCGAAACATGGTTTAAAACAATTGCGTATTGCAGAAACAGAAAAATATAATCATGTAACATATTTTTTTGATGCGGAATCAATGGATAAATATCATGGCGAAGAACAAATTTTAATCCCCTCGCCGTCTGTGGCAACCTTTGATTTAGCGCCGGAGATGTCAGCCAAAAAAATCACAAAAATACTGATTGATAGCCTATCTGGGTTCGATTTTGTCGTGGTTAATTACGCAAATGGCGATATGTTGGGCCATACGGGCATTGAATCTGCTGCAATTCATGGATTGGAAACGGTTGATTCTTGTTTATCCCAATTGGTTCCGGCGGTTTTAAAGTTGGATGGAACAATTATAATAACGGCGGACCATGGCAACGCCGAAGAAATGTGGGATAAAAAACATAATATGCCCCATACTGCGCATACGACAAATTTGGTACCATTCATGTTAATCGGGAATGATGTCAAAAATTACAAATTACGTAACGGCGGTGGTCTGTCCGATATTGCGCCAACTGTTTTGGATTTGCTGGGAATTAAAAAACCGGCCCAGATGACCGGCGTGTCGTTGGTTAAAAATAAAAATTAATCTATTTAAATAACCATTTGAAATGGGTATAAATTTTATTTTTTTTCACCATTGGTTTGACGATATTTTTTCAAAGAAGATATAGTTTTTGCCAATGTTTTTTGTAAATTTTCATCGTTTGTTTCAACGATTATATCTGCATTTGCATATATGTCATAACGTTCGTCAATTAATGTTTTTAAAATCTTTTTGGAATCTGTGTTTAATAGTTGTGGCCGCGTGTTACGAAAATTTGTACGTTTGACCAATAAATCCAGATCTGCCCGTAACCAAATTGAAATCGCATTTTCAAGAATCAGCTTTCGAATTGCAGGAGTTATAAATGCCCCTTCGCCAGTTGAAATAACTTTTAAATAAGGTGGCGAAGACAACAGGCGCTCGATTACTCTTTCTTCGACTCGACGAAATTCGACTTCGCCGTACAATGAAAATATATCAACCACAGAGCATCCGGCAGCAGCCTCGATTTCATGATCGGAGTCAACAAAGGGTATATCTAATTTTTTTGCCAACATGCGCCCTATTGACGTTTTCCCAGCGCCCATCAAACCAACCATAACGATTGGTTTATTTAATTCGAATGATGTTGTTTTATAATTGCTCATGATTGATGTTTGCCAATAATTCCAATTGATGCGCCGCAGTCATAGCGTCAATCATTTGATCCAGTGCAGGACCGCCAGCCAAAATATCGTCCAATTTATACAGTGTTAATTTAATCCGATGATCTGTGACACGCTGTTCAGGAAAATTATAAGTACGAATTTTTTCGGATCGATCCCCTGATCCGACCTGGGTTTTGCGGTTTGCATCGCGTTCATTTGCTTGGTCCATACGTTGTTTTTCGTATAGTTTGGCACGCAAAATTGTCATTGCTCGGGCGCGATTTTGAATCTGTGAACGTTCGTCTTGGGATTGAACAACAATCCCAGTTGGTATGTGTGTAATTCGAACAGCAGAATCGGTTTTATTAACGTGCTGGCCCCCGGCCCCACCGGCGCGATATGTATCAATGCGCAAATCTTTATCGTTTATTGTTACGTCAATGTCTTCGGCCTCGGGCATGACCGCAACGGATGCTGCGGACGTGTGGATGCGTCCACTGGCTTCGGTTTCAGGGACCCGTTGAACACGATGAATTCCTGATTCAAATTTTAATTTTGCGAACGCCCCCTCGCCCAAGATGCGGAATACAATTTCTTTGAAACCATTCAGAGACATTGGATTTTCGTCCATTACTTCGACTCGCCATCCGTGGTTCAAGGCATATGATTTGTATTGATTGAATAAATCCGCCGCAAATAATCCAGCTTCGTCCCCGCCGACGCCGGCGCGAATTTCAATGATTACACTGCGGTCGTCTGCCTCGTCGCGTGGTAATAATGCGACTTGTAATTCCTGTTCTAGTTCGGGTAATTTGGATTTTGCGGCATATAATTCATCCGACGCAAATGCCCGCATTTCAGGATCATTCATCATTTCTGTTGCGTCAGCAATAGCTTGTTTTGTTTGAAAATACGCGCGAACCATTGGCATAATTTCGTTCAAACGGCTGTACTCTTTGTTTAGTTTTACCAATTCGGCGCCAGAAACATCCCCGGAATTTAACGAGTTTTCAATATCACGAAAGCGATCGGATATGTTGGTTAATTTTTGATCGAAACTCATGGCTTAGCGCACCCCATCGGATAATTTTTTAATGACATCCGATATAGACATTGTTTCCTGGTCCCCAGATTCCATGTTTTTTACGGTTGCAGTTTTATTAGCTTCTTCGTCCTCACCAATAATAACAGTATATTTAACATTGATTTTATTCGCAAACTCCATTTGTTTTTTGAATTTTTTATCGGCATCCAAATATGGAATCGCGGAAACTCCATGGCCTCGCAATTCGGCCAAAACATTCAAAGCGTATGCTACGCGATCATTGCCCATTACCAATACTGCGGCATCTGCAACAGATTCAAATCGTGATAAATCAATCTTGTTTTGGTCAAACAGCGCAACAATCATACGCGATAGTCCGATTGCGGCGCCAACGCCAACATATTGATTTTTTGAAAATCTGGAACACAAATCAGCATATCGTCCGCCTCCGCCAACGCTGTTTAATTCCGGGTGATCGGTCAAATAAAATTCAAACACAATACCGGTATAGTAAGCGTGTCCTCGCATAATTGATAAATCAATTGTGTAATTTTTTATACCAAATGATTCCAGCTGTTTTTCAAATGTTTTGATGTCATCAATTGTTGCTGTCAATCTTTCGGATTTATCGGCCCAGATGTCATATTTGTTTTCAAATACGCTTAATACCATTTCTGTTTTATCTTTGCCGATTGAATCAATTAACGCATTGCGAAAATCATCAAAGTTTAATTTATCTTTTTTATCAATTAATGAAAATGCGGCTCTGGATTCGTTTTCATCGAATTCTCCGTATTCAAAAAAAGCATTCCAAAATTCGCGAGATCCGATTTTGATAATTGTTGGCCCAACAAATTCAGAAATTGATCCATACGCATTCGCCAAGGTTGCGATAATTTCAGCGTCATAATTTGTGGACAAAGTTTGTTCTCCAATAATATCAATATCCATTTGATAAAATTCGCGATATCGGCCGCGTTGTGGACGTTCACCACGGTATACCCTATTCAATTGGAATGCGCGAAACGGGAAAAACAAATCATTTACATGCCCCGAGACGTATCTGGCCAACCCAACGGTGCCGTCATAGCGTAGGCCCATTTTAGTGTCGCCCTTTTCAAACAGATAAATTTGCGTTTTTAATTCGTCTGAATCCTGATCGCCGATTAATACTTCGGCCCTCTCGATTGCGGGCAAATCCAGACGCATAAATCCAGAATTTTTAAAAACATTTGAAATTCTGGTGGAAATTAAATCAAACACTCGCTGTTGAACGGGTGTTAATTCAATGAATCCTGATAATGGTTGTGTTGGTCGTAATATCATATTATTGCTGTTCTGTTTCGATCATTAGTGTTTCTGGGTTCATGTTAATTTGCGAACGGCGCACTTTGTCCGAACCCAATGCAGGGGCCCTTTTGCCATTAACAAAAACATCCAATCCGCCGGCGTTACCAACGGTCATTGACATATTTTGATTCCCTTTTGGGGCATAATAAATATCGCCTGGCATCAATACGCGGGAAAATAAAACTTCGCGTGTTTTAGTGTCTTCAATTTTAATCCATGTTTCAGATGTTGCTTGCATAATAACAATTGCGTCCGATTTGTTTTCGTTTCCATATTCGGTTGCAATTGTTTTTGAATATGATGGCGCAGATAATACTTCGATTAATCCAGGTTCATCATTTTTGTTTGTTGATCCGCTGAACATAACAATCGCACCTCCAACAATCAAAAATAAAGCAAATGCAACGCATCCCAGTACCAACCATTTTTTTTGGTTGACAGAAATTGCGAATTTCTTTTTGAAATCGATGGGTTTCCTGGTGTCGGCGACTGTGCAAACAGTTTTATCCGATGTCGTGTCGGCATCTTTGGTTTTGTCTTCGATTTCTTCTACGAAACCCATTTCTTGTTTGATTTTTGATGTGATTAATTCTGGATCAACCCCCAATTCCAAAGCATAATTTCGCGCAAATCCCAAAACATATACAGTTTCTGGCAATGCGGAATAATTCCCAGCTTCCAGAGCTTCTAAAAAATCCTCGCGGATGCATAATTTTTTTGCAATTGTGCCCAATTCGCGATTGCGCTTTGATTTTTGTCGCGCATTTTTTAAAATTTCCGCAGCAGTTAAATTGTTTGGTGTCGCAGATGTCATTTTTTATATCCCTTTGGTTTCATTTCGATATTCTATAACGCGATAAGCAATATTGCAACCGAAAAACGCCCCAAACTATTTAAAAAATCCATTGATTTCCGAAATTAAAATGTTTGGGTTACTTATAGTGTTGATGTGCGCGCGGAATACAGCCGAGCCGGAAATTCCAGCGGTATACCATGCCAAATGTTTTCGAAACAGAGGAACGGCCGCTTCAATTCCATAATATGAAAAACAAAAATCCAGATGTTCTAATATTAAATCGTGCAAAATTTGTGGTGTTGTTTCATATTTTTTGCCATTAATGATTTCGTATAATAACCAAGGCCGCCCCATTATTGCGCGTCCAATAGCAATCCCATCAATATTCATTTTTTCGGCATTAATCGCATCGTTATTATTTTTAATATCACCATTTCCAATGATTGGAATCGTGCTTTTATTTTTTATTTTTTGAATTTCATTCCAATCTGCCGTTCCTGAATATCCCATTGCGCGAGTTCTTCCATGAATCATTGCCATGACCACACCGTTATCTGCGGCAATCTTTACCAGTTCGGATGAATCCAAATGTTTTGCATCCCACCCCAATCTTGTTTTTATTGTAACCGGGATTGATACAGATTTAACAACGGCATTAATAATTTCGTCCGCCAATTTATGATCGGTCATTAAAAACGCACCCGCTTTTGCGCGGGTTGCCACTTTTGGCACAGGGCATCCCATGTTTATATCAATCCAAGCAGCCCCCATTTGTTCCAATATTTTGGCTGATTCTGCCATTATATCTGGCCTGCCTCCAAATATTTGTGTGCCAATCAATGGCTCGGTCGAATAATCATCAAAATTACGAAATTGATTTGTTCGGTTGCGCGATTTATAAGATTGAACCAAGCTGTGGGACGATATCATTTCAGTAACCAGTGGCGCCGTTGGTGAAATTTTGCGAATTAATTTTCGATATGGCAAATCAGTAATTCCTGCCATAGGGGCCAAAAAAACCGGATCGTTTATTGTTAAATTATCATTTAATTTTAATGGTTTGAACATTAAATTCTGGCCTTGCGTTATTTGTTTATGCTATAATGCGTGCCATGAAGGCAAAAGTCAAACAATTTGGTAATTTTATATTCGACGCGGTCAGTTCTGGATGGCGCGGAGTGATTGGTTTGATTGTATGCAGTGTTTCTGTTTATTTGTTGTTGCAATTATTTATCAGTCAAAATAACATTATTCGTTATTGGCAGAACAGTTTGAAAATATCTGCTCAATCCGAAAAATTGGCGGACGAAGAATCAAAAATAACAGTGCTTGAAAAACGCATTCGTTTAATTCAAAACCATTCTCCGGATTATGTCGAAGAATTGGCCCAACGCTATTTAAATACAGGCAACTCAAAAACAAAAATTATACGCGCCCGCGATTAAAAAAAGTCCCAAAATTGGGACTTTTTAAAGTTGATGCAAAATTAAAAATTATAATTTTCACCCTCTGCCTCTTCCGTCGCGCCTCCAATATATTGTGGTTCGTTGGATAAGTTTTCAGGAGTATATGGCACGGGTTGTTCAACATAATTTGTATCATCGCTGTAATCGTTATATTCCATTGGTTGAACATTTTCATTAAACGTTTCCGGCTGATCCATATTTGGCTCGATATATTGCGGATTTTCTGGAATGGCCAATGGTTCTCCATAACGGCCAGGTTGCTCTGCCTCTGGTGCGATATTTGTGGGCGCAGGAATAACAGAATTAACCTGGGGGGTCGGTCTGAATTCTGGGGCCATTTGTTGTGATTGTTCCGGCATTGGCATAGGCAACGTCGGAGCATCATATTGTGGCTCTTCAACGGATGGCAACATGACAGGCTCGGGCATTATTACTGGATCTGGCGTTGAAGTTGGCGCTGGGACCACCTCGGGCATCGGAGGATACACGGTTGATGTTATTGTTTCAGTTGTTGTAACGGTTTCTGTTATCGCATGATCTGGATTTGTGTCCATGAATGCATTTTCAGGCATCGGTGGCATCGTGGCTGTTGGATTTAAATTCGGTGTTTCGGTTACAGACAATCTGGTTTGGTATAAATATAATGTGGCAATTGATAATCCAATCAACAGCACCAGCAAGAAATAATACATGATTGGCTGTTTTGCTTCTTCTTTTTTTACCTCGGCAACAGGCATTGCAGGCGCCGGCTTTTCAACCAGTATTGGTGTAACAGGAATTTCTGTTGGTTGAACAGGTATAACAGGTTGTTCAATTTCTGCTGGTTTTTGTTCGGCAATAACCGGCGCAACAGATTGAACAATGGGTTTTTGTTCGGGTGTATTTTCCGGTTGTGTTGGGGCAATAAATGTTTCTGACATGGGCTTTCCCTCCTCTGGCGCCTGAAAATCGACGGGCTTGAACGCGATTTCTTCTTTGATAATTTTCGGATCTTCGGTTACCAATGGTGCAACACCGTTGTGTACATTTACATCATCAGATTCGGCCGGAAAATTCGGATATTTTTTTAATTCTTTGGATAATACTAACAGACGTTGACGTGCGGCGTCCGCGGTTTTTTTTGCCGCTGCCGCCCTCTTTTCTGCACGGCGTAAACGTTGTTCAGATTTTTTTTGTTTCTGTTGGTTTGTCGCAATCATTTCTTCGGTACGAATAATCTTGGCAGCGTCAAGTCCGTTTGGTTTTTCGCGATTTTTTTGACGCTGTAATGCCAAACGCTCGCGGAAAAATTCAATGGTTTCATCCAATTTATCAATTGTTTTTTGAGTTTTAACAATTGTTTCGTTTGATTTTTCAACATCTGAATCATTTTCGTTTAAACGGCGTTCTGCATGACCGACCGCATTATGAATTTTGACAGCATTCAAATCGTGCAAAATTTTGTCCATTTCAAAATCCGATGCGCCGTTAATTGCCATGCGTAAAAATGAATCATAAATATCCAGTCCGCGGTATTCAATGTCTAATTTTTGATATTTGTTGTCTTTCTTTGGACGAATTGTTTCCAAATCAATTCCATAATCGCCAGATAATATTGCGTCCCACTTACGATCTGGGTTTTCAGAATCTGGTTTAATAATCAATCGATGATCTGGGGCCAAAGTATCCATGGATGAATCAATAACGAATAACAAAGCATCATTTTTCCAATAATATCCAACAACATCCCAGCCATTTAAAATAACGTGTACTTGCTTTAATCCGGATGGATTTTGATCAGCATTTGTTTGATAAACATTCATTGGTATCATTATTTGTCCTTTTTCTTTGGCATGGAACGATTGTCAAAAATATATGCCTGTAAACAGTGTTCAAAACAATAAGATTTGCCAGGATGGACCTTGGACGCGCAAAAATGAAATGAATCACTGTTTGTGTCGCCAATCGGCCAACGACATTGATCTGGTTTTAAATTCGCCAAATCCAGTGCGTTTTGAATTGCACGTTGATGTGCGTTTGTTGCCGTCTTCTTTGAATCTTTGGCTTTGATGTCGGCTTTTTTTTGTGCCTCGACCTTGGTTTTTGGTGTTGGTTTTGTTTCAGCACGGGCGGTTGCCTTTTTTGCGACTTCGGCCTTTTTTGGCGCGACCTTGGCTGGTTTTGCAGCGGGTTTTGAAACCTTTTTTGCGGGCGCTGCCGATTTTACAGTTTTTTTCACAGGCGCAGCTTCGACATTCCATCCCAATCGATTAATTTTTCCAACAACTGCGTTCTTTGAAAATCCCAATTTGTTTCCAATCTCGGCCGTTGATAAACCCTTGTCGTGATAGGCTTTCAGCCTTTTTAATACTGCTGGTGTCCAGACCATTTAATAAACTCCTTGTATATTGATGTTGGCATTATACCACCGATTCGTTTTTTAAATCAAGCGTATGTTTGCAAAAAGGCCGGTAAAGTTCAATGCCTTGACAATGCTGTCTGCAAAAACTATTATAAAAGCACCAAGCAAAGGATTCAAAATGACATCAATCGCCATAATTACATGTGTATTCATCGTAATCGCCGGTTTTTTCGCCGACAATATCGCCCGCCGAATTTATTCGCGGTATCCCTGTACTTGGGTTGATGTTGTGTGTCAATCAAAGCCGAATAAACATACCTGGCGCGGATTAAATGTTAAATTTCGTGTATTGATTTCGGTTTTGTCCGGCGCTTTTATGCTGTCGGTTGCAGTGCTGTACCCACAAATATCAAACGCAACATTTATTGGCATTGGAATGTTTGTTGTTTTTGGAACCTGGTTGGCATTGATTGATTTCGAACATAAATTAATCCCAGACATTATTATATTCCCAATGTTTTTAATTGGTGCAGGTGTTATGGATTCATTGCCTTGGATTGCTGGCGGATGGACTGAATCATTTGGTGCGGCGGTTGCTGGATATTTACTACCAATATTAATCGGAATGATGTTTTATAAAAAATCGGACTCTGCAATCGGTGGTGGCGATATTAAATTATTGTCCGTTGGTGGTTTGTGGTTGGGAATTATGGGCTTGTCTGTTGCAATTGGTGCGTCCGCAGCATTGGCGGCGATTTATGGCAAATACAAAAAAACACGCGAAATTCCATACGCTCCATTTTTTATAGTCGGAGCGCTGGTTTCAATAATATTGTTGGGACTGATTTAATTTTGTTTTTTTGGATTGTCGACTCTGTATGGCTCATCATTTAATATTAAATAATGTAGTTCGTCTTTATGTTTATTTTTGTTGGGTATTGCCAGCTGAACAACATAGATGTCAATGTCGCACAATCTGTCTGCTCCGCGCCCATCGTTGGCATATTCTTGGTTGACTTTGTCTACGTCATTGCGAAAAGCTTGTGCAAAATCCAGGGCTTCTTCAAAAGCGTCTACTTCATCTACTGGATCTTCCCATTCCAGCCATGCCCCGTGGGATACTACATTCTCTCTATCTTCCAGAGCATCTCCCGATAATAATCCAAATGAATTAAATTGGTATTCCCCCACATCAACCGATGATTCGCTGTACCCATTTGCTTTTTTAATAGATTTCCAAACCGAATCCGGAGTCATATTCAGCGCTCCAATGGCAATCCCTGTGCCGGCCACAGTCCACATCCTTGATTTAAGTTTCATCGCGTGCCATGATGCTTTTGCGTATTTTCCTGCTCTTTTTGGAGCGGTAATTGTTTTTTGCCCCATTGTTCTTAAAACCCCTGCAAATGTTTTTGTTGATTGTGCTGCTTTTAATTCTGCTTCGGCGGCGCGCAATGCGGTGGTTGCTTTTTTTATCTCGGCGGCGTTTTTTGCTTTGGTCAGCGCTTTTTTTGTTTTTTCAACATTTGCTGTGGCGGTGGCCAGCTTTTTGCCTTTTGCTGTCTTCAGTGTCGCTTGTTGTGTTTTAAGAAGTTTATTCAGGCGCGTAATTTCTTTCGCGTTTTTTGCCGCCTTTGCAGCTTTCAATGCTTTTTGTGTTTTATTTACTGTGTCAGCGGCCTTTGTAACATTTGCGGCCGCTTGAAAATAGGTGGATGCGCCAAATGTGGCCGCAGCCAGGGCAACTTCGCCAACAATTGTGGCCCAACCCCAATACATGTCGCTTCCGTCAAAAACATAAAAGTCGTTTCCTGACCAAAAGCTATCTTTTTCACCTTGTGTTATATGGGCGGCCATATTTATAATATCTTTGTCGTGTGCTGTGTGCACCGAAGATGTGCAGTGCCCTCGGACGCTCCAGGTGTTTCCCATGCTTTCTGGAAGAAATTCGCTTGGGTTATTTTTCATTTTAGACAAAGGAATGATGGGAACTTCCGCCTGGGCATACGAATCCAGAGATCCTTTTTTAGCGACCAGTATATAGTAAGCTGGCATTAACATTTCTAGGTCGTCTTGATATTCTTGTCCTGGTGGAGGGGTCGGCAAATTATCATCAATAACAACTTCTTCGTTGTTTAATTTTTCGATTTCTTCTTTAATTTGTTCTGGTTTTGGTTCTTCGGGTAAAATCGGGGCGTTGTTATACGCTTTTAAATCCTTGTAATTCTGCATTGAATTCAATGTGAACGCGCGTCGTTCGGAAAAAGTCATATTTTCGTACGTTGTTTCCGGGAATTCGGATTCAGGCATACTGGATCCGGTTGGAAATGCAGCCGGTTTTGTTGCTTCGGCTGGGAAGGCTGACGGAGCCACACGATTTAAATTGTTTTTGTATTCATTAAATATTGTTTCGACATAACCCTGACATGCGGACATGTAATTATGATTTGGCATTAATGATAATTGATTAGCAATTGCGTAATTAATGTCCTGGAAATTTAGTTTTGCGCAATTGTTTGCGGCGCAATAACGCGCAATCAATGTTGACACTGTGCTGTTACAATCGGCGGCGGTTAAATCAGCCCCGGTCGCGTAAACGGGCTGAGGATAACGTTGATTGTATGATGATGTCGGTGTAAAAAATGGGTTGCTGGAATAGTTTCCAGGCGAATTAATCAATTGTGTTGAATTTCCGCTGGTGCGTGCGAAATTACCGCCGTTGGGGGCCGGAAAATCAGTTGCAAAAGCCGCGCCCGAAATTACCAATCCGGCGCAAAATGGCAATAACAACACTTTTTTATTCAATAAATCCCCCTATTCTGTGTATGTATTATATCACATCCCAGCCATGTGGGTCAAAGGATTTTATTTTTGATCAAATAATTTTTTTGTTGGATCAATAACGGATCCATTAACCCAAATTTCTTGGTGTAAATGGTTTGGCGTTGGTTTTGATCCCCCATGTTTTGATGGCGCTTCAATGGCCAAGCTCTGTAATGTTCCGACAACATCGCCCTGTTTTACAAAATCGCCAATTTTAAGTCCGGGCAATGGTTCAACATACATTGATTTTGTTAATGTTCCGTTTCCTTGGATTGTAATCATTCGCAGTCCGCCATTCCCGGATGAGTAAGGAGTATTGAAATTAACGATTGTTCCACTGATTGGCGCAAAGGCATAGTCGCCAGTGTTGGCCGAAATGTCCAAACCTTGATGTTTATGGTCTCGGCGGCTGGCCCCGAAATCGCCACACCCGGCCCCATCGCATGCGCGTGCCGCGCCAACAACGCCGGCAATATATTCGCGCTGTTCTGTTTTTAAATTGAAATTGCGTGCTAAAATTTCCAATGGATTTTTAACACCAGATTGAATTAATGATTTATATATTGGCGCAGCGTATGTTCCCAATAAATTATTATCATCGGCACCCGCTTGGATCAAATTTTGTAATTTTGTTTTTGTCGCATTATCCAATGGCGCATTTCCCATATTTAATTGGTGTTGAATGTTGTCGCGAACGCTTTTTGATGAATCGAACGCGGCCAACGCGGCAATTGTGTATTTTAATTGCGGATTATTGCCCAATTGTTTTAATAGTGCGACTTGATCGGATTCTGACATGTTTTTATTAATCCCTGTCCCTCCGATAACCTGATCCATTACCCCGTAAATACGTTCATTCGCGACTTCATCTGTGGATAATATTTGTCTGGTTTCACTCTCTATTTTCTGAATAATTGGATAATCGTAATATGCTGTTAAATTGACATATGGCTTCATGGCCGCGATGATATTCGCGCTGCGTTCTGTGAATGAAATATCATAATATGTTTCAGGGAAAGAGGTTTCTCCGCCCGATTCGGGGAAATTTGTTGGAAATTGAACGCCGAATGGTGTTTGGACGTCGGGAAATGATGATGGCTTTAATTCATTTTGGGTGTTTAAATAATTTTGCCATCCGGCATCGACATATCCCATACAGGCATTGTAATTATGTCCTGAAATTAATGATAATTCGCCCAAAATTTTTGGCCGAATATTTTCAAAAGTAACGTTTTTACAATTGGATATTTGTCGACATTGGCGTTCAATGATATCTTGAATTGTTTTCTGACAATCGGCGGCGGTTAAATCAGCTCCGGTTGCATAAACTGGTTGCGGATAACGTTGATTGTATGATGATGTCGGTGTAAAAAATGGATTGCTGGAATAGTTCCCAGGCGAATTAATCAATTGTGTTGAATTTCTGCTGGCGTGTGCGGAATTATCAATGGACGCTGTTGGAAAATCAACGGCATACAGCGTCCCGGGCAATATTGCCCCCATTAAAAACAATGAAAATCCACGGATTTTTGACATTTATCCCCCACCTATGCCATTCATTTTATCATAAATTGATACGCTGGGTCAAAATAAAAAACCCGCAATGTGCGGGTTTAAACAATTTATCAGATAATTTATTAATTTCTGCGGAAATTGTTGTTTGGGCGGTGATTATTTTGAAAACGTTGTCCGCCATTGTTTTGGTTCGCGCGGATGTACATATAACGGGCAACCATAATGGCCATCCAAGTAAAAGGCAGAGTTGCCAAAGTGTACATTCCCATTGGTGTTTCAGCGTTTGTTGCGCCCATAACAGCCTGGCCTGCGAATACAACATACATTAATGCAAAAACCAAATTAAACATTAATTTTTTCATCGTTCTCCATGTTTTCATAATCATTTCTTTTCCTTTTTTGTGTTAAAAACTTTCGTTAAAAATCAATATAATATTTAACAAAGTTGCCAGAGTTCTGTTGCTAGGCCTCTGGCGATCCCCACCCAACGGGCTCAATTGCGATCGTTGGGGATTCTAAGTGCTGCAATGTCTACCCTTAGGCAGCCAAAGCATATGAGCTATTATCATTCGCTACATTCACTTTTTTTCAGCCTTTTATGGGAGCAACCCCAAGCACAAACCTTGCCTTTATTGCGTCTGTCGAAACTGTTTCACCCCCATAAATCGACGGAATTCAAATAAATCCCAATAATTTTTCATGGTGGAGGTGTCGGGTACCGCCCCCGAGTCCAAAAAGCCTATGCCACAATGTGTTCAGTGCCATCTCTGCTTGCGCAGCGATTTATATTATAAGGATTTTTTAAAAAGATTCAAGTTATTTGTGTAACTGCTTGAAAAAGCCGGTAATTTATAAGTTAATAAAAAATTTAAAATTTACCCGGTCATTTTTCCTAAAAAACCGGTTCTTTCGGCCATGAAAAAAAGTGCGTTGTATATACACTTTTTCTGTTTACATCTGCAAATAATATTTGCTATTGTTTGTGCATAGGAAGGACACAAGAACAATGAATTTCGCAAAATTGCTTGATTTTCAACGAATTGCCAACGGTATGCAATTTGCCATTATGTCTTTTTGCGCGATAATTTTTTCAACGCCAATATTTGCGAATGCTAAAAATTCCGGCTTTATTACCAATTCATCCAAAAAAATAAAT
>JAVBPX010000011.1:0-39381 GCA_031549365.1 Alphaproteobacteria bacterium
CAACGTGCAGATGGATCATTGCAATTAAAACCCATCTCGCCCCAACGGGGAGAGATAATAAAACATATGATCTTCGATCATCATGTTTTATAGAGAGGGGGAAAATAAACCATTGCGACAGCAACTTTTTATTGTCATCCCCCGGGACAGATTCAGAAAACAATTAATAATTGTTTTCCCAGTCCTCGGCAGCATCAGCAATCTTTGATTGCGTGGTTGCATTCTATACCATCATATCCACTCCTCCGGCCTTGCGCCGCCCTGCAACAAATTGCTTGACAAAACCAATAATCTTGCCACAATCAAATCCAAACCAATAACTACTGGATAAAACATGAAGAAAAAATTAACCGCCTACACCCTAAATCACTTTATGAAATCACGCAAAATTGGCGAACAATGGATGGACAAAAGATCCGACAATGAAATATGGCTCTGTCCAACCCACGAATTGGCTGAAACTGTTCGTATGACAAACTTCGAATGGTCTGAAATTTGCACAGTTATTGGCGATATTAATTTCAGAATGGAAAACGGTTTATACGTAACCCGCGATGCCCATAATTTAAAAATAACAAAAATGGAATCTGAACCAACCGCTCGAACCAATGACCTGCACGATATTCGGAAATCCTATGTAAATCTTTTTAATGATGCGGAACGAACTGCCCAAATATTGGAAAAACTGGACGAATCTGGACAATTACTAAATAAAATCCACTCTGCAATCCGCAGCATATAAATTATTCCGCGTGGACCTTTATCTAACGCTCGGACAAAAAACAAATTGTAATTTTATTTTTTGTCCTTATAATGTGCAACACATTGGGGCATCGTCTAATGGTAGGACTGCAGATTCTGATTCTGCCTATATTGGTTCGAATCCAGTTGCCCCAGCCATCCTGTGCAGTTGCGAGTGTTTTGACCCGGGAGGGTTGGAACGATTGACTCCAAGCGGGTTCGTAGGTTACCATTCGAAAAACGTAGTTTTTTAGGTTAATACGAATCAATCGACCAAAGCGTGAAAATTTTAAGTATTTTTTAAGTTCGAAAGTTTGTGTAAGTTCTCTGGCTATTTTAGCATAAAAACTACTGGTTATCTATTTTTTCTTGTATGAACAGATTGAAATAACCATTGTACTTTTCTTGTAATGCCTTAATCTTCCAGTCTTTACCGGTTATGATATGTCTACAATTCGGCACCCCGCAATGACACTCCATAGTCCAATCCATATCATCAATCATTGCATAATCCTGTGTTAATTCTTCACCTGCGGAAATATCTCGCATAGCAACGACGGCAATTTGACCGTGACACCCGCAATTAGGGTCACATGAGTGGTTGATATAAATTTTCAAGTTTTCCGCCTCATCTTTTGACAGAGTGCCTAAGAAATAATCATCAGAAATGGACCAAAACGATCCATCTCCATAATCCGTAAGTCCCACATATTTTTGAGATATAATATGGCCAGCTTTAATAGCAACAATCTCTCCTCTTTTGATAGATTCTTTCGCAAAAGAACCTTTTCCAGCAATAGCGTTATCACGAATTTCTATTTTGTCTGAATGAAAACTTTTTAGCATTGGAATCCTCCTGTTTTATTAAGGTAATTATATCATAGATAAGGTATTTGGGGAAATCAAATTTTCTTAATGAAGTCAGCACAACTTATCAAGTCATCAGCTCGTGAACCGCAAGCAATCTCCAACCAACAAATACAGGTGTCAAATTTTTGTGACACGGGTCAGCACCACCAAGCATTTGGCAAGGTCCGAAAGCCATCCGCCAAAAATCAACAAATTACACTAACATTCGGACTGTTTTGTGTTACAATACAACGGAGAACCAAACAAAAGGGCAAATCTATGAAAGATAAATTTCAGAATGCAATAAAGTCAATCGCTACAAAAGTTGCACCCATTGCAGTCGGTGCAATGACGCTTAATGCTTGTAACAGGATACCAAAAGAACCTGAAATGATGCACGGAGATAAACATATTGTAAATCTCGAAGTATTGGATTCAAAAAAATTATCTTCCACTATGCTTATGCCCATGCCAATTATGATATCTACTGGAAAAACAATAACAACGTCCATAATTTTGGTTCCAGTTACCAGTATTGATGATATGTATGTTTGTGCAGAAATCCCCAACAAAGACCCTGTTGTTTTACTAGAAAAATCAGATATGTATAAGCCAGGTGATATAGTAGAGGCATATATTTCCAGTGCCTCAAGGTATGAAAGAGGCAAAAAAAATGGTGACAATGTCAAGGCGTCACATGTTTCTAAGGTTAACGGTAAATCCACGGCGCAATTTCAACTTGATTCCGCACAAATAAAATTATACCAAAAGTATAAACCAATATTTCAAGAACGAGCGGTAAATAACAATGTTAATGACGCGTATAAAAAGGCTAGAAAAGAATATATGCAACAACGAAAAGCTTTAAAGCAGCAGTATAAAAATCGTTAAATAATTTTTGACTTAAAAACCTTAACTTTTCATGCCAATTCCATCAATTCATCCGGACAATCGGTCCGAAGATTGCACAGGCTCTCCAACCAAAATTAAAAAATGTCCCTTGCGGATATTTTTTTTATTTTAGATCGGACTCTCAGATATAAACGGTCGGTTCGCTTACGAGTTAAGTTTCACAAATGAAATGCCGTGAAACAAAGATTATGCCCCGCATAAACGGGGCGATTTTTTAATAAAATTTATCCTGAATCTTTTGATTTATTTTTTCTTCTTTGTCGGCACCTTCGCACGATTTTGCAATATAACATCATCCAATTTTTTCTTCTTCTCGGCCGCTGCTGGCAACTTTGCGCCCGGGAAAAACAAATTATGAATTTCTTTGATTTTCTTTTTCGCACGCCCACCTTGTTTCGTATAATTTTTCTCGGCAATTGTTGCCAGCGCGGAATATCCCCCAGAACGCAATTTTTGAATTGTTTCTGCAACCTGTAATTCTGGAATTCCTAATTTCAATAAAATCTCTTGGCCTAATAAAAAACTGGATTCAATTGTTTCAGGCAACGCTTGCGCAACACCCTGGGCCGTTAATTGATCTGCTTCCATCAAATTACGCGCGCGCGCAAAAACTGTAATACGTGTTGATAACGAACGAACCGCACGAACAGTACGCTTAACCACCGCGGCATTATCCAACGCAATAACAGCAACCTTGACTTTGTCCACACCCAACGCTCTCATAACTTCTGCCTGGGTCGTATCGCCATAATATGCATTAAATCCATCTGCCCGCGCCAATACAACTTGATCCGCATCCAAATCAATCGCGACATAATCAACATGCGCCATCTGTAACATTTTTGCAATTGTCTGACCCACACGACCGAATCCCAAAATTGCCACAGTTGCTTTTTTTTCGCCACCCAAATTGTTCAATACAGCGGCCTTCTTTTTTGAAAAGAACAAACCATACGACGCCATAAAATCATAAATTTTAACCAAAATTGGTGTAGTCATCATAGACGCAACAATAATCACCATTAATAATTGTCCATCTTCAATTGGAATAATTTCAATTCCATTTGTATTGGTCAACTGTAACATTAATAAACCAAATTCACCCGCCTGGGCTAATACTAATGCAATCTCGAATGAATCTCGGGACATAATTCCGCGAATTCGTCCAATGATATAAATCGCCAAAAATTTTAATATGAAAATCCCCGCAACCCAGGCCAAAATAATATGCCAATACGCGGGCAATAAATGTACATTTAAATTCATCCCCAATACCAAGAAAAAGAACGCTAAAAATATCATCTTATACGGCGCAATGTCGGCCATAACTTGATGACGGAAAACGGTTTCTGAAAACAACATACCTGCTAAAAACGCACCCATTGCTGGCGGCAATCCAATCTTTCCCATAACCACAGCCCAAAACACAATATTGCACATGACTAATAAAACCGAAGCCTCTGGACTTTTTTGTTTTGACACCAACCGCATCAAAGGATTTAAAACAAACTTTCCAATAATCATAACGCCTAAAATTAAGCCAGCAGTCATCACTAAAATATCTACAACAGACGCGCCCAAATTCAACGACTTCCCGGCAAACACAGGAATCATTGCCAACAATGGAATCGACAATAAATCTTGAAATAATAAAATTGAAAAAGCCTGACGCCCAACGTTTGTCTGCAATTCATTGCGTTCTGCCAAAATCTGCAAATCGGACGAAGTCGATGACATCGACAACATCAGAGCCACCATAACAATCGCCAACGGCGCCCAAGTGGTAACACCAAATAAAATCGGGACCAAACATAATGAAACAAATAAAACCTGCATTCCGCCGAAACCAAAAATATTACTGCGCAACGACCACAAACGCTTCATGTTTAATTCCAGCCCCATCGTGAACCATAAAAACATAATCCCCAATTGCCCCAAAAAATCCCAAATCGGAGTGATATTAAAAATTCCAAATTCAAACGGCCCAACTATGATGCCTGTTACCAAAAACGCCAACACAGAACCCAATCCCAAATATTTGAATAAAAACGAAGACACAAATGCCACCGCCAAAAATATCAATGCAGACTCAACCATAAAAACCTCTTTTCCTATATATAAATATTTATGTCATTGCCATGGACCCAGGCTCTGTGGCAATTATTGCAATATTAAAATCTCGCGAATTATACCAAAAATCCAAACTAAAATCAATCCCCGACTATTACTGCCATACCGAAACATATTTAATTCCACGCCTCGATTCACTTTTTCCTGAAATCCGACTTTTTTTATGGTACAATTCGATTCGAATCGACTAACAATGGGGTAAAACATGACACTAATTCCAATGGTAATTGAACAAGACGGACGCGGCGAACGCTCGTTCGACATATATTCACGCCTGCTTCGCGACCGCATAATCATGGTTTTTGGACAAATTGAACCAACCATGGCATCATCAATCGTCGCGCAATTATTGTTCTTGGAATCTGAAAATCCAAACGCTGATATTTCGATGTACATCCAATCTCCTGGCGGCCATATTGACGCAGGATACGCAATTATGGACACCATGCGCTATATTAAACCTGACGTTTCAACCATTTGTATTGGCCAGGCTGCCTCCATGGGTGCCGTATTATTGGCCGCGGGAACTCCTGGCAAACGCTTTGCTCTACCAAATTCTGAAATTATGATCCACCAACCATTGGGCGGTTTTCAGGGTCAGGCCACCGACATCGACATTCATGCCAACCGCATGAAACGAACCAAGGATTTATTGGTAAAACAAATGTCTGAATTTACTGGCCAACCGACAGATACCGTTCGCGCGGCAATGGAACGCGATAATTTCATGTCCGCCGCCGAAGCAAAAAAGTTTGGCATCATCGACGCCATAATGGAACCACGCACCGCGAACGACGAAAAATCCACAGGAACAAAAAAATAATAATCTGTCATTGCTGGCCAATTTATTGGTGCTGCAATCTCAACCGATAAAAACCCAAAGGCTAATACCATGACCGAAGACAAAAAACAAGACGCCGCCGAACAAAAAACGTGCTCATTTTGCGGAAAATCTCAGTTCGAAGTCAAAAAACTTGTCGCAGGACCTTCTGTATATATCTGCGACGAATGTATTTCCCTTTGCTCGGACATAATGTCCGAAGATCGCAAACGCAAATCCACCTCGGAATTGAAAAACCTGCCAACTCCATCAAAAATTTTCAATTTCTTAAACGAATATATCATTGGTCAGGATAACGCAAAAAAAACTCTCTCTGTCGCTGTTTACAATCACTATAAACGTCATTCTGCGGGTAACGTTGGCGACGTTGAAATCCAAAAATCGAACATTATGTTAATCGGCCCAACGGGAACTGGAAAAACTCTGTTTGCTCAAACCCTGGCTCGTGTTTTGGATGTTCCATTTGCAATTGCCGACGCGACTACACTGACCGAGGCGGGCTACGTCGGCGACGACGTTGAAAACATCCTGACGCGCTTACTCCAAAGTGCGAATTACGATCTTGAACGTGCCCAGCGCGGAATAATTTACATCGACGAAATTGATAAAATCGCCCGCAAATCTGAAAACCCATCACTAACACGTGACGTATCTGGCGAAGGCGTTCAACAAGCCCTATTAAAATTAATCGAAGGCACAACCGCCATGGTTCCACCCCAGGGTGGGCGCAAACACCCGCAACAGGAATTAATCGCTCTTAACACTTCTGGCATCCTGTTTATTTGCGGCGGGGCATTTGACGGGCTTCAAAAAATTATCGCATCCCGCACAAACGAACGTGCCGGCATGGGATTTGGCGCATCTGTATCATCAAAATCGGAACGCACCGATAACACAAAATTATCAGACGTCGAAACTGGGGACTTGGTAAAATTCGGAATTATCCCTGAATTAATCGGCCGCTTGCCAATCATTACAACTTTGACTGAATTGGACGAACCGGCATTGATTCAAATTTTAACTGAACCAAAAAATGCGATTGTAAAACAATACGCGGCCATGTTCGCCGTCGAAGGGGTAACATTAACAATAACCGATGATGCCCTGCACGCAATCGCAGCATTGGCATTAAAACGCAAAACTGGTGCACGCGGTCTCCGTTCAATTTTGGAAACTGTATTATTACAACCAATGTTTGACGCCCCGGATCGTCCGGAATTATCATCTGTTGTGAT
The DNA here is from genome assembly GCA_031549365.1 of Alphaproteobacteria bacterium. Lineage (GTDB taxonomy): Bacteria > Pseudomonadota > Alphaproteobacteria > Rs-D84 > Rs-D84 > JAVBPX01. Next base: position 6,709 of record JAVBPX010000011.1, read on the forward strand.
AAACGCGGACGTCATCAACGGAAAATCAGAACCATTATTGGTATTTTCCGACACAAAAAAACAAGCCTAACGGATAATTACATAAAATCTAAACTCAAAAAAATCGCCACTGAATTATTTCTGACATCTGAAAATCGAGATTGCTATTCAAAAATTAATTCCTTTCCTGGGTCGGTTTCACGCGATTTTAAAACAGAACACGTGCGCCCAATCTAAACTCTGGCGCAAATAATCTGGCTTCAACTTCTGCCCTGTTCCCATTAACACTTATAATTTCATCATACTTCGGCATGGCGGTAAAAGTCTGATCAATCGTGATACTAAACGAATCGGTCAAATCATATTCCAATCCAAAAATTGCTCGCACTGAAAATCCCGAAACAGAACTATTTAAATCCAAATTCCAATTTGCAGCACCAAATCCTGCACCAACTTTGGCGGATAAATTTGGGACTACATAATACCCATAAATTGCATCTATATACATTGAAAAAACATACCCATCATATCTATACAAATCGCCCAAAATTGTATATTTTCCGTCAAAATTATGAAAATTTAAATCCAACCCAATGTCAAAATATTGCCGTTTTGGTTCCGATCCAATATAATTGCGCACGCCATAGGCAACATAAATCCCAATGTTATCGGAAATTGTACTGAATGAATCAAAATCAACACCATTAACTTCTGCTTTCATATCCAAATCTGGCTTTTCATACACAGACAATCCAAACTTGGCAAAAGTCCGGCGTTTTTCACCCGAATAATCTAAAATATATTTATCTTGATCAACTTTTATCGACTTAATCTCAACAATTTCTACTTTGGTTGGAACATCACCCTCAACCATGGTCACTTTTTCTGGTAACATTTCTGTAACTTCAACTGTATGCGTTAATACAACCTTTGGCTTACTTTCTTTTGCATTTTCGGCCCCAGCCCCCGAAACCATCAATCCAATCAAGCCACCCGCCAATAAAATCTTTTTCATATCGCATCCATCAATAATTTTATTTTTGTCATTGCGACCGCCGGCACAGCAATATCCGCAATTTTCAACATTATACCAACATCCACATAAAACTTGCAACTCCCATTTCAATATGCCAAAATGGCTTGAAACAAACGGAAAGCAAAAATGGCAAAATTTAAATCAGACTTTTTAAACGACATGAACGAACGTGGTTTTATATACCAATGCTCGGACTTTGACGGCCTGGATAACGCACTAAAATCTGGCTCTGTTACTGCATACTTGGGCTCCGACCCAACAGCCGACAGCTTGCACACCGGGCACTTAATCCCAGTAATGTTAATGCGCTGGTTTCAAAAATATGGCAATAAGCCAATATTGTTGGCGGGCGGCGCGACTGGCCGAATTGGTGACCCCTCTGGCCGCGATACATCGCGCCCAATGTTAACGAACGCTGATATTGAAAAAAATGTTGCTGGATTAAAACAATCATACTCACAATTTATGAAATTTGGAACAGGCGAAACCGACGCCATAATTGTTGATAATTACGACTGGTTTAAAAATTTCGGATATATTGATTTTTTACGCGATTACGGCACTCATTTTACAGTACCTCGAATGTTATCGATGGAGAGTGTAAAACGTCGTCTGGACAACGGCATGACCTTTTTGGAATTTAATTACATGATCTTACAGGCTGTTGATTTTCTGACCCTATTTCAAAAACACAACTGCGCCCTGCAATTATGTGGTGCCGATCAATGGGGCAATTGCATTATGGGCGTTGAATTAATTCGTCGCAAATTGGGTGAAACTGCATATTGTTTATCAACATCATTGTTAATGGATGCATCCGGAAATAAAATCGGAAAATCTGCGGGCAACGCAACCTGGGTGCGCGCAGATAAAACATCCCCGTATGATTACTATCAATCATTCCGAAACGTTGCAGATTCTGATGTAATAAAAATGATGAAAATTTACACAGACCTCCCAATGTCCGAAATCAAAAAAATGGAAAACATTGGCGGCTCTGAAATCAATGAACTGAAAAAAATCTTGGCCTGGAACGCAACCATGATTGCACACGGCGACGTGGCCGCAACGGACGCACAAAACGCAGCCATTGCAATGTTTGAATCTGGTGTTGCACTTGATTCGATTCCATCATATACAATGGAAAATGTTGCGCCTATTGGATTGCTTTCATTAATGGTCCATGCAAAATTATCCGGGACAAACTCGGACGCCAGACGCCTGGTTATGGAACACGCGGTAAAAATTGATGATAACATCATCGACGATCCAAAATACATTATTGACCCATCTTCATTTGATGAAAATTATTTTGTATTATCAGTCGGCAAAAAGAAACACCTAAAAATAAATATAAAATAAAAAATCATGTCTCAAAAATTAATACGGAATTTTTCTATCGTCGCACATATTGACCATGGCAAATCAACCCTGGCCGATCGCTTAATTGAATTCACTGGCGGCCTTGACTGTCGCGAAATGAAGTGCCAGGTTTTGGATTCAATGGACATTGAACGCGAACGCGGCATTACGATCAAGGCTCAAACCGTCCGTTTATCATACAGGGCCAAAGACGGCGAAACATACCAATTAAATTTGATGGACACTCCTGGCCACGTGGATTTCACGTACGAGGTTTCAAGATCATTGGCCGCCTGCGAGGGCGCACTATTGGTTGTCGACGCAGCCCAGGGTGTCCAGGCTCAAACCCTGGCGAACGCATACCTTGCAATCGACAATGATTTGGAAATTATTCCAGTATTAAATAAAATTGATTTACCATCATCGGACGTTGAATCCGCAAAACAACAAATAACCGAGGTTATCGGCATCGATGCCACAAACGCAATTTCCGTATCTGGCAAAACCGGCATGGGCATCCCCGATGTATTGGAAGCAATCGTAACAATGCTCCCACCTCCTCACGGCGATGAATCCGCACCAACCCGTGCTCTCTTGGTCGACAGCTGGTATGATGCTTACTTGGGCGTTGTAATTCTGGTACGCGTTGTGGACGGTGAATTACATCGCGGACAAATGATTCGCTTTATGAAATCCGGCGTTGATTATAAAATCGACCGCGTTGGTGTATTTACTCCAAAAATGATTTCAACAGACGTACTTAAAACGGGCGAGGTTGGATTTATCATAACCGGCATGAAAACGATTCATGATTGTAAAATTGGGGACACTCTGGTTGATGTAAAATCAACTGGCATTGAACCCTTGCCTGGCTTTAAGCCATCAATTCCAGTTGTCTTTTCATCCTTTTTCCCGGTCGAGGCTGACGAATACCCAAAATTAAAGGAAGCCGCGGAAAAATTATCCCTAAACGACGCATCATTTTCATATCAAACTGAAAATTCATCTGCCTTGGGCTTTGGGCTTCGCTGCGGATTTTTGGGATTATTGCACATGGAAATTATTTCCGAACGCCTATCTCGTGAATTCGATTTAAATTTGATTACAACTGTACCATCCGTTCGTTATCGCTTGGAATTAAATAATTGCACGGATATGGATTTGCATAATCCATCCGACATGCCAGACCCAACATATATCAAAACAATTTATGAACCATGGGTACGCGCAACCATTATTATGCCTGATACTTATGTTGGAAACATTTTGGGTCTTTGCACTGAACGTCGCGGGGTCCAGGAAACTTTGACATACATCGGCACCCGCGTAATGGTTGTTTATAAATTACCATTGGCCGAGGTTGTCTTTGATTTCTACGACCGAGTGAAAAGTTTGTCCCAGGGTTACGCCAGCTTTGATTATGATTTAATCGGCTATGAACCATCTGATTTGGTCAAGGTTACAATCCTGGTCAACGGTGAAAACATCGACCCATTGTCGTTTCTGTGCCATAAATCATCTGCCGAACAACGGGGCCGCGCAATTGTTACAAAATTAAAGGATTTAATCCCACGCCACCAATTCAAAATCCCGATTCAGGCGGCCATTGGCGGACGCATAATCGCGCGCGAAACCATCGCCGCATTTTCCAAGGACGTAACGGCAAAATGCTATGGCGGGGACGCAACCCGTAAACGCAAATTGCTTGAAAAGCAAAAGGCCGGAAAAAAACGTATGCGCTCATTTGGCAACGTTGAAATCCCACAATCGGCATTTATCAACGCTCTCAAAATCGACAATAAATAATCTGATATGATAAAACTACAACACCCATTCTCGGGCGTATCCTATTTATTTGTAGATCCTCTATCAATTATGCGGATCTTTGCGCCTAAATTTGTCATTGCGATGATTCACGACCCCGCGGCAATCTTTATCTCGGCGAGACGAAGCACAGACGGATCTTCGCCACACCAGACTTAAACACAAAATCAAAGGCGTTGCGGAATTTGCACTCGCAAATTCCCATGACACAACGGCTTCCAAAGAACCAGTATCAAAAACCAAAAAAGAAAAATAAATATAATCAACACCGGACTTAATTCAAACCAAAAGAACATTTCGAAAATTTGTTTACCAAATTTTCCGTGACAAAATGTTCTCCAAATAATCTAAACCAAAAAAAAGAATAACAAATATAATCAACACCAATCTTAAACTCAAAATCAAAGGCGTTGCGGAATTTGCACTCGCAAATTCCCGTGACACAACGCCTTCCCACTAACCAGAAAAAGCCCAAAGAATAATAAATATAATAAACACCTGACTTAAATCAACACAAAATAACACGGAAACAAAATCATGAAAAAACAATTTATCGGAATATCATACGGACGCGGCGGATGTAAAATCCCATCAAACACTGGCTGCGAACTTGGCCCGCGCGAAATACAAAAAATGTATCCGAATTACGATTGGACCATCATCGAACCAACCTGGCCATTTGATTTTGAAAAATTACAATCGGACCGCTTTGGCGAAAATATCAAAATGCAAAAAATAATTTATGATGCATGCGTAAACCGCGATCCAAACCATATATTTATCGGCGGCGACCACAGCGTTAATTTCGCCCACTTTAAATCAATCCGCGATAACTTGAACAACGATGACATCTGTTTAATTTATATCGACGCCCACTTTGATATCCACACTCCGGAATCCAGTATGGCAGAGGCTTCCGGCTCACCTCATGGCACAAACGTGCGCCAACTATTGGGATTTGGCGACGAACGATATTTATCCCTCGGCAATTCCCGCGCGCCATTAAAATCTGAAAACTTATTTTTCATTGGCCCTCGTTCATACGAACCGGCGGAATTGGAATTCATAAAATCACAAAACATTTTTACAACCGATAATTCAAAAATAAACGACCAAAATTATTTGAATGAAACAATAAAACATATACGTGAAAAAATCGGTGATAAAAAATTCGTAATATCATTTGACTTCGACGCAATCGATGAATCCGAATTTGACGCTGTCCAGGTGCCAGAACCAAACGGCCTCACCCTAAAAAACCTGGAATATTTACTGAACAATTTGATAACCGAAAATATGATTTCATGCGAATTGGTTGAATACGCCCCATTAATGTCGCGTGATGAAAAATCAAAATCCACGGTCCAAAAAATCATCAACAAATTTTTATAAAAAATATCCACGCCGGACGCCAGCACATCCAAAAGAACATTTCGAAAAATCATTATATGATTTTTCCGTGACAAAATGTTCTCCAAATAACTTGAACAAATCCATAAAAACATAAAAATCGGCCCAATCCGGCCGAAAACGAATCATTTTTTTGAAATCCGTTTATACAATTGATCCGGGGTCCAAACGAACGGCCACCACACACCAATTGATTTTTTTGCAAACCCGACACACGTCATCACGCTCGGCCGCACCGAACATTTGCTGCACACAGAAACAGACACCAAAACCCACCCGGCGGCAACTAATCGATCCTCGACACTGTTATCCATCTGAAACAATCTGACGCGATCCAATCCAACTTGGATGACAACATTTGAATCATAATCCAACACCATACAGTGACGAAAATTTCGACATAAAATTTTCACCCACCAAATTGATGTTTGTTTTGAAAAAGCAATCTTAACAATTTTCATGACACCCAACCTTTTATTTTTGCCCATTCGCCCAACGTCACCATTGCATCGTTCCATAATTTTGCATCACGCCTCTGCCTAAATTCGCGATCATCAGGAACGCGTTGTCGTTCTCCATACGAAATCAAAATTGCAATTTGCTCTCGACTAATTTTTTGTGATAACACCAACTTGGTAATTAATGCTTCAACGTCCACCAATTCGCAAGGCCGAAAGCTTGAATAATCGCCTCGCCTTTGCAATCCATTTCTTACTTTTTTACAATACATAAACCATAACCATAAATCTTCGGCGGATAAAAATAACCCCTCTGATTTCAAACATTCGTTTCCATAATAACCCATATTTTTCTCTCCTTTTTTTGATTTCTGGGGTCCCTCGCCCCAATATCGCCTCAGTCTGATTTTTTTGATTGAAAAAGTAAATAAATACAACTATAATTAGAAACAAGTCCTATTAAAAACGGGACCAACAAATTCAAAAACACGGGAAAACCACATGACACACGAAGAAATATGGAAAGCCATAGAATTATTTGCCAAAGACAAAAACACATCGGTCTCTGGCCTTGCTCGATTGGGCGGCTTGGACCCAACAACCTTTAACCGTAGCAAACGCCTGACATCTGATGGACAGCAACGTTGGCCCTCAACCCAGAGCTTGGCCAAAGTACTCTCCGCGACAAAAACATCCTTGGATGAATTTGCAAAATACATTCCCGCCTCAGGCAATTAAAAAATTGCAATTTACGGTTAAACTACGCAATCTTCATCCCGAGCATATTTTTGCCTTTATCCAAACCATAAAATTATTGTCATCCGGATCGCGCAGCCGAGAGGATCCAGTAAAACAAACGTTGCGACAGCAACTTTTTATTATCATCCCTCAGGAATCAGGTCCCCGCGTCAATCCCAACAATATAAATAATATGTCATCCCTCGGGAATCACAACTCTGCACCAATCATTTCAATTAAAAACCATCTCGCCCCAACGGGGAGAGATAATAAAACATATGATCTTTGATCATCATGTTTTATAGAGAGGGGGAAAATAAACCATTGCAACACAATTGTCATTGCAATTAAAAACAAAATATACAAAACTTGAAAAATATCCATTTTTCTAATATACTACCCGTATGACTTCATACAAAATTGGAATCACCTCTGAAACCCGCGCAAAATGGTACCTGCGCCTGCGCGGATATAAAATTTTGGAACAACGCTATATAACCGGCCGCGGCACAAACTGTGCCGAAATTGATATAATCGCATCCCGTAAAAACACCCTTGTTTTTGTCGAAGTAAAACACCGAAAAACCACATCCGACGCGTTACTATCAATCACCCAAACCCAACAAAGGCGTTTATTTCACGCGGCTGAAATTTACCGCGCCAAAAATAAAAAATATCAAAATTTCGATGTCAGATTCGATATAATAACCATAAATGAATCTGGAAAATTGGAACACCATAAATCCATGCTCCACCAATAATAATCTAATAAACTTGCTTCAATTATGAAAAGACAAAAAATAATCCGAACCGCTCCAAAATTCAAAACGTTCAGAATTATGTGATTGTAAAGAATTCGTCCAATCTTTGATTGGTGGGTGCGTTAAGCGTATATAGACATACGTAAGTGTTTAAAAATTGGACGAACTTGTTTAGATACGCATAATTATCAACGTTTTGTAAATTTACGTTTCTTCGCAGCACTTAATAACTCAACCGCTTCATCCAATGTCGGCTTTCCTCCGCGAACACTGGCGTTCACGCCCGCGCTCGAAACATACGGCCCAAATTTACCGGACGAATAATATAATACAACTGCTTTTGTTTCTGGACTTGTTCCTAATTCTTCTGCTGCTGGTTTTTTCTGACCGGCAATCAATGCCAATGCTTTTTCCAACGTCATTGTTTCGGAATTCTCGCCTTTGGCGCTTGCGCGTTCGGCTGTTGGGCCATCACCTTTTTGAACATACGGACCAAAACGCCCTGTTCTAAATGTAACTGGCTCGCCGGCATCTTCACCCAATACTGCGGCTCCATTATTTGCGGCGGCCTTTTGCTCGTCTGTTCTATCATCTTTGTTGTCAATCAATTGACGGGTATGGGTACATGTTGGATAATTCGAACACCCAATAAATCCTCCAAACTTTCCAATTTTCAAGGCCAATTTACCATCCGCACAATCTGGACATTTATTTAACAATTCGCCATTTTCATCGCGTTTAAATAAATGATCCGACAACACAGAATTCAACATATCAATAACATCAGTTGTGGTAATTTTTTGCACTGATTTAACTGTATCAATAAACGGATCCCAAAACGCACGAACTTCTTTAATCCAATTTTTTTTACCATTTGCAATTTCGTCCAAATCGTCTTCCAATTTTGCGGTAAAATCAACCGCGACATATCGTGGAAAATACTGAGCCAAAAATAACGCAACCACCCAACCTCGTTCTGTTGGAATAAATCTTTGCTTGTTTAAATCAACGTAATTTCGATCAACAATCACGGACAAAATATTCGCATATGTTGACGGGCGACCGATTCCCAATTCTTCCAATTTTTTAACTAACGAAGCTTCGGTATACCTTGGCGGGGCTTGTGTAAAATGTTGTTCAGGCAAAAACGATTCCAAAGACACATCATCGCCCTCGTTTAACATCGGCAATTTTTTGTTTTCTTCGTCTTCTTTGTCATCTTGATCTTCTTGATAAACTTTTAAAAACCCATCAAATACCTGGGTTGTACCAACGGCATGAAACAAAGTTTGCAATTCATTTTTCGGCGCAACATCAACAACAACAGAATCAAACTGTGCTGCCGCCATCTGACAAGCAATCGTGCGCTTCCAAATCAATTCATATAATTTTTCAGCGTCGGACGAATCAACCAATCCCATAACTGTCGAACGTCCCATTTCGGTTGGACGAATCGCTTCGTGGGCCTCTTGGGCATTTTTGGATTTATTCGCATACATAATGGGCGAATCTGGCAAATAATTTTTACCATATTGGCCGTTAACATATTCACGAATTGCGGCAATTGCTTCATTCGATAAATTCACCGCATCGGTTCGCATATATGTAATGAATCCGCGTTCATATAAATGTTGCGCAGCACTCATTGTACGCTTGGCTGCAAACCGTAATTTTCGCGACGCTTCCTGTTGTAATGTTGATGTTGTAAACGGCGCAACTGGACGACGTTGTGTTTTTTTCTTTTCAACAGATATAATCGTGGCATCCATTCCATTTGATAACGTTGCCATAACCCGATCAATATCGGCCTGATTTTTTAATGTTTCTTTTTCAATTTTTTCGCCACGAAACCTTGTTAATTTTGCTACAAAGCTTTCTTTTTTTCCTGTAATACAATTTGCATCCATTGACCAATATTCAATTGGTTTAAACTGTTCAATTTCGCGTTCACGATCAACCACCAACCATAATGCTACTGATTGCACACGTCCCGCAGACTTTGCCCCAGGCAGCTTTCTCCATAACACCGGCGACAAATTGAATCCAACCAAATAATCCAACGCACGTCTGGCCAAATAAGCATCAACCAAGTTCTGATCAATTTCACGAGGATGTTCAATCGCTTCGGTAATGGCTTTTTTTGTAATTTCGTTAAATGTAATACGTTCTACTTTTTTTCCTTTTAAATCGCCACGGGAATTTAAAATATCATATAAATGCCAAGCAATTGCCTCACCCTCACGATCCTGATCCGAAGCCAGATATAGCGTATCCGCCTTCTTTAATTCTGATTCTATTAATTTGATTTGCTTTTCTTTGTCCTTCATAATTTCCCAAGTCATTGCGAAATTATTCTCAACATCCACAGATCCCTCGGCCACTTTTAAATCACGAACATGTCCAACGGACGCAACAACTTTGAAATCCTTTCCTAAATACTTTTCGATTGTTTTCGCCTTGGCGGGGGATTCCACAATTAATAATTTCATGCCACATCCTTTTTAATTTAATTGCCATTGCGATGGAAACACAGCCAGAGGATCCAGTCAAAACAACATGCTGCACTGCAACACATTATTTTAATTCCAACACAATCAACTTAATAAACACTACCCCCAATTAAAATGATAAAAACCAAAAAAGCAACCTAAATATTTTTCACCCGACCATTATATTATATATAATATAAAAAATTTTATCCATGACACCAAACAATCCAACTGTTAATTCTAGTAATATAACTTAATCCATACATCATTTTATTTTTGTCATTGCGCGCCACATAGTGGCGCGGCAATCTTTGCATTCATTTTATTTTGTTCAACAAAATAAAATGCCCCGACAATCGTCGGGCAATTAAATTAAAAACACCGAAAAACCAAATATGCCTTGGTCCAGTGTGCCGACTGGACCAAATTTTTAATTTTTTCGGGACGATGTGTATATGAACATACATGAGTTTCGAAAAAATTAAAAACTTTCGTTCAATGCGGACCGCTGGCCGAGATACCTATGCACTCAATGATATAGACCCCAGCACCGCATCAATCCCACACTTCGATTCCGAACTTGTCGCCAACACATCCGGATGCATCGCAGGATGTTTTTTTGAAATTGCATGAACGGCGGCAACTGCTTCTTGCATTTCTTTCTGACCAATTTTATCAACTTTGGTCAAAACTATTTGATAACCAACTCCGGCATCATCACATTCTTTCATCATAATTAAATCGACATCTTTGATACCGTGACGCGAATCAATCAATAAAAATACTCGGCGCAATTGACGACGGCCAAATAAATACATATGCATACGCTCTTGCCATTTTTGAACATCCACCTTGGATGCTTTGGCATAACCGTATCCCGGCAAATCGACCAACATAATTTGATTATCCCAATTGAAAAAATTCAGAGTCTGTGTCCGACCGGGCGTTGACGACACACGCGCTAATTTTGAAAATCCAGTAATTGCATTTAATAACGAAGACTTTCCAACATTAGACCTCCCAATAACTGCAAATTCTGGCAAATCCACGGTTGGCAATGTATTCAAATCATCAAACGCCCCTATAAATTGTGGTAACTGCTTCATCCATAATGGCTTATCAAAACACTCTGTAACTTTCATCCTAATCCTCTTTTATTTAATCTTTCTAAATTATTCTACACCAAGCTTTATAAACTCAAAAGAAAATTTTCTCTAAACAACCTAAATCAACCCCTATTAATTTAACTCAACACGCCTACTATCTATTCCGACACAAATCGCGTCAGAATACGATGATTATAAAGAATTTTTAAATTTTTTGGCCCGCGGTTTATATGAACATAAATAAGGGTCGAAAAATTTAAAAACTTGTTCATAGGCGCGTATTATCACGCGATTTACCCCTGTTTCTCTCTCAACACTAAATCATACGCCTCATTTTTGCTGACTCTCGCCCTCTCGGCAATTATCACCGCCGCATCCTTGGACGTGGTCGCGCTTGAAATAACATCCTGAACAATTTCGCGAATTTCTTCATCGCTTAATTTGATATCTGCGGCTGGCTCAATCACCAAAACAATTTCACCGCGTGGCCAACCATCGCGTGAATACGAATGAATTAACCCAGCAGGTAAATCAATTTTTGTTTCTTCGTATAATTTTGTAATTTCTCGAACAACTGCAACTTTTCTCTCGGGACAAATTACAGCCATGTCGCGTAATGAATCTTCCAATCTGTTTGGCGATTCGTAAAAAACTATCGTACCAGGAATCCTCAAAACATCACGCAATGCTTTGGCCCGAGCCATACTTTTTTCTGGCAAAAAACCGCCGAAATAAAATTTATCTGTCGGAAATCCGGACAAACATAACGCTGAAATAACCGCGGTCGGACCTGGAATAACGGTAATATATAAATCCGCTTCACGCGCTGCACGCACCAACCGAAACCCAGGATCCGAAATCATCGGCATCCCAGAATCCGAAACAACGGCCACCGCCTCACCATTTTGAACCCGTTCAATAATTTTTGGAAATACTTCGCGCTCGTTATGATCATGCATTGAAATCCGTTGGGTATTAATGTCAAAGCGTTGTGCTAAAACACCTGTAACACGGGTATCCTCACACGCAATAACGTCGCATGACTTTAAAATTTCGACTGCGCGTGGCGACAAATCGGATAAATTCCCAATGGGTGTCCCAACAATATAAATTCCAGCCTTTAAAATCCCTTGCATTTTCATCTCTTTTTTATACACTATACTGGATATTATATCATATTGGGGGAAAAACAACATGTTTCGTAAAATTATTGCAATGTTTATCGTTGCCCTAGTGGCTGCTTGCGGTGGAAAATCACAATTGAGTGGCCCAACTGACACAACATCATCTTTTGACGCTGAATTAATGAAACAAAACATGTGGACGGACATGACTGGCGAATCGGCCAGCGGTATAAAAACTATCGCCGCCCTGTTGCCATTATCCGGCCCGAATGCAAGCCTGGGCTTGGGCATCCAACACGCAATTGAAATCGCAATGTACCAAAAACAATCTGATAATACATTGCTATCATTCCATGATGTCGGGACATCCGGAACCGAAAAACATAAAAACATCCAAACTGCATTAAACCAAAGGCCGGATTTAATCATCGGCCCATTATTCGCAGACGACGTATCATTGGTCCGCGACATGGCTGATTCTGATATCCCAATTTTATCATTTACATCTGATTCTCGGGTACTTGGCAATAACGTTCACACAATGGCATTAATGCCATCACAACAGGTTTCATCTGTTATTGCGGCCTCATCAATCCAAAACAAGCGCGACTTGGTAATTATCGCACCCGATAATACTTCTGGATACATCATGGCAAACGCCGCCCTTGATTCGGCAAAACATAATGGAATGCACGTGGCAGGTTTATATTACTACCCTGAAAACAATCCGCAAAAACTGCGGGACACAGCAAAATTGGTTGCCCACTATGACGAACGTAATTCAACAAATAATTCGGCAAAAACCATCATTTCAAATATATTGGTTCAAAACGAAAGTAAATTAACACTTGCCGAATCCGAATCTCTGAACAACCAATTGGATAAATTAAAAAAATCGGATACCTTGGGCGACGTAAATTACGATTCGATTTTATTACTCGGATCAAATTCTGATTTGCGTAGTCTGGGCTCATATTTGCGTTACTATGATGTTCGCTCATCATCCGTTCAATTCTTGGGCACCGCATTACTGGATTCTCCGGATATGTATACGGATCCTGCATTTTCTGGGGCAATTTTTGCAACTCTACCGGCTGAATCAGAATATTTTAAAACAACATATTCAAATATCGAAACAACTGAACCAACCCGCCTGGCATCAATGGGATATGACGCAACGAATATCGCATTATCTGTATTGTTTGATTCAAATCCAAACTATGCTTTGTCTAAATCATCGGGTTTTTCTGGCATTGATGGCATCGTACGCTTTTTATCTGACGGCACATCTGAACGCGGATTGCGCATTATGAAAATGACAGGGTCCCAACCACGCGAAATTGTACCGGCTCCACGCTCATTTTTGGATGACAACCCAATCAACGCATCGTCTTCCAAACCATCTGCAATTAAATTAAATAAATTGAATTTGCGCGCCCGCGATTTCATAACAATCCCATCACGTTTCAGTGGCATGGCCAAAACAACATCCGAACCAACCATCACCGTAACTGAAACCGTATCGGAAATATTACCCGAAGATGACTCTGGCACAATAATCGATTCAGAATACATGCCGGGCAACATCGAAAGCGTCGAAACCGAAATTCTGGACTCGGTTGAAATCATCGAAAAACCCACCACCAAAAAACAATAAACAAACCGCATAAAATCATTTTTAATACAATTATTACTTCATATCATCAAACAACAACCCAAATGATACAAAAAAAAGGTTGGTGCACAAAACACCAACCATCAAATAATCTAAAACTTTGGAAAATTATCTTCCTTGCGACATCTGAAAATCCAGCAATTGATCTATACTAAACGGTCCCTGATAAATATCGCTTTCATCAACTCTCGCCTTAACCACTTTCTTTGGCTCGCTTTTAACCGGAGGCTTAATAAACTGCCTCGACCAACACAGAACATATTCCGGCTTTTTCCCCATAATTCTATCCTGCATATCCAATAAATTTAAATAGGTATACATACCTCCAATTCCATTTATTGTTCCCATGTTATCATCATTAATCATTTTTATAATCTCCTTGATTACACGACTAATTTAACACAAATAAATAAATTGTCAACCAAAAACCAAAATTATTATAAATAAATTTTTACAAATTCTAAATTTAGAATCTCTCGCCCCAACGAAAAATTGCATATTACTTCGCAATTTTCTACTCTTGATTGAATTATTTGTATTTTCCCGCTATAATTGTTATTATAATCAAAGCTCAACCTATAATAAAAACGGAAAACATGCAAAAATTAAACTTTCCTCTGCCCTCTATTTCATCAGCATATATAAACGAAACAAAAATATACTTGGTATCTCCGGATCCAACGTTTGTAACTCCTAAATTTGGCACCCAATTATCCCCAAAAATTTATGAAATTAAAATTTCCGATTACGCAGATTTGGAATTATCATTCTCTCGCCCAAACGGACAATTTTTAATCGCAACCCGAATCACAACATCCGATTTAAATGTAATCGAATATCATGCAAATATCTTTGTAAAAAACGATAAATTGTTTCGCGGTCCTTGGCTTTCCGCTGCAATTGAAAAACAAATAAAATCTTGGCGCCTACATTTTGATTCCGAAAACATTGACAACGACGAAACGAAAATTGAAATTACTGGTGTCCCAGACCAGTGGGAAATGCATCCTGGAACAAAATTTGACGATTTAACTTGGGTTATCCCAAACATGCGCGAACCTATCGAATTAGCGCCACCGATTGATATAAAAAAACACCCTGTGTCTGTAATTCCATTAACAATTATCGCAAAAAATTCCATGGCTTCGACCGCACTTCCGATAATAATAACAATCCCTGAACAATTATCTCTACACCACACAATATTTTATCAATCGGCGGATATAAAACTCCCTAAAACAAATGATATCATCATAATCTCGGACATCCCAGCACACACATGTCTGTGCTCTGGCGTACAAACCCCTGATAAAAATTGGATTATAACCCCCAGCGACACAAAAAACGGAATTATAACAATAAAATACTTCAAGCCTTTGGGAACAGAGTTTCAAATAACCATATCCCTATATAATTCCTCGACAATGGAAAAGTCTGGCGAAATAAAAAAACAAATCCATCTCAACGGATCAATGAATCTACACCAAGAACAATACTGTAACGATTGTGGCATACGAAAAACCTGCTCAATATTTGCAAATATGAATGGTAATCCATTGTATCTTTCGAACGATCTTCCCTCTGGCCACTAACTTATAGCAATAATCTCGATTCTCAATACAACCATAAATCGCGTCAGAATACGATAATCCGGTGGATTCTTTTTATTTTTTCAGCGGGCTGAGCGTATACAAACATACGTGACCCCACGAAAAAATGAAAAAACGCGCCACCCCGCGCGACATAAAATCAATCAAAACGTAGTAGTTGGTTGTGGCTTCGCCGTTTTTTGACACGACGGAGTGTACATAAACGTACATGACCCGTGCAAAAAACAAAAAACGCAGCCAAATGCTGCGTTTTCATTGATTTTAATTGTTGACTGGGCCAACAGACACTCTCGCACGACCTTTCGCGCGTCTTGCGTTCAAAACCTTGCGTCCACCGGCTGTTTCCATACGTGTGCGGAACCCGTGCGTATGCACGCGGCGAACTTTTGATGGTTGATAAGTACGTTTCGTAGCCATAATAAATCCTTTTATTGCTGTGGCATTTAATCACAGGTTTTTTTGAATTGCAAGTAAAATATGCTATTCAGCAACTTCTTCCGCAACCGGGGCATCATTTTTAATTTTTTCGCGTAAAATGATGCGTCCTCGAGATAAATCATATGGGGTCATTTCAACCTGAACCTTGTCCCCAACATTAACCCAAATCTTAAATTTTCTCATTTTTCCGGCAATTGTGCCCAATACTTCGTGTCCATTTTCCAACTTTACACGAAACATAGTATTTGGCATTTTTTCTGTAACAACGCCGTTAAAAACAATCATATCGTCTTTTGCCATATTAAACCTTTTGGTTGACATGGGCGGAATTATACCTCGCCGAACCCAAATTGCAACTGTTTTGTTGAAAATTTGATATTTTTGGTCTATGCTTGACATATTGAACACGAAACCTCAGGGGCATAACATGATTTTTATGATAATACTTTTGACCATTTTGGTCGCAATCTTGGGCGCAGAAATAATAAACATCTATACCCGAATTTTAAAACAGTACGACAATAAAATCGACGGACTGAATAAACGCATCCGCGATTTGGAATTAAAATCGGAATCTGGTGAAAAACGTGGAAAAAAATAAATACCTGCCGCGCCAAAAAAAGATAGCATCCGCAGTACAAAAATACATTGCGGAAATCCTGCTTGAAAATTATTTGGACGACCCTATTATATCAAACGTATCAATCGTATCGACGGACGCATCCGGCGGCCTGCAATTTGTAAAAATATTTTATTATGTTCGCGGCGGCATTGATTTAAAATTGGTTGATAAAACATTGGCCGAGGCCAAAGATAACATCCGCTATGTCCTGGCGCAAAAAATGAACCAAAAATATGTACCAGACTTACGCTTTATCTATGACGACACTCTGGAACGCGCCCAACATATCGAATCTTTGTTTGAAAAAATTCGGGAACAATAAAATGCGTAAAACTTTGACCCAACGGTCTGACTTTTTGGAACTGGCGGCATCCGATATTTCATATATCACACCTTTTTTCGTGGCCAAGGCGCGCAAAACAAAAACCCCAAACGACCCGAAATACGGGCTGGTTGCAACACTAAAAACCTTTAAAACAGCTGTTGCCCGCAACCGTGCAAAACGACTATTGCGGGAATGGATTCGAATTACCGAAAAAGAAATGAATCCCAATTTTGATTATACATTTGTCGCCCGCCACGCAATTTTACACGCAACACGGGATAACGGATTAAAACAAATGACCACCACCCTTAAAAACATAAAATAACTTGTACCCAATGTGGAATAAAATAAAACAGTAAATGTTTTATTTTATAGAATAGCGCGCCCAATCTTTGATTGGTGGGCGCGTTGTCCCCAACGAGAGAGATACCAAAACAATGAAACAAATCGCATCGTTCTTAATTGCCACCTACCGCGTCGCCATCTCGCCCTTTGTTTCAAACAAAGCAGTCTGCCGATTCTATCCCTCGTGTTCCGATTATATGGATATGGCAATACAAAAATACGGCTTTATCCGGGGCGCATGGCTTGGTATCAAACGAATTTCGCGCTGCCGTCCCGGCGGGGGCCACGGCTTTGACCCAGTCCCCTAAATCCAAAACAAACACATCCCTATCAAATAATTCCACACCTGACTTAAATCAATATGCCACGAACTCCGCGAATTTTGTTTCACAAAATTCCGTGACACAATGTTCTCATAAATAATCAGAACAGGCCCAACCAAATAACCAAAATTATAAAAAACAAATTCTGATTGCCATCCAATCTCAAAAGTGCTAGCCTGCTATCGTGGATAAAAATCATCACAAGGAAAAACTATGTCATTTCAATTACGCAAACTCGTAAAACGCTTGGTATCCTGGTCTGGGATATTTTTCTTTTTACTGGCCGCATTCATGCTGTATAAACAATTGGGCAAATACGATTGGACCGACATCCAAGCCGCCTTATTCGCAATCCCAAAAAAGAATTTATTGCTCGCTTGCCTTGCATCAATCGCCGGATATTTGGCTCTGTCTTCTTATGATTATTTGGCCCTACGCTATGTCAAGCGCAGTATTTCTACCTGGAAATGGATGTTCGCCGGCATAATTGGTTTTTCAGTATCCAATAACGCGGGGCACGCCGTTGTATCTGGCGGGACAATTCGCTATCGCCTATACACTCGTTGGCGTTTCCGAGGCGGAGAAATCGTAAAAATGGTAACTTTTTCTGGATTTACTTACCTAATGGCTTGCTTTGCACTGATTATCATGGGCTATTTTTTAACGCCAGACCGTGCCTTTGGCGATGGATCAATCTCTCATCACGCAACTGGCATAATTGCTCTGTGCTCCGCAATCGGTCTTGCCTTATATTTCGGCGCCAGCTTGCTACACAAAAAATCAATCACCATTCGTGGTCTACAATTTGATATACCAACACCATCAATGGCCCTGGCCCAGGTTGTAATCGGCGGCATTGACATATTGTTGGCATCTCTTGTGCTATATTTTTCGATTACCCCATTCATTGACATTCCATTTGATACCTTTATCGGGGTATTTATAATTGCCCAGGTCCTGGGCGTATTCAGCCAGGTCCCCGGCGGCCTTGGCGTATTCGAAGGCCTATTCATGTACATAATCCCAGGCGATCATAATTCCGCTGCCTTGTTCGGCGCCTTAATCGCATACCGTATTATTTATTATCTGTTACCCTTGGTATTTTCGGCCGTCGCCCTAACATCATATGAAATGTATTTGAAATATGTCCGCCACCAGACATTGTCCAAATTGAAAATCTTGGATACTGACACAATCGCAGAAAAACTATCCCACCCAGATGATAAAAATGACAAAGAAGATAAAACCAAAAAATCTGGCGAAAAAACAACAAAAAGGCAATCATCAAAAAAATCTACAACCAAAAAACCGACTAAACCAAAATTAAAAAAATAATTCTTCACATTATCATCCCGAACTCGTTTCGGGATTTTTTATGTTTTTAAAAGACTTTGTATACGGATAAAAACGTTTCAAAATGTGTCAGAATTATGTAGTTACAAAGAATTTATCCCATTTTTGGGACCGCTGTGTACATGAACATACATAAGGTTCCAAAAATGGGATAAACTTGTTGGCAAATGCGTGATTATCACACGATTTCTAACACCAATGGGGTATGATCACTCGGACTACTTTCCCCTCTGGGCCCCTTATCAATCCAACAATTTTTAATCAATGGCAACGCAGCTTTATTCACCAAAAAATAATCCAATAACAAACCATGATTTTTTGGGAATCCGCCCATACGATATCCCCACCAAGTATAGGCCTTTTCTGCATCTGGATTTACATGGCGAAACGCATCAACCCAACCAGCATCAATCCATTTTTGCATAATTTTTCTGGCAGCTGGCGCTGAAATCGATGAACCTTTGTATCCTGCAGGATTCCAAATATCGCGATCAAACAAGGCAACATTATAATCGCCACCAATAACAACTGGTTCTTCTGCCTCCAACAGATGTGAAATATGATTCGTAAAAGCTTCCATCCATTCAATTTTATACGGAAATTTTGGGGAATCCTCGGCCTCGCCATTTGGCATATAAACATTGATAATTCGAACGCGACCATCAATCAAACATTCCATATATCTTGAATTTTCATCTGGATAATTTGGCAACCCTCGCGTAACATCTTCAATTGAATACTTGGAAAAAACAGCAACCCCATTCCAGCTTTTTTGCCCAAATACTTTTATATTATATCCCAAATGATCAAACAAAATATGTGGGAACTGACAATCAACGCACTTTAACTCCTGAACTAAAATCACATCAGGATCTGCTTCTTTCACCCAATTATTAAAATTTTCTGCGTGCGCCCGCATTGAATTAATGTTAAAAGTTGCGATTTTCATAAAAAATCCTCCTAAATAATACGCTTGAAATGTTGTTTATCTGGGCTTATGATAACGCTTATGACCGAACATTTCAAGGCATCAGTTTTTTCAACAACCAACCCATCAAAAATACTTGATGCCTTGTGGGATTTGGCAAAACGCGCTGACCATAATTATATAAACGATGTAATATTTTTACCCACTTCACGCGCTTGCCGTGCAATCGAAAAAATGTTCGTTGAAAAAATTGGTCATGCAATAATCCCACCAAAATTAATACCACTGGGGAACGGCCTGGATGATTTGGACGATTCAAATGTTATGGATTCGTCGGACCGCTTATTAATACTTCTTGCCCTAATCATGGCCGAACAGCGCGCCACCGGAAACCCTGAATCAATTTCATTAACATTACCGCTCGCCAACAGTTTGATACAAATGTTGGACTATATCACAACGGAACAAATTGACGTCCCAAATTGGGATGAATTGGTTGATGATAAATTCGCAACACATTGGGTGGCCAAGGCTAAATTCCTAAACCTGGTAACAAAATCATTACCAAAAATAATGTCTGAATACGGGGTTATTTCATCAAAACAAAAACAAATAATTGACGCAAAATCGGCAATAAAAAAAATTGATAATAATGAAATCACCGGAAAAATTATTGTGTGTGGTTCCACGGCCAGCATTCCATCCACAGCAGAATTAATGCAATCCGTTTTACGCCACAAAAACGGAATTATAATCTTACCAGGTGCTGTACACGAAATGACCGAACAAACAATGCAGTCCGTCATTGAAAACGGATCCGAGCACCACCCATATTTTGGAATTTTTCGGTGGTTAAAAAAATGCAATCTAAAACCATCCGATATCCAAAAATTGGATTACGGCATATCGAACATAGGCTTTTTAAATCAATGTTTTGAACCCACGGAAAAACTTCCATCAGATTTAAAATTAAACGGTGTAAAATTAATCGAATGCGAAAACGAAAGCATTGAATCCCAAACTCTCGCACTAATGATTCGCGATAATATCGAACAAAAAAAATCGGTACTTGTCGTAACGCCAGACATCGGAACATCATATCGCATATCAAAACACTTGTCTAATATGGGAACTATGGCGGATTTATCGTCCGGGCAACCAGCATCCATGACAGCCTTCGGCAATCTATTTATAATGATTTTAAACGCATATTTGGAACCCCATAATCCAGTAAATATTCTGGGAATATTAAAGCATAAATTTGTTTATTGCGGAATAACATCCGAACAAAACAAAAAATTTACCGAACAATTGGAGCGCCATTATTTTCGAAAACCTATAACATACGAAACATTAAATGAACTAAAATCTGAAATTATATCACGCGACGGGACAAACGATGAATTTGCGTCATGGACAACAACATGGATTAACGCATTAATTCGCCCAGAAAACAATTTCTTTGATTACACAAAACACTCCATTGCAACTCTGTGTAAAAACAATGACAACCAATATAACGCTGAATTATATACCGACGAATCAAAATCGGCTTGGCTTGCATTAAATGATTTAAATCAATCCATTATAAACGGCCCGCTTGAAATTAATCTTGCCGATTATAAAACCCTGTGCATGAATACATTGCAATCAACCGCCATCCGAAATAAAAACGCAACCTCTTCAAACATTTCGGTCCTTGGCCCGATCGAGGCTCGGCTACTAACCGCAGACACAGTAATCCTATCCGGCCTAAACGAGGGGATGTTTCCAAAAAACGGGTTCGACCACCCATGGGTAAACCGCAAAATAATTGATGAAATTGGACTACCTCATCCAGAACGCAAGGTTGGACTCATGGCATTGGACTTTATGACTCTGTCTTGTGCAAAAAATGTATACTGGGTTCGGTCAAAAAAAATGGGATCGGAAATTACAACGGAATCGCGATTTTTATCCCGCGTTGATGTAATATCAAAACGAATGGGCGACAAAATCGAGCATTGTGAACTATATACAAAAATGGCCGAATCTCTGGACAATGTTGAAATATCACCAATCACGCCATTGGAA
Source organism: Alphaproteobacteria bacterium (assembly GCA_031549365.1). Classification (GTDB taxonomy): domain Bacteria; phylum Pseudomonadota; class Alphaproteobacteria; order Rs-D84; family Rs-D84; genus JAVBPX01. The sequence continues at coordinate 28,688 of JAVBPX010000011.1, forward strand.
CCACGTCCTCCTGTTAATTCACGAATTAATAACCCATATGTAACCGACTTGGATTTATTAATCCATAATCCGTACGCATATTACGCTAAATGTATTTTAAAATTACGTCCATTGGATGAAGTTAATCGAGAAATTGATTCACGTGATTTCGGAAATTTAATACACTCTGTTTTGGAAAAAATAAATCCAAATATTTCGGAAAATGATTTAATAAAAAAACTGGATTTTGAATCTGATAAAATTCTTCCAAAAAAATCCGTCCTTCGCCGTTTTTGGCACAATCGTTTTGTTGAAATTGCACCAACAGTTATTAAAATGTTGCAACTATCAATAAACGCAAGAACAGAAATTTCTGGATCCCTCAATTTCGGAAAACACACAATTCGCGCCCGCGCTGACCGCATCTGGAACGACAACGATACCGGACACGTATTGGATATTAAAACAGGAACTCCGCCATCTAAAAAATCACTAAACGCCGGCAATTCGCCGCAATTACCATTATCAGCATCAATGTTAATTAATGAACCTGGGTTCATCAATCAATCAAAATGCAAAACCGCAATCATCCATTTTTTACAATTACAGTTCAGAAACACTAAACTTGTAACATACGATGAAACATCAACATCGGAAATGATTTCAGCAACCCATGATAAAATCGAAAAACTATTTGAATACTATTCAAACCCAAACACACCTTTTGTATACCGCGAAACATCGGAACCTAAATATCAAATTTACGACCAACTGGCCCGTACCACAGAATAACAAAAACCTAATATGCATTGTCCCAGTGTGCCGACTGGCCCAGATACCCTCTTGAAAAAACCATTGGTTTATGATAAACTCTCTCTATGCTTGATATAACATCCCTAGACTATTTATACATCGCAGTGATCATCGTGTCCTCAATCTGGGCATGGTTTCGCGGCGGCATATTCGAAATTATCACAACAGCATCTTGGATAACAGCTGCTTTGATGGCGCGTTTTTTGGCCCCCCAAATGAATACCGTGATTCAGGCTTTATTTAACCTCTCATCATCCAGTTTAATTTCTCTCGCCACATCATATTTTTTGGTATTTTTCATAACATTGGGAATTGCCCACTATATGGCAACAAAAGTTCAGGGTAAAATCCACGAATCCTCCTTCCACTTTATGGATAAAAGTTTGGGCATCCTCTTCGGCGTAATCCGTGGAATCGCAGTCATGGGGATCGTCTACTGGGGCGCAATATGGTACTATTCCACAGACCCACAATTACCATCATATATATCAAACGCCAAATCTCGCCCAGTAATGCAGGTAACCGCCCTAAAATTACATAAATGGTTTATCCCTGGAAAAAATAAATTACTGGAACGGGACGCCCGCGGCCTGGCTCTATCCGATGAAAACATCCAAGAAACCTATGAAAATTTGATAAATCCAAAAGTCCGTGCAGAAAAATTAAAAGACAACATTTCGGAAACCGGATACCGCGAAAACGAACGAGAATCTCTAAACAATCGACTATTACAACTCGAAGCATCAAATCCCGATGGCGACGATCCAAACCGTTTGGATCTGGACGGATCTCAAATGGACTCACTCCTCCCCCCATCTATGTAAAATTAAAAACACTGCGGCTGTGCAAATCTACACTTTTATAAAACGCATCAAAATGTGATGATTATAAAGAATTATTTCATTTTTAGGTGCGCGGTGTATATAAACATACATAAGCATCTAAAAATGAAATAACTTGTTTATAGGCGCACATTTTCATGCGTTTAATTACTTTCTAACTTATCCAATAATTTCTCAAACCTAGCCGCCGAAGTATTCGCACAACCCCAACTATCCCAATTTAAAATCTCATCCCCTGTTTTATTATCTGCAATCGACACAGTAAAAGACCACATCTCGGCCCCTGCAAATAAACACGTAATTGGCGCCCATCTTACATCTTCTCTCACCCATACATAATAATGAACATTTCCAACATCCTGGGTCAATATTTCAATTCTATCTCCTTGAGTATCATTTTTAACTTTTCCAACTCTTACATCCCATCCCCTTTGTTCCAAAATACTTTTCGCCCGATGCCTCATCCCCTCACCCCCGCGCTGAGAATAAACAATATTATTGTCTTTTTTATCCATAGTCTGCGGCTTAACAGATAACGACGTACACCCAACCGATAATGTGGCTAATAAAATTATCATATACCTCATAGAAACCTCTTTTATGTAATTACGATAAAAATCCTAAACCACCCAACCCGAAAAAGCAAGCGCCCTAAAAATCGACCAACTTATCTTGCAATTTTTGGGGAAATCTCATACAATCCTTATAATCAATTCACAAATTACGGATTTATCATGGCATTAATTTATACCATCGGACGATTTGCCTTAAAGCTATTCGAAAACATCGGGGACTTTTTGTTATTTTTAGGCCACGTTTTGTTTCACATGTTTACTCCTCGAATTTATTGGAAAAACACTCTGATTCAAATTATGGAAATTGGTTTTTATTCACTTCCAATTGTTGCAACCACAGCTCTTTTTTCTGGCATGGTTCTGACTCTTCAAATCCACACAGGATTTTCTGAATACAGCGCCGAAGGCGCAATGGCCACCATTATCGCCCTTGCGATAACGCGCGAACTTGGACCTGTCTTTGCCGGACTTATGGTAACAGCGCGTTGTGCATCCTCCATGGCGGCTGAAATTGGAACAATGCGCGTATCTGATCAAATCGATGCACTAACGACTCTCTCGGTCAATCCTATGAAATATTTAATTGCCCCCCGCGTATGGGCATCAATCATTACCATGCCGCTGCTTGTCATTGTTGCCGACCTTATTGGAATTTTCGGCGGATACCTGGTTGGCATTGAAATGCTTGGCTTTAACCCGGGCACATATCTTCATAAAACCGTAATGGCCGTATCAATATCGGACATAACTTCCGGAATGACCAAGGCCGCCGTATTCGGAATGGTAATTGCTCTTGTGGCAACATTCTTTGGCATGAAAACCAAACAAGGTGCTCGGGGCGTGGGTATCGCCACAACAAATACAGTTGTAGTATCATCAATTTTAATTCTGTTGCTAAATTATGTAATGACAGATTTATTTTTCAGTTAACGGGGTTAAAAAAATGGCAAAATCATTAAATACTTTTTCAATAAAAAACCTTACCAAACAATTTAATGGTAATGTTGTACTGAATAAATTAAACCTTGAAATTAAACCAATGGAATCATTGGTAATTCTGGGTCCCTCTGGCATTGGCAAATCTGTTTTAATCCGTACCATGATTGGCCTAATGCGTCCAAATTCTGGCGACATTTTATTTAACGGCAAATCGACTCTTGAAATGACCAATTCTGAACGCAAGGATTTCTACCGCCAAATTGGGATGCTGTTCCAAGAATCCGCATTATTCGACAGTTTGTCTGTTTTTGAAAATATAATGTTCGGGCCAATGATGAACGAAAACATGGAACGCGACTCAGCGCGCAAACACGCACTGGAATTATTAAAACACGTTGGCATGACCGCGGATGACCTGGACAAGGGCACTTCTGAACTATCCGGTGGTATGAAAAAGCGCGTCGCGCTTGCCCGCGCAATGGCATTAAATCCATCTGTACTATTTTTTGATGAACCCACAACTGGACTTGACCCGATTATGGCAGCAACAATCACAAATTTGATTCACACACACATCCGTCGTTTAAAAACGACAACTATTACAATCACGCACGATTTAATGGCCGCGCGCACAATCGCAGATCGCATAATAATGCTACAAAACGGGCACGTGGAATGGAGCGGCACATACAACGATCTCTTCAAATCAAAAAACAAAACCGTCCGCGCCTTTTTGGAACCTTGGCGCGCCGCCGGCATGGTCAAACCACTGCGTTAATAAACTAAACTATGCTACCATAAATAACAATGTCCCCAGAATTTCGGGGACATAAAAAATTGCAAAGAAATTAAATACGCTTTGTTCCCAACACATCCCTATGATCCAAATACTAAAAAACCCGGTTTTCTACCGGGTTTTAAATTATGCTTCCGCTTCCATGTTTTCTACTCCTTCAACCGCTTCCTCGCCTTCGCCCCCTTCATCCTCTTCGGATGCTTGAATTGCAACGGCAGATACTACTTTTTCTTTGTCAGCAGTGTTAAACAATGTAACACCAGCAGTCGAACGTCCTGCAACACGAATGCCTGTTACTGGAATTCGAATAATCTTTCCACCATCTGTAACCATCATAACTTCTTGATCATCACAAATTGGGAAAGACCCTGCAACCGCGGTATTTTTTCCGCCCAATTTAATATTGGTAATACCACTGCCTCCACGATGTGTTAATCTGTATTCGTAATCGGACGTACGCTTTCCAAATCCATTTTCTGAAATTGTAATAATGAACTGTTCATTATTTTTCATCTCGGCAAATGTTGCTTCATCCAACACCAAACTTGTTGTTTCTTCTTCCGCACCAGCTTCTTCCTCGACACCAGATTCTGCACGACGCAACGCACGTGATTGTTTGATATACGCGGCACGCTTTTCGGAATCTTCTTCTCCATGATTTAAAATTGCCATATTAATGACACGATCATCATTTGCCAATTTAACACCACGAACACCAACAGAATCACGACCTGTAAATACGCGAATTTCATCAACTTTGAACCGAATACATTTTCCTAAATATGTTGATAAAAACACATCCTGGTTGTCGGAACAAGGCAACACATTTACTAACTTATCCCCCTCTTCCAACTTCATAGCAATCTTTCCATTGGCACGAATGCTTTCGAAATCAGACAAACGGTTTCGACGCACAGTACCATTTGCTGTCGCAAACATCAAAAACACTTCTGATGCTTCTGCGTCATTTTCTGGCATTGGCATAATTGCAGTAATTGTTTCACCATTTTGCAAAGGCAGAATATTAATTAATGGTTTTCCACGTGATGCCGCGGCCCCTTGTGGCAACAAATATGTTTTAATACGATAAGCAATTCCACGATCACTGAAAAATATTAATGGCGTATGGGTATTTGCAACAAAAACTTGGGTAACATAATCTTCTTCTTTTGTTGTCATTGCATTTCGTCCCTTACCTCCACGACGTTGGGCACGATATGTATCCAAAGTAACGCGTTTTATATAACCGGTATTTGAAACCGTAACAACCATATCCTCACGCGCAATTAAATCCTCCATATCCATATCCAATTCTTGATCAGAAATTTCTGTACGGCGTTCTCCTGCAAAACTTGTTTTGATTAATGCCAATTCGTTGCGAATAATATCCAACACTTTGGCATGATCGCCCAAAATCGATAATAACGCTTTAATTTCATTTCCCAAATCAACCAAATCTCCATGAATTTTTTCACGTTCCAACCCGGTTAATCTGTGCAATCTTAATTCCAAAATTGCTTTTGCTTGTTCTTCGGACATATAAAATAAACCATCCCGATAATCAGTATTCGGATCATCGATTAATTGAATGTATTCCAAAATATCATCTGCCTTCCAACCGCGGGCCAACAATCCAGCACGTGCAATTTCCGGAGTTTGCGAAGATTTAATCAAAGCAATAATTTCATCCAAATTGCCAACAGCCACGGACAAGCCCAACAAAGTATGGGCACGATTTCTGGCTTTATTTAATTCATAAATTGTGCGACGACGAACAACCTCAATTCTGAATTCAATAAATTCATCAATAACGCCTCGAACATTGAATTGCTGTGGTTTTCCTTTGGAAATCGCCATCATATTAACAGGGAAACTGGTCTGCATCATTGTGAATTTAAACAATTGATTTAATACAACATCTGCAATCGCATCGCGTTTTAATTCAATAACAACACGAACTCCTTCGCGACTGGATTCATCGCGCAAATCAGAAATTCCCTCGATTCTTTTTTCTTTAACCAATTCGGCAATTTTAATAATTAATTGAGCCTTGTTAACCTGATATGGAATCTCGGTCATAACAATTGCTTGACGATCTTTGTGTTCTTCAATTTCTGTACGGGCGCGAATAACAACAGACCCACGACCCGTTGTATGCGCTTTGTATGAACCAGAACGCCCTAAAATAATTCCCCCCGTTGGAAAATCAGGCCCAGGAATTTTTGCAAACAAATCATCATCTGAAATTTTTGGATCATCCATAACAGCCATGGTCGCATCAATAACTTCGCCCAAATTATACGTTGGGATATTGGTTGCCATACCAACAGCAATCCCTGCCGATCCATTTACCAACAAATTCGGGAATTTGGCCGGCAAAACGGTTGGCTCTTCTTCTTTTTCGTCATAATTCGGCATAAAATCAACCGTATTTTTATCCAAATCTTCCAACATATGCGTTGAAATCTTGGCCAAACGCGCTTCTGTATAACGCATGGCGGCGGCACTATCCCCGTCCATGGAACCAAAGTTTCCCTGTCCTTGAACCAAACAAACCCCCATGGAAAAATCCTGGGCCATACGAACCATGGCTTCATACGCTGCGCTATCACCATGAGGATGATATTTACCCAAAACTTCACCGACAATACGGGCAGACTTAACATAATTTTTTGCAACATCATTCATGGTGTACAAAATACGACGATGCACAGGCTTAAATCCATCGCGAACATCCGGCAACGCACGCTCAACGATAACCGACATAGCATAGTCTAAAAACGACGTCTGCATCTCGGTTTCAATTGCGGTCGACGGCACGTTTGAAATTGGCATATTCTGATCCATTTCTGACATAACAAAATCCTTTATTTTCTCTAATGTTAATAACGTATAATTTATAGCACAAAACAACCCAAAACGTCCAGCAAAAAAACGAAAAAATGGGATAAAAAACCACTTGATTTTCACCAAAAAATAATCCCTATTCTCCTCATAAAATAATAATTATATTACCACCTTCACTACTAACTATCATATAAAACCCTCCCCCCAAACCCTAAAATTATTGTCATCCCGAGGCACAGCGCCAGGATCCAGTAAAACAAACGTTACGACAAATCTGTTCGGTTAATTTTTCTGCCGCCTAAATTTTATTCTAATAAATTAAACGCTCTCTTGACTTCTGATTTTAATGAATCTACAATATTATCAACACCTTGGGGGGATGAATTCTTACCCCCAAGGGAGCCAATCATTCCATTCTATATAAATTAAAAAATGGGCCAATTTGGCCCATAATTATCTCGAATTATCTTTTTTCAATCTATCTTTTGACGAACTCGCCACCATTTTTGGCGTCGTAATCCTCTGTCTTTTAACCGACGTGGGTCTTTTATGAAACTCACAACCGAACACAGATGTTATCATTTCGTAATACCCATCATTAATAACAACTCTTTGATACACAACATATTCTGACGGATCAACCCTCTCTACTAAACTACCATTTAATTCTGTCCCATCAAACATAAAATCATTCATTTGCGACATTTCAATCTCCATTTTTTGCTTAGCAGCACTGAATGTATCACAAAAAATCATTTTGTCAACCAAATATTTCCGGATAAAAAATATCCTAGCTAAAATCACCTGAACTAATAAAAATAGTCCGCACCGGTCTTAAAAATAAAACACGGTTGGCGCGAAACTCGTTTTATAATTTTCCGTGACACGCCAACCGCTCAATAATTAAACCCAAACTATAAAAAATTACTTCTTAATTTGTGCATTTTTCGCCCTAATCTTGCCAATCAAAACCTCAACCCCACTTCCCGGCTTCGCCGCCTCGGCCTGTTTATAAATATTGCCATATTCTGTCCTGTAATTCATAACCATTGAAACCTCGGCAATAACAGCATCCACAATTTTAAACCCACTGCCTTCCTTTTTAAATCTCCACTGTAAATTCAAAACATCATTGGTATTTTTTGGATTTACAACGCTCATTTTAACAAAGTATTGCCCCTTGGTCTTGGCGGGCGTCACAGAAATCAAATTAAAATCACGCGTCGCATAATCGTCGAAATAATTTGCAAACGTTGTTAAATTAAATTCAGTAAACACTCTTTTAAATTCAGCCTTCTCAGAATCTGTTGCAACTTTTGCAGCGGGTCCCATAACAACCGGGACAATATAATCCAAATCAAACAATAGGATAAAATCTTCATCAAATTTTTGAATTTTTTTATCCCGCGGCATATCCGATCTGAATATATCATTTTGGAAATGATTAATCATATCGACTGAAAACTTTTTAACATCAGCCATTTCATCCGCCCGCGCTAACCCAATAAAACAAAATAGTGCAACCATCGCCATTAAAAAATTTTTCATATACTACTCCCTGTTAATTTTTTTTGAATCTCGCTTTTTATAACTTCATTATCTATTTCCATAATAATGCTATTCTCAAACGCAGCCTGCAAGGCCAAATCCGCATCATGCCTATCCATCCCGGCCGCCTCTAAAAACCAAATCTGATTTCGATCATTATGCCCAATAGAAGCCCCATGCTTGGCTTCGACACTTTCGGAATTTATATTTTGGTTCGGTGATATTTCAATAAAATCAATTTCCGGCTCGCACAGGGCTTTAAAATCAATTGAATTATTAACACCCGTCAATCCGGGCCCAACAATGGCATTTCCACGAATATTTGTTTTTGAATTTGTCACAGCAACTACACTTAATTCCAACTCTGCTGAATTATTACTGATCAAATGCGAAACATCACTATTAAACCTAAAATCTTTATAATTTTTGACCAATGCCTTTTGATTAAACTTTGAACCCTCTCCAATCATTTTGATATCGCTGATATAATTTAAATTAGCATTTACTAAAACCACCGCAACATTTTTTAATTCTGAATTTGCACCAATCGAAACCGCCCAATTATCATTTGAATCCATATCCACGCGCCTCATGGCATAGTTCAAAACTTTCGCACCATTTAAAACTTCAATACTATGGCGAACGCCTCGCGATAAAATAGATTCAACAATTGTATTGTTTGCCTTAACTTTTAAATTAACCCGTGTATTATCGCCAACAACAATCAAATGTATTGGTTTATCGCAAGTTTTGTTTATAAAAACATCTGAACCTTCGACAACAGCAACCGAATCCGAAACCATAGACAATTCCGAAACAAACCCAGAATCATCAATAACAATGGTCTCGGCTGAAATTTCCAATACATTAAACTTGTCCCACATAAAGTCCATAATAAAAAACCTTTGATTTTTTGAATAAATCCATTATGTTATAGACAAACCAAAAAAACAAGGAATAAACAAATGGGCTTTAACTGTGGAATTATCGGACTTCCAAATGTCGGCAAATCAACACTGTTCAATGCATTAACGGCGACTTGCTCGGCCGATGCACAAAACTATCCATTTTGCACAATTGAACCAAACGTGGGCCGGGTAATTGTACCTGACAATACTCTATTGCGCCTGGCCGAAATTGCAAAATCACAAAAAATCATTCCAACCTCTATGGAATTTGTGGACATTGCGGGCTTGGTTGCAGGGGCATCTACGGGCGAGGGGCTCGGGAACAAATTCCTTGGTCATATCCAGGCTGTGGACGCAATCTTACACGTTGTTCGCTGCTTTGATAATTCAGACATCGTCCACGTATCCGAAACGGTTGACCCAATACGTGACATTGAAACAATCGAAACCGAATTAATGCTGGCCGATCTGGACAGCATCGAACGTCAAATCCAAAATTTAACAAAACGCGCCCGCGGTAATGACAAGGACGCCTCCCGTGCAATGTCCTTGGCCGCAACTGTCCGTGATGGCTTGGCCGCCGGCAAAATGGCAATAAACTTTATCCCAACCGATGCCGAAGACCGCAAATTCTTCGACGCTTTTTCGATGCTAACCGCAAAACCAATGATGTACGTCTGCAATGTTGATGAAAATTCAGCAACAAACGGGAACCATTATTCACAGCGTGTAATCGACCAATTCGGCAAAACAAATTCCGTTGTAATTATTTCATCAAAAATCGAACAGGAAATATCCCAATTAACCGACGCCGGCGAAAAACAAGACTTCTTGGAAACAATGGGATTATCGGAAACTGGATTGTCGCGCGTAATTAACGCAGGATATAAATTATTAAACTTAACTACATTTTATACCATCGGCCCAAAAGAAGCTCATGCCTGGACCATCACAATTGGATCCACTGCGCCAATGGCCGCTGGCAAAATCCATACTGATTTTGAACGCGGTTTTATACGTGCCGAAATTATTTCATCTGCTGATTTCATTGCATGCGGCGGCGAAGTAGCAGCCAAAGAATCCGGAAAAATGCGAACCGTTGGCCGTGATTACATAATGAATCCTGGCGACATCTGCCATTTCCTGTTCAACGTATAAATTTATCCATAAAACCCACAATTTGTGGGTTTTATTTTTGTCATTCTGGGGCATATTCGAAAGAATCCTGTAAAAAACCATCGCAACACAATGTATTATGTCATTACTCAGGAATCACGTCCCTGCGGCAATCTTTATCTCGGCGAAACAACGTGCAGATGGATCATTGCAATTAAAACCCATCTCGCCCCAACGGGGAGAGATAATAAAACATATGATCTTCGATCATCATGTTTTATAGAGAGGGGGAAAATAAACCATTGCGACAGCAACTTTTTATTGTCATCCC
>JAVBPX010000006.1:0-54153 GCA_031549365.1 Alphaproteobacteria bacterium
CTGGATCCTTTCGGCAAAGCCTCAGGATGACCAAGGGTTTGGGGTGGTTTAATTGTGGTTATTGTTTTTATTTCCCCCTCTCTATAAAACATGATGATCAAAGATCATATGTTTTATTATCTCTCCCCGTTGGGGCGAGATGGGTTTTAATTGCAATGATCCATCTGCACGTTGTTTCGCCGAGATAAAGATTGCCACGGAGTTGTGGTTTCGAGGGATGACAAATGAAAAGTTGCTGTCGCAACGTTTGTTTTACTGGATCCTCGGTTTGTTTTAACCGGTATAGAGTAAAAATCCCGAAATTATTTCGGGATTTTGTGTTTTATGATGTTTTTATTTTGAAGTTTTTTTCTTTTTCATTTTGACGCGGGTACGATTGAAAATAAAGCATGTGGCGGCGCCAACAATGACAATTAGTGAATACATCATCCATGGGGTCGATTTACGTGGTAATTCACCGGGTTGGTTTAATTGTTCGATTGGTTCTTCTGGTAATTCAGTTTCAGCCTTTTTTTTTGCGTCGGCAGAAGCAGTTGATTCGACGGATTTTATTTTTTCAATTTCGGATTTAATGGCGTTGCGATATTCATCCCCTGTTTTTGGGCCGTAACCTTGAAAGCATTTGTCCCCGATCACAACCAGTGGGACGCCGTATGATGTCAAATTGCATTTTTTAAGGTCGGATTCGAATGTTTTACGGAATTTATCCTCGGCCACATTTCTCTGTTCAAAGTTAATTGATGGGAATTCTTTGGCCAGGGTGTTATAAATAAATTCACGAGCATCATGGCAATGGCCGCATGTCGTTAGATAGTATATGTGGGCGTTAACTTCGGCCTCTTGCGCGTGGGCGGAAAAGCCCAAGGTTGTTAAGATGGCAGTTGATAATAATAAATTTTTTAACATTTTAATCCTCTCTGGTTTATTGATGAGTAAGATTATAGCGAATGAGGCACGATGAATCAATAGTAAATGTTTTTAATTAGATTATGTATTTGCGTTTTGTTTCTGTGAGGCTGGTTTTGCGGAACCGTGACGTTTGGTTGAAGAAATTAAAAAACACCCAAGATGGGTGTTTTGGTTTATGGTGGCCAGGGAGGGAATCGAACCCCCGACACAGGGATTTTCAGTCCCTTGCTCTACCAACTGAGCTACCTGGCCGGATTAACAATGCGAAGGCATTTTATATTCTTTTTTTTTAAAGTGCAAGTGTTTTATACGGTTTTTGAGTTTTGTGCGGGATTTGTTTTGGTTTTTATCTGAATTTTTTGGGATTTTTGTTTTATTTTGATTGGATTTGTGATATAATTAGTGGGTTAAAAATCATGGAGAGCAGAGTTGAAAACCAAAGTTATTTATATTTCCGGTGGGGCCAAATTTTCCGAGGCTGAAATTAATGCTGTGTTTACAGAAATTCGTCAGCAAATGGGTTGGGATGACGTTGTGTTATTTGGTGTTCCAATGGATGATCCGGTGGAATTTAATTCCGATAGGGGTACTTTGGATGTTGGGCAAGAGATTTTGAACCAAGTTCAGACTGACGATGTGATTGAAGGGGCAATTTCGGGAAAATGGGCACAGAATAACCCAATCGAGGATGATGTTTTGATGAATGAGCCGCTGGTGGACGCGGTTTGTGCGGCGACCATTGTTGATGATGAAATTGTTGATGTTTCATGCGAAGCAATTAAGGCGGATGAAGTTATTGAAGTAGTTGCGGATAAAGTGGATGAGATTGCCGCACCAGTAGAGTTGAGCCGCAATGACAATAATATTGAGGCGGAAGAAGCGTCTGTAAATATAGCGCCGATATTGAGTGTTTTGGGTGCTGTTAAGAATATTAGTGAAGTGGTTGTTGAAAATAATGCGGATATTGCAAGGGCAACGGAATTGGTTCGCAATGATAATATTGACGAGATTTCAGAAGAATTAGATGATGAAAAATCATTGGTTGCGGCAATTTTTAATGTCGATGAAAATGTTGAGAGTGTTACACAAGCAGAATTGATTCGTAATGACAATAATTTAGAGAATGTTGAAGTTTCAGTTACTTTGGTGCCGATTTTAGATAATGAGGGGGGCGAGGTTTCTGTAACATCTGAGATGGTTTCAGAGGATGAAGATGAAGTAATTTCCATTGCATCAACCCCAGTTGATTCAGATGAAAATTCAGAAGTGGCTGATGTGCTTATTGTAAAACCGATTGATCTTGATCATGATCCGTTTTGTTTTGGCGATGCTTCGACGTTATCATTTGATCAGAATGGTGCGGATTTAAATTGTCCAACAGCGCCAGAAATCGAAGATGAAGAGGATGAAGAAATATTTTCAGTTAAATCATCTTTTACGATAGAAGATATTTTGCCGACAGTGCCAGGATTGACCGAAGAAAAACCGCAAGATGCAACTTTGCAAGAATTGGCGCAACAGTTCAGCGAGCACAAGTCGGACGAGCCGATTGATTCTGTGGATAAGCCGTCCGGGTTTTCCAAGCTGCGTCAGATGTTATTTTTGAAAAAAAATGATAGCGAAACAGAAACAAAAACAAAGACCAAGGCAAAGAAAAAAGAGCCTATGTTTGGTTTGTTGGATTTAATTGATCAAGCTGATGATGATGTGGATTCTTTTGATTTGCCAAAGTTTTTAAGGCCGGGCGCAGTATGAAGAAAATTATCGCGGGCGCATTTCTGATTTTTTTTGGGGCTTCGGGTGCGTTTGCGGTTTCTGATTTTGAAATATTACAGAGATTAAATGATTCAGGGATGCCGGCGACGCTAATTTCAACACCGAATGGAGATGTTTTTCGCGTTTTGGATACCACTTGTTTTGCGTACAGTATTCGTAATTTTATTGATTTCGCACAGGATATTTTATATTTTATAACAGCATTATTATTGTTTGGTTGGGGGATTTCTGCGATTCGTGGGTCCAAGATTGATTGGATTGAAAATACAAGAAATTTGTTTTTAATATTTGCCGTGGCTACATCAATTAATCCGATTATGTCTGTGATTTATGGTGGGCAGGAAATTCATGAAATTGTTTGTCCGACGATTGATGTGCCGGCGGATTCTGTGCGGATGGCTTTGAATGGACGTGCGGTTTTAAACATGCCAAAAGTTGTTGAAGAATTGGTTGTTGAACGTGGAGCGGAACAGGAAGTTTATACGCGTTCGGATGGTCAAACGTCGTTAATGTTAACTGGGCCGGATTATGATCCCGCGCTGGTTTTATCGATGAAATCGGATACAACATTTAGGCGCGCGATGGATATTGTTGCGCGTTTAGAAGGTGGATATGCAAATAATCGCGCTGATCGTGGTGGACGTACAAATTTTGGTATTACTGAACGATCGTATGGGGCGGATGAAGTTAATAATATGACAAAAGATCGTGCGGAATATTTAATGTATAGAGATTTTTATCGAGTGCGTGGAATTGATACCTTGCCCGATACAATTCGGGATGTCGCGTTTGATATGTCCGTTAATTCTGGGCCTGGGGCTGCTGTTATCAGTTTGCAAAAAGTTTTGGGTGTGTCCCAAACGGGCAAGGTTGATGATGCAACATTAAGTGCGGTAAATAATTACAGGGGGGATTTGCGCGATGCTTATTTGCAAGAACGCGTTGATAAATACAATCGCATTATTAAAAATAATCCCAGTCAGGAAGTGTTTAAAAAGTCTTGGATGAGGCGAATTGATGCATTGAAAAATGCAGCGTAATTAATTCATAAAATATGTTTCTGTATAATTAATTAAATCAATAACGTATGTTTTGATGTATGTTGCTGTTTTTTCGGCAGCCAGGCCATCTGTCATGGATCCGCATTTTGGATAGCATTCATCAGGACCATTATAAATATTTATTGAAGCAGCGGCGGTTTTATTGGCCAAATCGATTAAATCGCGTTTCATCTGTTTTGCGGATGATTTGTAATAAGTATCAATTAATCGGCCAGCCACACGGATATAGCAATTTGTTTTTGTGTTGGTTGATGCCGTCATATTTGATTGGGAAAAATCGATATCCATTGATTGTTCGGATTCCATATCGCAACCATTTAAATCATTACGGTATTTTGATACATCGACATTTGCGTTTGCGGACGCAATTGTCCCAAATATTAATGAAAATGAAATAATCCATGGTTTCATTTTGTTCACCAGTTTTTTTATGTGTTTTGATTCTAGCACAATTTGAAAATAAACGAAAGGAGTTTATATGAGTAAAAATATTTTAACAATGTATCGCATGGCGAAACAGCAACGTGCCGTTTGGGATAAACGTTGGGATGATTGTCAACGATATACAATACCAATGAGAGATGATGAAAGTGCAAGTTTATTTGATGCAACTGCCGCGGATGCGGTTGATATGTTGGCTGCATCATTATTTTCATTGATGACGCCGCCGGAAAGTTTTTGGGTGTCGTTGACGTCGGCAGATTCTGAAATTAATGTCGATTTCACTCGTTCAGAAAATGCAATACGAAATCATTTAAATCAATCAAATTTTTATACCGAAATTCATCAGTGTTATTTGGATTTGGCGATTTTGGGGACTGCATGTTTATACATGAGGGAAGCCCCAATTGGTGCAGAATCTGCATTCCAATTCCAAGCAATTCCGATGAAAAATGTTTATGTTAACCGCGATTCTGTTGGCGATGTTTCATCTGTGTTCTATGTTTGTTCAATGACATCAGATGATGTTGTTAATACGTATTCGGATTGGGATATATCCGATAATTTTGCAACCAAATTTAAAGAAAATCCAGATGCGCATGTGTCAATTGTTCAATCAATAGTTCGGAATGATTCTGGATATTCGTATGTTGCATTTATTGATTCCGAAAATGATAATTTTGAATCGTGTATTTTATCGCGTGGACAATTTGTTAAAAATCCATTTTTGATTTTTCGTTGGTCTGCAATGTCGGGTGAAGTTTACGGACGGTCGCCTGTGATGCGGGCGTTGCCAGATATTAAAACTGCGAACAAAGTTGTTGAATTGGTTTTGAAAAATGCAACGATTGCGGTTTCTGGTATTTGGCAGGCGGATGATGATGGTGTTTTAAATTTATCAAATGTTCAATTAACGCCAGGTGCAATTATCCCCAAGGCTGTTGGGTCGGCTGGTTTGACTCCGTTGCGCGCAGGGGCCGATTTTGATGTGTCGCAATTGATATTAGAAGATTTACGTGCGCGTATTCGTCATGCTTTGTTGGCGGATCGTTTGTCGATTATGTCGGACAAAGTTATGACCGCCACAGAAATCATAGCGCGAAATACCGATATGATGAGAATCTTGGGTGCAACATATGGGCGGATGTTAAATGAATTTATTCGGCCGATGATTGATCGAGGGATGTATATTTTGGCCCGTCGTGGATTAATAGATCCTGTTATGTTGGATCGTGGTGTTATGACATTGCGCTATGTCGCGCCGATTGCGCGATTGGCTAGCGATGAACAGGCAAATCAAGTTTTATCATGGGTTAATACAATGGATGTTTTGGGAGTGTCTGGTTCTGTTGATAAATCGGCAACTGTTAAATGGTTGGCGAATGCGTTGCATATTCCAAACGAATTAATAGTGGTGGATGAAAATGGAATTGCGTAGTGTTGAATTGGCCGCCGCGAGATGTTTTGAATCGCGAGAAGGGGCAATAGTATTAAATCATTTGCGCTCCATTACATTTGGGCGTGTTTTGGGCGTAAATGCAACCGAGGCAGAGTTGCGGAGTTTGGAAGCGCAACGTTTGTTTGTAAGGCAGATTGATGGATTAATTGGGAGAGGAAAAAACGTTTGAAAAACTTGTTTTCATTCATTCTATTTTGAAACGTTTTATGGCTTGATTTTTATCAGGCAAGGAATATGGAATTAATTTTTAGCCTGTTTAACGGGATAATAAATCGTGGATGTTATTTTTGAATTCTGTGGCGCCTCCGTTTGCCGGGTGACGAACACGTGTAACAGTATATCCCATTCCTGTCAAAGTTTCATGCGCAATGCGGCCAACCGCCACCACGGTGGCGTTTGGAAACAGATTTAGGAATTCGACCAATAAATGTTTGCCAGATTCTACTTCGTCATCTGTTGGTGTTCGGTTCGTTAGTGTGTCGCCAGGTTTATGTGGATGAAAGGCGAATGTATTCCAATGCAGCCAAGAAGTTGGTGTTGGCATTAATGATAGCATTGTTTTCCAAACAATTGATCCGGTGGGTTCACAAAATCCGCCGGATACCAATGCTGGTTTTCCCGCCGCTGCCAATTTGGTTGGGCATGATGTGCGGCATGGTTCGGAATCAAAAAAATAGCATGATGGCATTGTTTTAAATAAACGTTCGGATGTCATGGCGATGCCGCTGAAATGACCGCCTTGGTAGCCCAGAGCTTCCGCCACCAGGATAAATTTTGCATCACGGCGAGCAATTAAATAGTTATATAGATTTTCACTGCGTTTTACTGCTGCATCAGCCCCGATATCCCATTGATTATCAGATTCTGACCAAGGGTTAAAGATGTTTTGGCGGTGGTATTTTTGCAAATTGGTTATGAATGATTTTACTTTATTTTCAAACACGTTGAAGGCCTCTGATTTATTTTTAGATTCTGAAATAAATTCAGGATGATTAATGGTAATCTTTTGATTTTATGGCGCACCCAAGAGGATTCGAACCTCTATCCCGGCCTCCGGAGGGCCGTGCTCTATCCATTAAACTATGGGTGCGAACTGTTGCAGTTTATATATTTTTTAAAAAATTTCAATATTATTTAATTTTTATGGTTTTTTGTATTTTGTTCATTTGGATGATATCTTGAAATTTTGGTATTTGCAACTATGTTGATTGGGAAAATAATCCAAATGATGTCGGGATGATTTTATGTTATCATTATGGGTGTTGTTTGGGCAAAAGATGAGGTTTGAAGATGGTTGATATTGAAAAGTTTTCAGAAGCGTCACAGCGTGCATTGGCAACAGCGCAACAAATTGCGGTTGCTAGGAAAAATCCAGTTGTATCGCGCGGGCATTTAATGCGAGCAATTTTGGATGATGAAACGGGTGTGATTGCAAATGTTATTGATTTTGCGGGCGGTGATTTAATTTCTTTGGATCGTGAGGTTGATGAACTATTTGCCAAGGAACCAACGGTTTCGGGGTCGAATGTGTCGCCCACTTTTTCCGAACAGGTTATTGAAGTTTTAAATAATGCCCAGGGATATGCGCGTGCCACGCACGAGGATTATGTTACGGTTGAACGTATTTTTCAGGCCCTGATTAATGCGGGTATTGGACGTAAATCCAATTTGACAGCCAATGGGGTCGATGCGGCATTAGTGCGTGCGAGGGATGGGGTGGATATTTCGTCCCCAAATGCCGAGGACAAATATCAAGCATTGAAAAAATACACGACTGATTTTACGGATTTGGCGGCCAAGGGTAAATTAGATCCTGTTATTGGGCGAGATGAAGAAATTCGACGCACAATTCAAGTATTATCACGTCGTACAAAAAATAATCCTGTGTTAATTGGAAATGCGGGTGTTGGTAAAACAGCCATAGTCGAAGGTATGGCGCATCGGATTATTTCAGGTGATGTTCCAGAAAATTTATTGCGTAAACGTTTGTTATCGTTGGATTTGGGCGGATTGTTGGCAGGGGCCAAATATCGTGGCGATTTCGAAGAGCGTTTAAAGGGTGTTTTAAAAGCTGTCAAAGATTCAGGTGGTCAGATTATTTTATTCATTGACGAATTACATACCATGGTTGGTGCGGGCAAGGCCGAAGGGTCAATGGATGCCGGCAATTTATTAAAGCCGATGTTGGCCCGTGGAGAATTACACTGTTTGGGGGCAACCACATTGGATGAATATCGCGAACATATTGAAAAAGATCCCGCATTGGCGCGCCGTTTTCAGCCTGTGTATGTTGATGAACCCACGGTGGATGATACGATTTCAATTTTGCGCGGGTTAAAGGAAAAGTACGAAGGACATCATGGGGTTCGTATTGCCGATAATGCGTTGGTGGCTGCTGTTCGTTTGTCCGATCGTTATATTACCGACAGATTTTTGCCAGACAAGGCGATTGATTTAATTGACGAAGCTGCCGCACGTGTTCGTATTGAAATTTCGTCCAAGCCGGAAAAATTGGATGAAGTTGATCGTCGTTTAATGCAATTGAAAATCGAACGAGAATCTTTGAAGCAAGAAAAGGATGAAGAATCCAAAAAACGTTTAAAAGATTTGGAAAAAACTCTGGCGGATGTCGAGGCTCAATCAAATACTATGACCAAGGCATGGCGGGCGGAACAGGAAAAAATGCATGGATTATCGCATGCGATAGAAGAATTGGATTCAGTTAAGGCCGAGATGCTGTCTGCGATGCGGTCTGGGGATTTTGAACGGGCCGGGGCTCTGCAATACGGCAAGATTCCAGAGTTGGAAGCCAAAATCAAAGAATTGGAAAAAAACAAAGACGCGGCGAAAGACTATAAAACCGTTAATTCCGATCATGTGGCGGCAATTGTTTCGAAATGGACTGGGGTTCCTGTTCAAAAGTTGGCTTTGGCGGAACAAACGAAATTGTTGGATATTGAAAAAGATTTGTCCAATCGGGTTGTTGGTCAAGAACATGCATTGGACGTTGTTGCACGTGCAATTCGTCGTTCCCGTGCTGGATTGTCAGATCCGCGCCGACCACAGGGTTCATTTATGTTTTTAGGGCCGACAGGTGTTGGTAAAACCGAATTGGTGAAATCATTGGCGGATTTATTATTTAATGATGATAATGCCATGGTTCGGATTGATATGTCAGAATATATGGAACAACATTCTGTTGCGCGTTTAATCGGATCGCCCCCTGGGTATGTTGGATATGATCAGGGCGGAATATTGACCGAGGCCGTTCGTCGCAGACCATACCAAGTTGTTTTGTTTGACGAGGTTGAAAAAGCTCATCCAGATGTATTCAATGTTTTATTACAGGTATTGGATGATGGGCGTTTGACCGACAGTCATGGGCGTGTTGTTAATTTTTCGAATACAATAATTATCATGACCAGTAATTTAGGATCCGATATTTTATTGGAAAATCCGACGGCAGATGATTTGGTGATGGAGCGTGTTCGCAAACATTTCAGACCGGAATTTTTAAACAGAATTGATGAAATTGTTATGTTTCGTCCATTAACACCTGCCGTTATGGGATCAATTGTAAAAATTCAATTGGATAGATTGAATAAACGCTTGGCAGATCGTCAGTTATCATTACATGTATCCGATCGTGCGATTGAATGGTTGGCGGATAATGGGTTTGACGCCCAATATGGCGCGCGTCCATTGAAGCGATTAATTATGTCCGAGGTGGAAGACAAAGTTGCTGATTTAATTTTAATGGGCAAGACGAAAGAGGGACAGGAGATAGTGGTGGATGTGGATAAGAAGAGTAAGACATTAAAAATCAGCTAAAACATTTGAAAATGCGCGCTACGGCGCGTTTTTTCATTTTTTCGCGGGGTCACGTATGTCTATATATGCTCTGCCCGCTGAAAAAATGAAAAGAACCCACCGGATCATCACATTTTGAAATGTTTTATGGTTATGGTTCAGAATAATTGTATGTTTATATACACCGCGGGCCTTGAAAAACGATAAATTTTTCCATTCAAACGGCGAAACATACAAATTAAAAATTTGTTGTTTTTGTTCCATAAAATAAATATTTACTATTTATTTTATTCCACATTCTGACGCGATTTTTTGTGTATGCGAAATGTTTGTGTTTATAAAATTGATTTTTATTAAAGTTTGTCAATAAATTGTCTTGACAAATGATGCCTTGTTTGGGTATGATGAATGTCCGTTCAAAAACAATAAGGATTTAATTATGGGAAAAACGTATACTGCGGTGGAATTGCAAAATAGTGTAAATGCCCGATTGGGTTTGGTTCATGATATGCAAAAAGCCTTTGATGTATTGACTATGAATCGTGAAATTGCCATGCAAAATGAAATGTCGGGCGAAGAAGATAGTTTTGATTCAAACGTTATGCCAAAAAATAAAACGTTGAGATTGCGTTCGCGCAATTCTGCTCGTAAAAATAATTGGTTTAATAAAGTGTTGGTTTTGATTGCTGTTAAAAACAAAAAATATTTTGTTGAAAGCGACAAAAAATTAGATCATTTGGAAAGAATTCAGAGAGCCAAAGGTTCAAGATAGTTTTGTCACAAGTTAGAGTTTGAAATGTTCCCCGGGAAACCGGGGGCATTTTTTATTGTGTGCAACAAAAAATGGCGGAATGTTTTATTTTACCCCTCTCTACAAATTTTGCAAATCGGAGATTTGAGAATTTGTTGCCTCTCCCCAACGGGGCGAGGCGGGTAATATTGTAATGATCAGATCTGCACTTGGTTTCCCTCCTTTGTTAAAACTACGGTGGACAGGTAGGATGGCCAGGTATTAATATTTGGCGTATTCGTGGGGCGAGGGAATGGTAATTATAGAATTAGTGCAATTTTTTGTTTGGTTTTTGATGCCGATATTTATTTTTTTATTTGGAGATTATTGAATGGTTCGAGATGTGCCCTATGTTATGTGCGAGGACCAAAGGAGACAAGTATGAAAAAAATTGTTGTTGCAAAGCCAAAAGAAGGGTTGGTTTTATTTGTTAAAAGATTGATGGTTAAATTTAGTGCAAAGAAAGAACCTGTTTATGGTTCATTTGATGGGGCATGTGTCGAAGTATTGGCCCAGAATAAAGTGAAAATTTGTGCGTATGAAAATGAAACCATTTTGGATTATATTAAACGCGTGGTCAGTATTTCAAACATGTGTCAGGTGGGCGTTTCGGCCATGCACAGTGGTGTGAAATTTGTTGTTTCAAAAACAATGAATATGCAGGAAGCATTGCGCAGTTTTAACAGGACCAGGGACGGGATTGTTTCCGCTGGCCGATAATTATTGACATCAGAATAAATTGTGGTACCGTATTAATGCAACCAAGAGGTTTGCAGATGGTTCATGAAGCAATAGAGTTTAAGTGTCCGCGCGCTGGGTTAATGCCCATGGATGTTATAATTTTGATGTTATGTCGTGCGAATGATATGCGGTCTGATGTTATTGCCAATATTTCGGGTGTGCGGTTTGTTGTGTCGTGCGGCATGACCGCAAAACAAGCAATGGATATGTATCAATTGGAAGCATTTTATTCAATGGGTGCGATTACTCTGGATGAATATGTGAAAAGGAAGAAAAATTACGGCAGATAGTTTGGCATTTTGTGAAAAGTTTAATCCCCGCGGGTGCGGGGATTTTTTTGTTGCAATGATTGCTTTGATGTCTTGACATCCGGCAATGGCAATTTGTTGCCTTTTGTTATTTGGCGGGGGTGAGGGTTTCCAAACCGCCCAAATATGGTCGTAAAATTTCAGGAACGGTTACCGATCCGTCGGCATTTTGGTAGTTTTCCAAAATGTTGGCCAGTATTCGAGGTGTCGCTACCGCAGTATTATTCAAAGTATGACAGAATTTAACGTCATTTGATCCATTTTCTCGGTAACGCAAATCCGCACGGCGGGATTGGTATTCGTGGAATGTCGAACAGCTGTGGGTTTCGCGGAATGTGTTTTGTGATGGTAACCAGGTGTTGACGTCGTTCATGCGGACCTTGCCTTGGCCCATGTCGCCAGTGCAGCAATCAACAACCTGGTAATGTAAATTTAAATCGTCCAGGATTTCCATTGTAATGTTCAACAATGCTGTGTGCCATTTGCGTGATTCATCCGGGTCGTTTTTACAGATTACAAACTGTTCGACCTTCATAAATTGGTGAACGCGGATAAGGCCACGGACGTCACGGCCGTAGGAGCCGGCTTCGCGTCGGAAACAGGGCGAAAATCCAGCGTATAAAATTGGTAATTGGTTTTCGGTTAACATTTGGCCGCTGTGTAATGATGTTAATGCAACCTCGGCCGTGCCGGCCAGGTATAAATCATCATTTGGCAATTGATATATTTCATCGCGGGAACCCGGAAACATGCCGGTGCCGTATAATGCCCCCTCGCGGACCATGGATGGGACTGTAATTGGCGTGAATCCGTGTTTATTCAATTTGTCCATAGCAAACATCCATAACGCCATTTCCAATCGGGCAACATCGCCACGCAATGCGTATGCACGGGATCCGGATACGTTGGCGGCGCCTGTAAAATCGGCCCAGTTGTTTTTTTCCAATAATTGGATGTGATCCAGTGGTTCAAATTTAAATTCTGGTTTTTTCCCAACAGTTTTAATTACAATATTGTCATGTTCATCATTTCCCAATGGCGCGTCGTCGGCCGGGATGTTTGGAACAGAATACATTATATCCATGAATGTTTGTTCCAATTCACGCAATTTATTTTCAGATTCAACAACAGCATCGCCAATTTTTTTGGATTCAGCGATTAATGGGGCGCGGTCGGTGGCCGTCGGTATTGATTTGGAAATACGGTTTTTTTCCGCGATTTGGTTTTGAATTTCAGTTTTTAATGCGCGGATTTGTTCATCAATTTTCAGTAAATTATCAATATCAACGTTCATTTTTTTAACGCGTATTGCGTTTTTTATGATTTCTGGATTTTCGCGAATGAATTTAATGTCCAACATAGATTTTCCCCATGGTTAATGTGCCGATAATATTACTTTTTTTCATGTTTTGCAACAGAAAATAGGGGTTTTTTGTTTTATCATGGGATTTAACAAAAAAAGTGGGCTGGTTTTGTAAATAATGCTTGACTTCCGTGGGCGATTGGTATATTTTAGGTGGGCTTATAACGAACAACAGGTGTATTAAAATGACATTCGCAGTTATTCAAACCGGAGGAAAACAATACCGTGTCCAAAAGGGAGACGTGATTCTGGTGGAAAAATTAGATGCTGATAAAAGCGTTGAATTCAATGACGTTTTGATGGTTGGCGACAAAGTTGGTAACCCAACTGTTAAGGGCGCATCAGTCAAAGCAGACGTAGTTGAGCAAACACGCGGCGACAAAATTATCATTTTCAAGAAAAAACGTCGTCATAATTATCGCAGAACACAAGGTCATAAACAACATTTGACCGTTTTGAAAATTACCGACATCGTTGGCGCATAATAGGAGAAGATAATGGCAACAAAGAAAGCTGGTGGATCAGTTAATAATAATAGAGATAGTGCCGGGCGCCGTTTAGGTGTTAAAAAATACGGCGGTCAAAATGTTATCCCAGGTAACATCATTGTTCGTCAACGTGGAACAAAAGTTCACCCAGGTACACATGTTGATATGGGAAAAGACCACACAATCTTTGCGACAGTTGAAGGCAAGGTTGAGTTTAAGAAGGGCAAGAATAATAGGGCGACTGTGTCCGTTGTTCCAGCAACAAAACATTAAAACACATGAAAACGGCCATCTAGGCCGTTTTCTTTTTCAAAATCCTCGGTTACGTACGTCTATGTACGCGCCCTTCGGCTGTTGAAAAACAAAACGTCTATATGACTCGTTTTGCTGTGTTTTAGAAAAAAGAAGGGCGCATCATTTGGATGCGTTTTTAATTTTCTCGGGGGTATCTCGGGTGTCTATACCCGCTCAACCCCTCGAAAATAAAATAACCCACCCACTATACTTGTTTCGACTATGCCTATCTGAATTGGTGCTTGGGTCGTTTGCCCGTCGGTAACGACCGGGAATTCATAAATTTTTATCATTGCCATTCAAAAATTAATTCATTCCGGGGTCGGTGTGATTAATTTTATTAATATTTGGTGCCTCGCGTTATGGCGCGTTTTTTCATTTTTTGCGGGGTTACGTACGTCTATGTACGCGCCTTTCGGCTGTTGAAAAACAAAACGTCTATATGACTCGTTTTGCTGTGTTTTAGAAAAAAAGAAGGGCGCATCATTTGGATGCGTTTTTTAATAGTCTTATGTTGCGGGTGTTTATCTGGTGGAGCGGAGCAATTTTGCGAATTGGGATTCGATGAATTTCAGTTGCGATTTAGTCCAGTCAAATTTGTCCAGTTTTTTGTTTGTAAAATAATTGTGTGCGTCTTCGACAGCCGGGGGTTTTAATTGCCCGTCGGTTAATTTTTCAGCACCCATTGCGCAATAATCATCAATCATTTCCAGCATAGAAAGTTTTGGCATCAACCATATATATTCCCAAAATTCAGGATGATGAGAATTTATTAATTTATGTCGTTTTTCCAGAGATTCCCCAATGTGATCCAGGCTGTTTTTCCAATATTCAGTATGGTATTGATTTGCATCAAAGGGTTTTCCCGTATGATCAACAATGATGTTTTCGTTTGGTTTAAAATTAGAGTCCGGGTTCCGCATCCAGGAATACATGGACCATGCGGCGATTTCTTTGGGCCCGGACGAGAATTTATCAAAATCGTGGAGCGGGAATGAAACACCAGAAATTTCTGCAAATTGGTTTACCAGATATCTGTGGTACATCGTCCGACGTATAAAGTATCCCAGGTATACGTCGTTGGTATAAAATTCATTTAATTTTTCGTTTTGTAAAAGATTGCCGGAATAAACATATGTGCGGTCGAGGCATCGATTGGGACGAACTCGATGATTTGGTCGTATGATTTTAGTATTCAGAGTTTCGAAAAAAGTATAACCAAAATTCAATCCCATGATGGAATTCCTCGCTTTTGTTTATTCTCTCGTTTCCCTGTGGGTTGGAATATACCATGTTTTTATATAAATGCAAGGTAGTTTTTATTTATGGTTTGGTGTAAATTTGGCTGGCTTTGGGTTTGGGTTTTGTATAGAATGGTTGTAATAATTGCCTTTGGGGATTGGTCCCGAGCAATGACAGTAATATAAAACAAAGGGAAAAATATGAATAAATTTAATTTGGTTTTGGCGGCAACATTGGCATTAACAGTTGCTGGTTGCGACAAAGCGGGTAATTATATCAGCGTTTTGGATAACGAAGGTGTAAAGAGTGCGATAAGCATTGCTGATACTGCGGTTAATAACAAAAAAGAAGATGGGTCAATTGATTATATGGCTGTTTTGACCAAATTGTTGGGCAATACAAATGTGTCCGCAGAAAAGGCTGTGCAGGATGGGGCTCTGGCATCCATTACCAAGAGCATAAACAAACAATATTCAACAAGTTATACAGATGAGCAGGTTAAGCAAATTTATGAAATTGCAAAGGCCGAGGATATTGATTTTGCGACTGTGGCAAAAGAAGCTGCAATTAGCAAAGCAGGTGCAATTATTTTTAGTGGAACAGAAAAAGCGGCGGAATAAATTTGTTCTGATTATTTTGTCCCCGCGGTTGCGGGGGCATTTTTTATTTTTTAAAATGAATGTTTGATTAGGTAACAATCTGTATTGCGGGGAATATGGCTATGGCGTGACAGTTGTTGAATGAGCTCTTTTATTTGAGTTTAAGAAATCGTAGCTGTGGAATATAAAAGGATATTGTTTTTGTTGACAGAATTTGAAATGTGGGGTAGTATTACAGTACGTTAAGGATCCATATGAAAAAGACAGAGATTTTATTTAAAAAATTATATTGGTCGGCAATATTACGGTTGAATGCTGAATTAATTGCGATTACATTGTCTTTGATTGCAATAGAGAATATGATTTTAATACATGCATATGATAGAGGCGATTGGCAACAACATAGTTTGGGGGTTTTTGGAGTTTCATTATTTTTATTTTTTTGTTTAATTTCGTTGCAAAGACGGTTTGTTCGTAACAATCGTTTGTTTAAAAAATTATTGGCGGGTAATATTTCGAATTCTGATTTGAAAGATTTAATTTCAGGTACATCAAAAAATGCTGCATTGCGCGCTCTGGCTGTAAACAATAAATGTTGTGTAAAGCAAGTTATGGATTTTTGTAAATTTCATAAAAAGGGAAATGTTCGTGCCGAAATGTTAGGCAATATTAATAAAGAATATTCAAAATCGTTGCAGATTTTAAACGATTGTATAAAAAATATGGAGAAATAAAATGGTAAACAATAGCAATGGAAATATGATTGGTGAATTCGATTCTATGGATCGTGAGGATTTATTAGGTGGAAACAAATCTGTGAATGCTGCGTTTAAAATGTATAGTGACCAAGCGGCAAAAGGTATGCAGAAACGTTTGGACGAGTATAATGCCAAAGTAGATGCAGAAGTTAAGCCGTTTGAAGTTGATACATGGGATATTAAATTTTGGAAGATTGCGCCATCGACTTGGGTTGCATTAAATGCAACAACGTTACAAAAATTATTTCGTTGGGGATTGGCTTGTGGAATTTTAGGGGCAGGAGCATATGCAATTCGTGGCGAAGACGTTTCAATATTGCATGATTTATTGAATATGGGTGTGTACGTATCGGGTGGTGTTATGATGTTTAATTTTGTTCGATTGCTTTTTAGAGCAAGTCATTTCAAAGAATTGTTGAACAGCGTTTCAATTAAACAAAAAAAGATTTCATCTGATGATTTGGCGTATTTAATGCAAGAACCAATTGATGTCGAAAATGCATTAAATCAGCATAAAAAAGTTTTAAATAGGCGTATGGATAAATTGTTAAATAAATTTAGAAAAGAGCAATATCAAAAGGATGTGGCGTTTTCAAAAAAATCATTTCCAAAGGGATATTATTTTGGTGGTGATATCGGATCTGCTTGGTATCAGGACGGCAGTGCTGTTATGAACCGTGCGATTTTATCAGATGTTATGGATCGCGCCGAAGAGATTATTGAAAATAAGAAGGCGTTGGAGAATTCAAGGTATTATGCGGCAGTGATCAAAGTAGAGCAAAGCAGGATAATACGGTAGTTCGTAGATAAGAGTTTTGATTGCAATTATCGCCACGGAGTCGTGGTTGCCGAGGGATGACAAATAAAAAGTTGCTGTCGCAACGTTTCTTTTACTGGGGCCTGTCGGCTATTTGATCCGGATGACAAAATAATATTGCATTGAAATGGTTTTGTTTGAATGGATGTTTCCCCGGCCTGTTCAACAAAATATTATATATTGCCACAGTTTTAGCGTTGTGAATTTTTGGTTAATAAAGTAGTTTTTTCGTGCTTCTTGACTTTTTTATAAAAAGATAGTAATCTGATCCAGCTGATTTAAAAAAAGGAGCAGCTTATATGTCTCTTAAAAATGGGATAGAAAAATTATCCAAAATGATGGACCAAATGGGTTTATCAGAAATTACAGTTGAACAAAGTTTTTTATTTGGTGTTTGGAAAAAAGAAATTCATTTATCAAAAGCGGGGCGTGCCACAGTGGCGATGAATCCAGGCGTTGTGTTTGAAGCACCAAAGGCAGCATCGGTTGCAGCGTCAGCACCGGTAGCGGCCCCAGTTAATGCGGTTAATTCTCCAATGGTTGGTGTTGTTTATTTCGCGCCAGAGCCAGGAGCAAAACCATTTATTACCGAAGGATCATCAGTAAAAGCCGGTGATACATTGTGTTTAATCGAAGCCATGAAGACATTTAATCCAGTTAAATCGGATCGTGCCGGCAAGGTTAAATCGATTTTGGTAAAAGATGGGCAAGTGGTTGAATTTGACACTCCGTTAGTCGTAATCGAATAAAACGTGTGAAAATCAACGCTTGGGCGCGTTTTTAATTTTTTGCCGCGGCACGTACCAATATGTACGCTGGCGCGCGGTCAAAAAATAAAAGAACCCACCCAATCATTTGATTTTGATGCATTTGAAAGGTTAGTTTTATAGATTTGAAAGTTAGGTTGCCAGAGTTATCAATAAAAGAGGATTAAGATGGCATTATTTAAAAAAGTTTTAGTCGCGAATCGTGGTGAAATTGCGTTGCGCATCATTCGCGCTTGCCGTGATATGGGTATTAAAACAGTGGCTGTATATTCGACCGCCGATCGTGATGCGACGCATGTTCATTTGGCCGATGAATCGGTTTGTATTGGGCCTGCGCCCAGTAAGGATTCATATTTAAATGAATCTGCGATTTTAACGGCGGCATTGTTAACAAATGCAGATGCGATTCATCCTGGGTATGGGTTTTTATCCGAACGCGCAGGATTTGTTGAAAAAGTTGAATTACATAAAATTACTTGGATTGGTCCAACGGCAGAAATGATTGCCAAAATGGGCGATAAAGTTGAAGCAAAGCGTACTGCTATATCTGTTGGATTGCCTGTTGTGCCGGGTTCGGATGGGGCTGTTGATACCCTGGATGATGCATTAAGGGTTGCGAATCAAATTGGTTATCCTGTGATGTTAAAGGCATCAGCTGGTGGTGGCGGTAAAGGTATTCGCCCGGTTCAATCTGCGGATCAGATGCCAGAGGTATTTAAATTAACCAAAGCCGAAGCAAGGGCTGGATTTGGTGATGATACGTTATATATTGAAAAATTGTTAACTCATCCGCGTCATATTGAATTTCAAGTTTTGGCCGATCAGCATGGCAAAGCCGTTATTTTCGGTGAACGCGATTGTTCTTTGCAGCGTAAAAATCAAAAAATTATGGAGGAAGCGCCTGCCGCCATTTTAAGCCAAAAGCAACGCGATGATATGATTGAAGTTTGCAAGGAAGCTGTTAAAAAAATGGGTTATACCAATGCGGGAACTTTGGAATTTATGTTCGAAGATGGGAAATTTTATTTCTTGGAAATGAATACGCGTTTACAGGTTGAACATCCTGTTACCGAAATGGTTTATGGTATTGATTTGGTTCGTGAACAAATTCGTATTGCGGCGGGCGAAAAATTGGGATATTCGCAATCTAATTTGGTTGCCAATGGGCATGCTATTGAATTTCGAATTAATGCCGAAGATCCGGAAACATTTGTGCCATGTGCCGGAACAATTACACAATACAGCCCCCCTGGTGGATTGGGCGTTCGTGTGGATTCCGCGGTGTATACTGGGTATAAAATTCCGCCTACATATGACAGCATGGTTGCAAAATTAATTGTTTGGGCGCCAAATAGGCCGCAATGTTTAATGCGCGCAGCTCGGGCTTTGGATGAATTTGTGGTTGATGGTGTTAAAACAACAATTCCGTTGCAACAAAAATTATTGAAAGTGAGTGATGTTAAAACTTTGCAGTTCGATAATGCATGGTTGGAAGCGTGGTTAAAGTCTGAAAAAAAATAATTGTGCCTTTGGTTGGCGGATTATTTTTAGGAAAATCGTAGTTTAAAAAATAGTATTGCTATTTTTTGCGGTTTGTGGTATAATATAGTATGTAATGGACAAGATTTGTCCGATGTTTATTTATCCCGACGGTTTCGTCGGGATTTTTTAATTCAAAAGGATTTTTAATGGCGAGAGCAATTCAATTAAGGCGCGGTTCCCGCGTCGAACATAAAACATTTATTGGACGTGATGGCGAAATAACAGTTGATACAACAAATAAATCATTGGTGGTGCATGATGGCGATATTGCGGGCGGTTATGAACTGGCCCGGGCCGATTTGTCGAATACAGATGTAAATGTCGCATTGAGCAATTTGCGCGTGGAAATGAACGCGATGAGGGTCGAGTTGGAGAATAAAATAGTAGAGCCGGCGGATTATGTTGTTGATTATTATCCACGCGAATCGGATATGGCAAGTTGGGATGGAGTATCAGGATTTAGAAAATATAACAGCGGATATATCGAACAATGGGGCCAGGTTGGCGAAGGATCAACAATAATAGTAAACTTTCTCTGCCCTATGAGAAATACGGGCTATAACATATCTGTATTTAATGGGGATGGCGGGATATCAGCTAATTACAGATTATCATATTCTGCTATGACTATAACATCGGTAAAAATTGTTTCAACAGTATCAACAATTAGTGGAAAGCGTTGGCGTATTGCAGGATAAACCAATGCCCCAAAATTAATTTGGGGCATTATGTTATAAACGTTTGTTTGGCAATGTGAATAGTCCGCCGAATTTGAAGTCCCATTCTGATGGGTTAAATGGTCCCATGCCATTGTCCGAATAAAATGTTAGTTCTGAAAAATATAACTTTCCATTAACATTAAACCAATCAACGCGAACAAATGGAAAATCAGCCGACAATATATTTGATAATTTCAGCATTTCATCGTAGTTTTTTGGCATTTTAAACTTTGTGAAATTATTCCCATGTGCGCGATTAAACGGATATTTATTAAATTTCATATCAAAAAAGTCCATTTTAACGTCTGTTGAGCGTTCAGAGCACAGGAAAAAGTTTTTAATTTCTCCGTTATATGATTGAAATTTATAATCAAATAAATCTCCATCAATCTGTTCAATATATTTTTCAGCAATAATTTTTGGTTTAATGTTTTTATATGCCCATTCGAAACTGTAAAAATAATGATTTGATTTTGGATTCATCCATTTGCGTAATTTTTCTTTTGCATCATCAATATCCAATTTTGATTTATCACTACAAATTATGTTTTGGCCACTGCCCCAATTAATTTTTAGAGCAAATTGGTTGGGCAATAAATCCCAATCAATATCGTCGACCGAATCCCAAACACCCAATAACGGCACTAAATATTTTTCCCCGATTTTGTTTTTGATGTATTCTCGTACAGCAAATTTGTCAGCACATTTTGTCATTAATGGATCGTGATAGTATAATTTTAACCATTGGATTTTTTCATTAAACGATTTCGGATTATCAATATCTGGTTTATATCCAACAGAATTTTCGAATTGATATTTCAATATGAATTTTTTATCTTTGATTGATAAATTATTATCAAAACGGCGAGCATATAGTTTGTTATATAACTTTTTTTGTGTATCTGATCTTTTAAAAGAAAATATCTTAACTTTAAACAAATATATCCGAACACGACCTCTCTTTTTTTCAATTTTAAATATTTTCATTTGTCCCTCTCGGATGTAAAATTATTAATTTATAATAGTTTTTCATTAATGGTGTTTCCCTTGTTTAGAATTATAGGTAAGTTTGAAATCATTCTTTCTGAATCTAAATGATGGATTAGTAAGGTTTGGGATATTCAACTTGTTTTCCCATAAAACATAATCCAGGCTGAGTTGATCCCGTCTGGAATAATTTTCGATAAAATGCCACCATTCGTTCATAATCTTTATGCATTTTTTATCCATATGTTTTCGAAAAATCAAGGTTGTTTCGTGTAGACCATAATTTTTTGGAAATTTATCGGATTTTAAAATTTGCTGCATTTTTGACATGATTTTTGGGTTGTCTTTTGACGATTTTTCGCATGCAGATATTTCATCGTATATGCAGTTACGCTCGAAATGTTCCGGGATCGACAGAATTTTGTTTTTTTTAATTATATTTTTAATCCTATTAAAAATATAACCACTGATAATATTTACATTCCCATCGACCCATAGGGAATATTCATAATTTTGCAATAATTCATGTGGATGGGTTTTATGCCACCGTGCATTTCGAATATTATCAGATTTAGTGTATTTAAGTGCACGGATTTCCCAAATGTCAATATTGCCAGCATTAATTAATTTTTCATTGTCGGTAAAACAAATATAATCCCAATCAAAGTTTATATATCGTTGATATTGCAAATCATCATATTCCCCAGTTATGCAGGTATATACAGTGTTTTTTGCAATACGCCTTTTTTTATACTCTATATATTTTTTTATATTTGATTTTTGATATAGTTTGTCAATGTCGTCATTGATTTTGTTTTTATGCTTTTTATAACTCTTGGGTGATAAAATGCCTATGAAGCGTAATATTTTGTACCAAATTATTAAATAGTAAAATTTTAATTTCATTTATTTCTCTTGAAAGCGATACTTTTTGGAATCGATATGTAAAATATAGGTAAATGAAACAATCGAATTAAAAACCGATAGTTTCCATTTTTTTTGTACCGGCCCCGAATTGATAAAAAACTTTTGTTGATTAAATCAAAAAATACATATTGGAAACGGCGATTTTTAAAATTTCGAATTACTTCTGGATCTACTGTTCGCGTCAGATTATTTTCGATGAGTTCGGCCAGTTTTTTATTAGTGCATTTTATTGATCCGATAATGTTTTTTATTGATCCGATAAAGTTGCTATCGTTGTTATAAAATGCAGCCTTTTTAACGAATGGGACACCATGATTTAAAACCCAGATCGGATTTAAATAGGGCCAATTTAAACGATATTTTACCAACGGATTTAATTTGTGCCCATGCTTTTTAATTAATTCGGACAATCCAATTTCATATTTTTCAATGATTAGATCTTTGTGATTTTCGTGCTTAACCGATTTCATAAATTCATTGAACCAATCGGATAGAAATATTGAAGAGGACAATCCGACAAACCAAGACTGAATATGTGGACGACTATAATCCAACATAAACATCCCGACCGCGTCCGAGCCAGAATTTTCCAATTTTTCAACAATTGGCTTTAAATCAGATGTTGGACCATAAGCACTGTCGTTTACCAAATAAACCCAATCGTATTTTGATAATAAATCGTTGTCGCGGGCCCAAAAATAAGCACGCTTATACGAACCAAAATCATATTCGCCGTGTTTGCCGATAATTTGATGAATTGTATATGGTTTTACTTTTTTAGCCTGGGCATCCGAATTGTCATTATCCGTTACAAAAATAATATCGCCCAACTTGGATAATTCAGCCAGATAATAAATAACATAATCATCAATTATTGCGTCGCGGTCATAGCTGGCGAACAGAAAGAGGCGGATTTTGGTCATAAATTATCCATTTTGTATATTATAGTATGTGGATTTTGGATGATTATAGTGTTCAAGTCAAGGGGAAATTTATTTGCTTGATTAAACCGCGGGTTGAAATTCTGGATTTGTTTCAATTATTAAAAGAATATTATAGTCTGTCGACTTATAGTGTGTGCTTTTTTTATAATTTTTATATGATTGAAAATTTATCCCAAATCATTGCAGAGCGTGTGCAATTTGAGCGTAAAAAATTGCATTTATCGCAAGAAAAACTGGCCGAGAGAGCGGGGATTCACAGGACTTATGTTGGAATGATCGAGCGGGCTGAAAAAAATGTTACAATTTACAGCTTGGCCAAGATTTGCGGTGCGTTTGGGATTACATTATTTGAATTTTTTAATGCAAAAGAGTTTAAAGATGAAAAGTAAGCGATTGTTTTTATTTGCCAGCTATGACCGCGATGCAATAATTGATGATTATGTTATTTATTACCTGGCTGAATTATCCAAGTTGGGTGATATTATTTTTGTAACGGATAACGATAATTCGGATGCCGAAATCGCGCGCGTAAAACCATATACAATCCATCAAATTATTGGCAAACACGGCGAATATGATTTTGGTTCGTATAAACGTGCTTATGTTTGGGCTCGTGACAACGATTTATTATCAAAATACGATTGGGTTTATTTGGTAAACGACAGTGCTTATGGTCCAACATCTGATTTAAAGCCAATTGTTGAAAAATTGGAAAATTCTGGCTCGGACGCGGTCGGATTATTTTATCACGATTATCTGGACGAGGCGTATTTGCAATCCTGGTTTATTGGGTTAAAGCCAAAAATATTCAAATCACGTTGGTTTGATCACTTCATTTCTGATGTAAAAAAAGAAAAGACTAAGGAATTAGTTGTTGAAATGTATGAAATGAAATTTACAAAATTATTAAAAGAAAAAAAACACACCATATCATTTATAACAAAACACAAAAAAAACCAAACATTTATTGATCCAATATGGGCATTGAATAGTGGGATTCCTTTTATAAAAAAGGCTTCGTTTTACAATATCGAAGGGGAATTTCTGGACAATGTGCAATGGGGCAATGATGATTTGGAGCGTGCGGTTAAAAAAAATATAACACGCGTTATGGATCAGGATGTTTTGAAAAACATGAGAAACAGACGGTTCAGGTTCGTATTTTTTGATTTAATCAACAAAAGTTTTTTATCAATTCGGGGTCGGTACAAAAAAAATGGAAACTATCGGTTTTTAATTAGATTGTTTCATTTGCCTATATTTTACATGTCTGTGCCGAAAAAATGGGCCATCAAGGAGGATAAATGAAAGATTTAATTTCCGTTATTATTCCGGTATACAATGTTGAAAAATATGTAGAACGATGCTTGGATTCTGTTATCGCGCAAACATATAAAAACATTGAAATTATTGTAATTGATGATGGTTCTGTTGATAGTTCTGTTTCGATTATTAAAAAATTTAAAGACAAGCGTATAAAACTGATTGTCAAAGGGTATAATTCAGGGCAAAGTGATTCAAGAAATATCGGATTGTCTTTGGCCAAAGGTAAATACATCGGTTTTATCGATAGCGATGATTATGTTGATTTGAACTATTTTGAAAAAATGCACAATGCTGCAAAACAGAATGATGCTGAAATTGTTATGGTTGGGATGTGTTCCGATGATGGATATAATAAAATTTATGATCGTATAATGGATAATGTTTATGTTTCGTTTTATGATAAATTAAAAACTGCAAAAAACGGTAGTACGTGCAATAAATTATTCAAGTATGATTTTATAAGAAAAAATAAAATAAGCTTTCCAACAGGATTGTTTTGGGAAGATAATGTCTTTATTTTGCATGCCGTATATTATGCGAAAAAAATGGCAACCGTGTCAGATGTGTTTTATTATTATGTTAAAAATCAATCTTCTACTACTCGTTCTGAGGCTAATATAAAAAAGAGATCTGATGATAGTATTACTGTGATAAAACAAATGATGGATTTTGCCAAAGCAAAACAATTTTCAAAACTGGATATAGATTTGCTGGTAAATTTTTGTTTTAGCAATATTGTTGCAAAATCGGATATGAAAAATAGGGCTTATGTTAAAAAACTTGATTCTGCAATTGGTATACATGGAGTATTGAATAAAAGACGTCCAAAATTTCCATTTTGGTATAAAATTATAGGCTTGTTTTTGGGACGAAAAAAATACAAAGAATTCAAAAATAACTGGAAAAAGGCACGCTATGATTAAATTGTTATATTTTAATGCGGAACGCAATTTTGGGGATGAGCTGAATGTTTTAATTGCAAAAAAGATGTTTTGCATTGATGTTGTGCCAGAGGGGGGTAAAAAAGCGGATGCGATTTTCATTGGCAGTTTGTTGCAAAGTTTGACTGTAAATAAAAATCCGCGTTTTTGGAAAAATCTGTTTAGAATATTTAAAAAGAAAAAACGGCCCATTAATGTTTGGGGGTCTGGTTTTATTAGCGCACCAGCTGGCCGAGAATATTTACCCAGGCCATTGAATGTTTATGCAGTGCGCGGTAAATACAGTTTGGATCGTTTGAAAAAATTAACTCATAAATCTTTGGATAATGCTGTGTTGGGGGATCCTGGCTTGTTGGCATCCAGGTTTATTCCACAGCAATCAAAAAAATATGATGTTGGGATTATTCCGCATTATGTAGATAAAAAAAATCCGGCGTTAAAAAATATAAAATTAAAGGGATTATCACACAAAATAATTGATGTTCAACAAGACCCAGAAACTGTTATTAAACAGATTTCTGAATGTGGATTTATTTTGTCTTCGTCATTACACGGTTTGATTATTGCTGATAGTTACGGCATCCCAAATCAATGGATTGAGTTATCCGATATGGTTCTTGGAAGCGGGTATAAGTTTGCAGATTATTATTCTGCGTTTGGATTGTCAGGTATCAATCAGGTCGATTTGCGTATAACACAAATTGTAGATGCTGATATTAAAAAATGGACGAAAGCATATCCGGTTAAACAAAATGTGGTTCAAAAATTATGTGATGGTTTGCAGAAAGCATTTCCGTACAAGGTAAAATTTACATTGCCGTTACATTTAATACAAAATATTCGATTTTTAACGGCTGTGGCGGAACAATTTCCAAATGTCGTGGTGGACAAGGAAAGCAAGCAAATAATTGATCATTTAAATAAATATTTTAAATACAATATCGAAACAGTTGATAAAAATTCGGTAAATGTTTTTGATATAAAAAATATATCGTTCGAACATAAAACTCCTGTTGTTCGATTTGGAGACAGGGCGTGGCCGTTGGTTTTTTCAAAACAAATGTTGGACTTTTGTCAGAATGTGGTGGGAAAAAATGGTATTACATTTTCTGGATTTAAAACAAAAATGCGCGTTAGTTGTTTAGAAAGATGGATTAAAAATATTTTAAAGAATGATTTTGAGTTTGATGGAGATAAAAAGAAGTTTTCCATTAAAAATCCGGTTGATGTTGAAATAACGTTTTCAAATAATGGTCGAGATTGGCCAGAAAAGTCTTGGGATAATGAATATTATTTGGAATTAAAAAAATCTGAATTTGTTTTGTGCCCGAATGGCGATTTTATTTGGACATATCGGTTTTTTGAATCAATTATGTGCAATGCAATCCCGATAGTCGAGGATGTGTGCGATTTGTATGATGGTTTTTATTTTTATGATATGAAAACCCCGTTGTCCCGATTGAAATATAATAAAAAATGGGCCCAACATAATTTAAAATTGTTTATTGAAAGATATATGTTTTGATATAAAAACTCCCAATAGGGAGTTTTTTATTTGAGGTCGGGTTTATTTTCCTTCGGCCGAAAACCAGCCAATGAAGTTTGTTTGATTCCCTGTGCCACTTTTTGGATATACTGTAAATGAGGTGAGTGAATTATTTATTTGTGGGTTTACGCTGACCGATGTTGCGCCTGCGGCTGGGATGCCGTTTGTTGTTGGTGTGAGGCTGAGATTTGAAACGCGTGTTGTAAATGCGACTGGATATGTTATTGTGCCTCCATATGAAGCCGCTGATACAAATGATTTAACTTGTTTATGTCCGGATTTTCGGATTTCCCATTTCGTATATCCGTCCCATGTTGCCATATCCGATTCGCGGGGATAGTAATCAATAATATAATCGGCGGCGGAATTTGTTCCTGATTCTAATTCATTTTTTATTTCTTGGATTTCGTTTCGTAATGCATTTAAGTCTTGGGTTGATGCAAAATTTGAATTAGTATTCGATAAATCGGCACGAGCTAGTTCGTATCCTCCGGGTTTTTCATTATCGTGTACGACCAATGTGTTATTTGTTGTATCTACGGTTATTTCCCCTGTTTTCCCAATGAATGTTTCGTGTTCGGATTTTGTCCCACGACGTAATTGAATCGAACGTGCCATATTATTCCACCGTTATTTCTGGTTCAATAATTTCAGGTTGGTCGATTAAAATCAATTCGCCGTTTTCAACGGATAAAATTTTGCCCGATGCGTTTGCCTGGATTGCCATTTCTGTATAATGTTTAGGATTTTGATTAAATATTGATATTAATTGTTGTTCCATTGTTTTTGCTCCTTTGGTAAAAAATAAAAAAGCCGGCGAAAGCCGACCAAATAAAAACCCAATCAATTGGGAATATGTGTGCATTATATCATAAATGGTTGAAAAAAGCAATTGAAAATGAAGTTTGGGGTCCTCTATTTATGGTTGAGGACAGGATTGTTTTATGGTATAATTGCACGCAAGAGAAGTTTGAAAACAAGGAGAAAGATATGAATAAATATGTCGGGATGTTGGCAGGTGTTGGAGTTTTGTTTGCTGGCGCGGTTAATGCTGGGGATGCGGATAAGGCAAAGGCTGCAGCCGAGATTTCAAAACAATTATCAAACCCTTTGGCAAAAATTATTAATATGCCATTACAGCAAAATTGGGATTATGGTGCAGGGCCAAATGATGATGGACAGCATTATTATTTGCAGATTCAACCAGTAATTCCTGTGGAATTGGGGACTGATTGGACGATGTTATCGCGTACAATTTTCAAATTAGAAAATGAACACAATATGGGTTATGACAGCGCGACTGGGCTGGGTGATGTCAGTCAGACTTTCTTTTTTGCGCCAAACGGGAATTTTCATGGTTGGTTGGGAGGAGTTGGACCGGTTTTTTTAATTCCTCTGGCTTCGCAGCCTGAATTGGGGTCAAAGAAATGGGGGGCTGGTCCGTCCGCAATTGTGTTGCGTCAAACAGAACATTGGACTTACGGATTGTTGGCAAGCCATACTTGGTCATTTGCAGGAAATGAAAATAGGCCAGATATTAATAGTACGTTTTTGCAACCATTTATTGCGCGACAATTGCCTGGGGCGTGGAGTGTAACTGCGGCATCGGAATATTCATATGATTGGAATACGGATGAAGAAATATTTCCTGTTAATTTAATGGTGGCCAAGGTTGTTCATATTGGTAAAATGCCAGTCAGTTTTTCAGTTGGAGGGCGCTATTATTTGGATAAGCCGTCTGGCGGACCAGATTGGGGGTTACGTGGGATGGTGACGTTGGTTTTACCCAATATATTTTAAAACAAACATTCATGAAAACGGCCATAATACCACCCAAACAAATAATTTGTTTGGGGCCCGGTGTAGGCCGTTTTTCTTTTAAAAATCCTCGGTTTCGTATGTCTATATACGCGCCCTTCGGATTTTTAAAACAGAAAACGTCTATACGACACGTTTTGATGAATGTTTTTATTTTTTAAATTCAGATGTGATTTTCCGTGAATGCCTAGCTGTTTAAAAAATAAAAAAACCGCCGTGGGGCGGTTTTTGATGGTAGTTTTTCGTTTTGTTTTTAGAGCCTTATTTTGTCATGGACAATTGTTGGGCGATGATTGCTGTGGTTGGTTTTTTGTGGGCAAAAATTGTACGTTCAACTACTTCGGCTGGTCCGTTTTTGTATTTTGGCCCTTTGGCGCATTTTTTCATTTGTTCGATGATTTTCTGCATTGCGTTTTGGGTCGGGTATTTTGGCAAGACTATTTCCTTGGTTGTGTAGCCCATGAATGGATCGGCAAACATTATTTTGAAAAAGCGATGTCCGCAATCGGTGAACATTGTGAATTTTGCATGTTCTTCGGTTTTTATGCTTTCCCCATTTAACATGGTTTTTACCGATACAGGGGAATGGCAGTCGGATTTGTTGGGGCCGGAAATGATGCGTTGTTCAAAAGATTTGAACCAAAATATTAATGTAAAGTCAGATTTATGTAATGGGTCAGGGTATGACAGATGGATTGTGTTTTCAACCAATTTAATGGTGAATTCTTTGTCGCGTAATGATGTGGTTTCAGAATGTTTCCATTTGCCCGATACGGTTTCCATGATTTCGTGTGCCATTTTTGCCTCCGTAATTTTTTGTTGTGGGGATATTATAGGAATGATTTCCACAAATGCAAGAAAAAAATCGTTTGTCAACCGAATTGTTTTTTAGATGATTGTTGGGTTGGGGGCATTTGTTCGGATAAATTAAAAATTGTGCTTGCAAGCAGAACAAAAGTAGAATATAATGGAACAAAAGTAAAACGAATGGAGGAATAAATG
This sequence comes from Alphaproteobacteria bacterium, assembly GCA_031549365.1. Taxonomy (GTDB): domain Bacteria; phylum Pseudomonadota; class Alphaproteobacteria; order Rs-D84; family Rs-D84; genus JAVBPX01. The sequence continues at coordinate 29,376 of JAVBPX010000006.1, forward strand.
TTGACCCCAAAACAGGCAATTTTATTGCAATTTATTACTGATTATACAAATGTGCATGGTGCTGCACCCAGTTACGACGAAATGCGCGAAGCAATTGGATTAAAATCAAAATCTGGGATTCATAAATTAATGAACAGTTTAATTGAGCGTGGATTCATAGAACAAATTCCGAACAAGGCGCGTGCATTGCGTGTTGTTAAAAATTTGCCTGGCGTTATTGATGATCAGCGTGTTGATTATGAAAATGGAGGGGCCAGGTCGATTCCGATGTATGGAAAAATTGCGGCAGGTACGCCCATTTTGGCAATGAACGATACGCATGCAACGTTGGATATATTTGGTTTGGGGCGCGGGGATTATTATGCATTGACTGTATCCGGGGATTCCATGATAGAAGCTGGAATTTTTGATGGAGATACGGTTGTGATTGAGCACACAAATAATTTTTTACGCAGCGATGTTATTGTGTGTTTGGTTGATGATGCCGAAGTAACATTGAAATATGTTCAAAAACAAGGTGATCGTGTTGTTTTGGTTCCGGCTAATCGCGAATATCAACCGCGGATTTTGGATTCGCGCAGGGTTCAGTTTCAGGGCAAGGTGGTGCAGTTAATTCGTCACTTTTAATAAAATCGCGTGAAACCGACCCCGGAATGAATTAATTTTTGAATGGTAATGATAAAAATTTATGAATTCCCGGTCGTTAGCGATGGGCAAGCGGCGCAAACACCAATTCAGATTCGGCATAGTCGAAAATGCGCACTTGAAAACAAGTTCCCATAAATTTTGGAATCTTATGTATTATTGTAGCAAATCATTATTAATGATTTGACATCGCGGGGACGCCCCGCACCCCGTACCGCGATCCCAAAATTTATGGGAATTTTTTACAATTACATAATTCTGACGCGATTTATAGGGTTTACGTTTTGAGTGGTTTTGTTTATATTTTGTTGCAAGTTCTGGATTCGTGTGTAACAATTTATTCAGAGCCAAGGGAGGTTTTTAATGAAAAAAATATCTATGATTGCATTATTATCGATTATTTCTGGTGCTGCGGTTGCCGGATTTCAACCAAATGGTGGTTTTTCTGGCAGTGGTGTTGTGCCAATGACCGTGGAAAATGTTAAGCAAATGAAAGACGACACAAATGTTGTTTTGCAGGGGAACATTATTCAAAAAATTAAACATGAAAAATATTTGTTCCAAGATGCGACTGGATCAATCGTTGTCGAAATTGATAATGATGATTGGAATGGTTTGGTTGTTACAGAAAAAGACAAGGTTGAAATTGTTGGTGAAGTTGATAAAGATTTTTGGCGCAAGGATGCCAAGATTGATGTTGATCAGATCAGGAAGTAGTATTGCAATGATTGCTGTGGGGTGAAATTTTATATTGCGAAGCATGTGGAATAATGGTATCATTTTGAACGAGTCCACTGGGAAGTGGGATCGGGTCCTTCAAAAAGACCACACTAGACCGGCATTAAAAGTATGCTGGAATCCGCAGAGATAAGGCATGGCGCGGATTGCGCCGTTTGTTTTATCGTCCCCCGTATGGTCGGGGAGCCGCAGGTTATAAAATAGGGTTATTCCAAAGACCAGCGGGGTCATCGTTTAGTGTGATTTTTTGAACTCCCCGGCCGCCAATTTCCTGTTGGCGGTTGTTTTTTATTCAGGGGGTGTTTTTGAAAGAAATTGTATTGTTTTTTTTATTTTTGCTGATGTTTGTAAAGCCTGGTTTTTCCGATCGTATGGATATCCTGTATGATCGTAGGAGAGGAGGTATTGCAAGGGAAAGAGTTGTAAATGTTGGGGCGAAATATAATAAATTAAATACTGTGAGTGCGGAGAGTATTGAATCACAGAAGTTGTTTGATTCTGCGATAGAAATAAATAATCAAGAACTGGAGTTGGCAAAATTATCCGAGAATATAAAATTTTTGGAGCAGGAAATTTCCCAAATAGATTTAGAGTTATCAAAATGTGAACGATCTAAAAAGGGCTGGAAAGCGGCGACAGTTATAGGATCTGTTGGTGTGGTTGGTACAGGAACTGGGATTGTCGTTCAGTCGGTTCAATTAAAAAAAGCAAATAAGGATAGCGATGGGAAAAGGGATGATGTTTCTGTAAAAGATGAGGTCGAGGATAAATGAAAAAAACAATTATGATGATTGTATTAAATTTATTGCTTTGTTGGGATTGCGTCGCGTCGACAGGAAATTATGGAGCCAATATTTTGAATAATCGTTTGCAAGATTTAGAGAGTGAGCGTCAACGAAAATCGGTTGCCTTGCAAAAATGCGAGAAAGAGGTTGAAAATTTTAAGTTTGCAGGGCTGTCAACATTGGCATTGACAGGTGTTGGGATATACGCAAATTCTGAAATTCGTAAAAAAATAAACAATGTGGAAAATTATAGATTAAATGGAAATTCCGGCGTTGGGTCGGAAGCGAGGTCTGTGGAACAAATTTCTGCGGATAATATCAGTGAACTGTGTCTTGAATTTCCGGATGAGCCGGAATGCAAGAAATAGTAATTAACAAACCAAAAGGATGAAAAATGAAAGTAAAAAATATTTTAATGACAACTGTTGCGATGGCAATGGTTTGTGGGGCCTCGGTGGCTCAGGTTCCAAATGCTCCAAAGATGAGCAAAGAGCGCCAAAAAGAGTTGTGTAGCAAAAGCGCGACAAAGATTTGGGTTGAATTTACTGGTGCCTGTATTCCGAAAAACCCTTGTAAGGATTCTTCTTATGAAGGTTATTGTGTTAGATTATTTAAGGATATTCAAGTGGCAGATGTCGCTACTGTAAAAAGTATTGTTGAATTGTATGCCAAAAAAAATGGAGCGAATTGTAATAAGTTTATTAATCTGAATGATGGTATGGGATTTCAAGGGGCAAATGTTACTGGCCAGGATTATTTTGCTTGTGATATGAATGGAAGATATATTGCCTTTGAATTTGACGATGCTTCGGAAAATGTTAAAAATACGGCCAATATAGGTAAAAACAAAGCGGCGTGTTTGGCAGTAGGAGGAACTGCATCTGGTCGTGGAAAAAATAGTTTAGTGGTTGCTGCGGCGCCAGCTGTTGTTAGCCCTATTATTGGAGGAGCGATTGCTGTTTCGAATGTCGCTTTGGAAGATAAAGAAATGGCATGTTTTGGTATATCCCAGAGTGTTTGTAATGAAGTTTGGCAGAATGCTGCTTGGTCAAAAGATGAAAATGTATGCATAATAAATTTTAGTAGTTCTATTGTTAATTTGTAATGCGGCGTTCGTTAAAAAACTCCCATTTTGGGAGTTTTTTTATTTGGGTAAATTTATTTATGTGTTAATAAGAAATTAAACTATGTCGTTTTTTGGCTTTACAAATATTATATAAAATGCGAAACTGAACCTGTAACAGATAAATGTTACTGGGAGTCAAAGCCCATTCATCAGCGCCGGGCAAGGCGAGAATTTGCACCACTCTGAACCTGTATGGTTGGAGGGTTGCAAAATATACTGAATATGCACCTATCTGATGATAGCTTTGAACCTCCAACCGCCTTTAATTTGGCGGTTGAAAAACATTAACAAAAGGGTTCAAAATGAAAAAAGTAATTACATCGATTTTATTAACAGGATTCATAAGTTCTGGGACGGCGGCGTATGATTATTCAAATTTAAATTATATGGTATACTCTAAGAAACAGGAAAATCAATCAACGTTGATTCCGTATTTTTCAATAAAGGGTGGGGCTGTGTATTCAAGTCAGAACGTAAAAACTGAAGCTGTAAATGTTAGAGTTTTTACGGATTGTAATGATCAAAATCCTGGGGACGAATGGTGTAATATTCGTGTGGGTGAAAATTCATACAAAATGTCGGGCAATTCATTTGTTGGGCGTGCCGCGATTGGCTTGATCTTTGGTGATAATATGAGGGGCGAGTTGGAATATTCGTCACCAACAAAATTATCCAAAACAGTTGGCGATATTAAAGTATCCGCACAGCAGTCGACAATATTGGGGCATATTTTGTACGAATTTCGTGAAAAGCAATCAAAGTTTATTCCGTATGTTGGGATGAATGCCGGAGTTTCAATGGCCAAGGCAACAATAGATGCCCCTGGGTCGACGCAATTGTATGGTATAGGTGGTGAGATACATACAATTTCAAACAGACGTTCGGAATCTGAAACCCCGTTGGCGGGTGGAATTACCATGGGTATTCGCGTCCCGCTATCAGATACATTCGGTTTGGATTTTGGAGGAAATTACACTTATATAACTGGTGATTATGGTGGAAATTTATTTGGTGGATCAGTTGGATTAATGGTAATGTTTTAACAAAAATCCCCTGGTTCAGGGGATTTTTAGTGTTTGATTATCAGAATAATGTTTTATTTCATTTGATTGCGGAGTTGGGATAGTTTTGACATTAATAATTGGGATGGTAGTTTTAAATTTAGGTTATGTCGGTATCCGAATATTGTTAATACGCCGCCGACGCAGTCAGTGGTTCTGAATATTTTGTTTATGTCTTCGGACACTCGGCCGATTTTTTGATCGAATTCAATATCATCTGGTAAATTATGATTTTTATAGACGGTTATTGACAGCCCTTGGTTACGGCGATTTTTTGAAATGATTTTTTCTAAATCATCAGTTTTGGTTTCTATGATTATGTTGTTGAACGAAATAGTTGTGGTTGTGGATGTGATCCTAATGTTTGCAAGCAATAATTCATTTGTTGAAACAGAGAAATCATTATCTTGGGTCGCAATGGTTGTTTTAAATTCAACAAAGTTTTGTTTTTCCAATTGTTCGGGTGTGAAATTTTTGTTTAATGCATCATTGATATATTCCAGTGGAATAATCATTTTTTCCCAGCCTGTGGATGTTGGGTGTTGGATTGTGATGCTTTGTTTGCTGTTGGTGGTGCCAATTATTGCGTGTGTCCGCTTGGTTTTTGGTAGGCCAATTTCATAAATAACGTCCGATACAATAGCAATTTTTGCGTTTTGATTTTTTTCAATATTGCGGACTTCTTTGATCTTTTGTCGGATTTGATCGTCTTTCCACATTTTAATCGCTGGAATTTTGTCGATTGGTTGTGTTGGTTTTTTATTTGGCATGTTTAATCCTTATTTACCCTTGGCCGCGGGCATGATTTGTTCAAAAAAATGTTTAATTACAAATAACACAAACAGCATCGAGATCAAAGATCCGAATACTGATGTAATTGCGATGATTGGGTCCATGCCGAACATTTTTGCCACCGTTTTGTTTGTTATGTCTTTAATATAGGACGGAAAATGCCGAGTGTCAACATGTTTATTGGGTTTTAATTGCAATGATTGGTGCGGGGTTATGGCTGCCGAATAATGGCATGTAAAAATCCCGAATTAATTCGGGATTTTTGGATTGTGTATTGAATTAATTTTCTGGGACTGGTTTTACCAATTTTTCAACTTCGGGTGATACTGGGGTTCCCATGTCCGCTTTTGGTCCGACCAATTCTGAACGCAATTCAGACATTTGACGGGTTGAGCCCTGTTTCGAAACCAGGACAGCCAACAAAATGCATAATACAAAGAATATAGTTGCAAGTATTGCTGTTAATTTGGTCAAAAAATTGCCAGCGCCAGCGCCTGTCATGATGCCTGCGAACATGTTGGATGCGGATTGGCCGGACATGCCGGACCCCTCGGACTTTTGTAATAAAATTACGCCGATCATCATAATTGCAACGATAATTAAAAGTGTTAATAAGACTGTGAACATTTTGAATCCTTTTTGGTTTGTGTTTGGATTTTAAAGTTTGGTGATCAAAATTGCAAGGAAAATTAAAAAAGACTTGACGTTTTATAAAAAAAGAATAAAATAGCCGAGCACGACAAGAGTTTGAGTTGTGATTTTGTTTATATGCGTCCTTAGCTCAATTGGATAGAGCACCTGACTACGGATCAGGAGGTTATGGGTTCGAATCCTCTAGGACGCGCCATATTTACATGAAAACGCACCATCTGGGTGCGTTTTTTGTTTTTCTCGGCGGGCTCGTATGTTTATATACGCTAACACGCCTCGAAAATTCAAAATAACCCACCCATTTGATACATTTTGATGTAAATTTTTTTTCGATGAATTGAATTAATCCTCTGGGACGCGCCATATTTATATGAAAACGCACCATATTCCCACCCAAAACAAATTTCATTTATTTTGGGACCCGGGTGGGTGCGTTTTTTGTTTGCATGGTGTTGCCAAATTTGATATAATGTCGTTATGTGTATTTATAAGATATCAAAGGGTGTGTTGTGCAAAAATTAAATATTTATGAACGCTTGCTTCGTGATTTGACTGAAAATAAAGACAAAGTTGATGTTGTAAATGGTTTTACAATATATGATATTTTCCCAAAATATTCAAAGTTTGATAGTGATGAATTTATGACCAAGGATTTACTGGAGGCGTTTTCAAAGAAAAAAGAAGTTTCAGAAATTTTTAATGATAAGATTCATTACGTGGCAATGAATACAATTTCCAAAATTTTGCTTGAGCGTGCGATAAATGAAAGTCGTAAAAATCAAGCGCAGATTTTTAACACAGTATTTGGTTATTATGAATTAAATAAACCAAAGCATGGTGTAGACTATATAAGTAGGTTGATTGAGGATGAAAAAGATCAAAGTTTTGATAAATATAAGAATTTGTTGTATAAAAGTTTAGCTAAGGCATATTCAACGTATAATGAAATTGGTAAAAGACTGGATGCTCCTGTTCTTGAAATCTTTAATAAAATATTTTCGTATTATGATGGTTATAGTCTTGGGGATCTGTCTCGGTCGGTTATAAATAAAGGTAACCGCAAAGCAGTTGAGCCAGGAGAGGGCAAGTTATTAAGAAAGGGTGATAAATTAGATTATTATAAATTGAGCGAGTTATTGCGAGAGAAAAAGATATTTACGATTACGTTTGCGGATTTTGAGAAGCTTTTCGATAAGATGAAAGCAGAAAATCAAAATTTGTTGCATTATTTGGTTTCTGGCAAGATAAGGCTGGAGAATGATTCTTTGGAGAGTTTAGCTGATAGAAAGAAGCATGTTGAATTTGTTAGAAAAAAACTTTTGGAAGATGAAAAGCGTTATTCTGAAGCTCTGCTTAAGGGAGAAAAGAATCTTGAAGCTGCAAAAAAGTTAAACGAACGTTTGGAAAAAATTGATAAAAAAGAAAAGGTATTGAAAGAAATTTATCGAGAATTAGGTGAATTGACCAAATTTGTTAATTTTGAATTTAAAGATTTTAGTGAAGAAGAAAAAAGTAAAATAGGTTTAAGCGAATTAGATAAAGCAATTAAGGATAATTCTATTTTTAATTTTATTGAAAATGGTAAGTTAGAGGAAAAAATAAGACCTTTGAAACCAGGTTTGTTTGGCAAGACAAAGATAGAGGCTAGAAATGTAAAGATTTTTGAGCTTGTAAAAAAATTAGAAGAATTACATAAATTGGCAAAAGGGATAGAAATAAATCATAGTAAAGTTTCAATAAATCAGATGTATGGTGATTTTTTTAAAAAGTCGAAGTCTAGGATGTATAATCAGGGACTTAACGATTTAGGCCTTTCTGAAGAATATGGTGGCAGCGGGTTAATCGAAACGAAAGGTTTGATTTATGATATAGAGTTTTTAGAAAAAGAATTGAGACAGACTAGGGCTGCTTTGAGTTTGTATCCAGAAATTGATAATTCTGAATTAGTTAAAAAGGCAGCACAACGTTTGAAAAATAAAGATGGATTTGGATCAGATGTTTCTGGTCATAAAATGGGCGATGACAAACAAATGCCGAAAATGACAGATAAATGGAAGCAAGAAAAATTGGTAAAAGCTCCAAACTTGACGGAAGAACAGTTACAAGAAGTTTGGTTGAAAAATATTGGTATGAAACGATAGTATTTTATCTGGTTAATATTTGCCTTTGTTTTGTCATTTTTTCATGGACGTAATTTTATAAATCTACTATAATGTTTTTGCAAGGAACAATTTTTGGGAGATAAATATGAAAAAATATGGTTTGATTTTGGCTGTTTTAGCGGTGGGTGCCTGTCAATCAACATCTGCAAAACAAGATCAGTCAATTGATCCAAAGGATACACCGACTGTTGCGTTTATTGAAACGCTGGATGTTTATTCGGCCCCGCACAAGGATTCTTTTTTGAATCAGTTGGCTATGAATTACCGCTCGTATGCATTATATAATCAATATGTTGTGTTGGACGCAACGATGTCTGAACGTTTTGCGCAAAAAGCTGTGGTCGCTTTTTCGGGCGAGGTTCCAATGCCGGAATCAATGGCTGCGTGGCCGGTTGCTGATAACAAAATTGTTGAATTAACACAGGCTTGCGATTCATTGATTGATGTTTTACGCAAAGACGCAAGTTACAAATACCCTGGTTTGGCCGCCGAAGCGCAATCAAAGTTTGATTGTTGGTTGACTGCGGAATCAATTGGTAATGATCAGCAAACAGCCATGGAATGCAAGGATCGTTTCATGAGTGCAATGGATGCATTGTTAAATAATATGGAAAGCAACAAGGGTAAAAAGCCAGCCAAGGACCCAATGTATGCAAAGACCAAAGAACCAAAACGTCAGGCAATATTGCCAGATACAAGAAGTTTGGATTCTATGAATTATTCGGGGCGCGCGCGTGAAAGTATTGTTATTGTCAATAATATTAATGTGCCTGAAAATTTGATTAAACCACAGCCTGTGCCGCCGATTGTTTTCGAACAAAACATTATTAACAATGCGAAAACAAATGTTACTTGTGGCCCAAATGGCGAGGGTTGTCCAATGCCGGAACCAGTTCAACCACGTGAGGTTTATATTCAGCCTGATTTGTCTGGTTTGACCGATGGAATGGTCAGCCGCGATGAATTTATCAATATGATGATGGCGTTGCGTCAAGAATTGGCCGATATTAATTCCAAGGTTGATAATTTAGGGGCCGAAACTGCAATGACATTAAAGGTTCAACAAATCCCAACAATGTTGGAACCAAAGCAGCATATTATGGAAGAAATATTCGAAGTTCACTTTGATTTCGATAAATCAAAAATTAAACCAGAATACGAAGATGTAATTCACAAATTGGCTGCAACAACCCAGGCAAACAAAAATGTAAAGGTTTCTGTGGTTGGGCATACCGATACTGTTGGCGGTAAAGACTATAATTTTGCATTGGGTGGACGTCGTGCCGAAGAAGTGCAAAAAATGTTGGTAAAATACGGTATTCCAAAGGACCAGATTGTTGTTGTATCCGCTGGTAAAAATGATAACAAAGTTCCAACAGGGGATGGAGTTAAAAATGCAGACAATCGTCGTGTTCGCGTGGTCAAGGAAGTTCATTATACAGAACAGCCAAAACCAGCAGAACCACGTGATTTGCAGGTTTATGTAACGTCGGATCCAAGAGGGCAGATGGAACCAGAAGTTGTGGTTGAAGTTGTTGAGTAAAAACTTCTTGACAAAATGGAACAATATGTTTATTATTTGTTAACAAAAGAGGTAGAACAATGCCAAAAGATTTAAAAAAAGCTGCTGGAAAGCTGATTTTGAAGAAAGATAAAGTTGTGGCTGATAAGGGTTTGAAGGCTGCGGCGGGTAGATTATATGCAAAAACAGAACACAGTAACCGTGGAAGAGTTGATGGCAAGGGGAATCCAGTTAAGACTCTGGATTTTGGTGCTTTGACCCAATCTGGCTTGAAAGCGGCAGAAGTTGTTGGTAAAGTTTTGGAAAAAGGCAAAGAATAATACATTGGATTTGTCCCCGAGTTTTTATCTCGGGGATTTTTCATTGCTTTTTTTTGTATTTTTTGATATAATGGTATAGTTATCCCGATTTGGGATTTTTTTATTGTCCGGCGTTTCGCCGGATTTTTTAATTGATCAATTAGATATACAGGAGTTTTTATGGCAAGAATAGTTCAACAGAGAAGGGGAAATTCAAATTCCCATAAAATATATACAGGAATGGACGGCGAAATTACGGTTGATACAACAGACCGCACAGTTGTTGTGCATGATCAACAAACTGCGGGTGGATTTCCATTGGCGCGTGCAGATTTATCAAATGTTTCGGACGATGTTTTATCGAGCCGAATTTGCGATATGGGGACAGGGGTTGTTGATGTGGCGACGACGGATGTGTTCGGCACAGTTAAATTGGCAGAGATTGGAGATATAACATCGGAAAATTGTGTTGTTACGTCGGCTGGTTTGGGAAATGCAATTTCAAATTTGGTTGGTGTTAATTTAAATAATGTGCCGGATGAAGATTGGAATGCGCTGTTTGCAAAATTTGGTTTGGCACCGATGCGGTTTAAACAGAGTTCTGAAATTGAAATGTTTGCAGGATCGGCAATGGCGCATATTTTTGGAGTGCGGGGTTCATTGTTTCAAGATATAAATCGTGTTCGTGCGGATGCAATATTGGTTTGTAAAACAGCCGAGGGTGGTTACGAAGCAGGAGATCGTTGTTATACGTTTGGTGTTCGTATTGATACGACAACTAATGTTAATTTGGCGCCGAATGTTATGGTTCGTTCTGATTCTCTGGGTGATTATATTCAATTGAATATTGGTCCAGCCAGTGGTGCAAATACGGGTTTAATCGGACAATTGCGCGATGGCCCAGGGGTATTTAACATAACGTTAAATAAATGGAGATTAGTATTCAGGGTTTGGTATTAATTTTTAAACCATTGAAAATACTTACTATGGTGCGTTTTTGAATGGTTTTTGTATTGTGATGCGTTTATTTAAACCATTTTAAAATGTTTGGGATAAAAAAGAAGCGGAATTTAAATTTCATATATTGATTTTTATTAATCATTTGTATGAAAGCTGCATCTTTTTTATCCAGTTTTTTTAAATCGATTTTTATTCTGTTTAATGCCAATTTGATTCTGTTAAAACATTCCCAAGAATCGTAGCAAAATTTTGTCGAACTGCGTAACATGCGTATCGGTGGTAATATTTTTTTGTCCCAACCATGTTTTTTATATTCATTCCAAATCATAACGAATAAATTAATCATATCCCAATTATTGGATTTGCGTTGTTTTGTTGTGCGAATAATTGATGTTGGTGTTTGACGATAAAAATATGTTCCACCGTGTGTTAATGCGACATTTTTAATTTGAGGCATTAAAATGTAATAAAACCAGGTGTCTTCGAACTTTTTCCCGACAGGGAATTCCAATTTTAATTTTTTAATGGTTGAACGTTTATATAATTTATTCCAAGCATTTACAACGCCGAAAACATGATAAATTTTATCCGGAGTCATTTCATATACGCCCGGTTTGTGTTTTAATTCAGGACCAGATTTTGGAATGTGTCCCAAAAAGGGGACGATATTGTCATTAATTGCAATATCAACGTTATTTTTTGTGGCAGCATTAACCAAGTCAGATATAAATGTTTTTGAAATATGGTCGTCCGAATCAATAAAATATAACCATTCGCCGGTTGCGTGTTTCATTCCTGTGTTTCGGGCGCCAGATAATCCCATGTTTTTTTGGCGTATGAATTTTATGCGTTTGTCAGATTTTGCGTATTTTTCGATTATTTTGTGTTCGTTTTCAGGGCTGCCGTCATCAATAATAATTATTTCCAAATTTTGGTATGTTTGATTAATGACAGAATCCAAGCATTCGGATATATATTTTTCAACCCGATATACCGGGATTATGACGGAAACTTTCTGCATTTGGGCCCCCATGGTTATGATCATTATGGATTGTTTGAATTATGTTGTCAAACTTTATTGACTTTGATTTCTGGTGTGTTAAAATCGCGGCATCATTTAATTAACCAAAGGGGTAAGTAATGTATGTTTTGGCTTTGAATTGTGGAAGCTCGTCACTGAAATATCAAGTTTATAACGCGGATGAAAAAACTGTTGCGGCGTCCGGAAATGTTCAAAGAATTGGTGATGACAATTCTTTCGTTTCATATAAACACGGATCGCACAAGGGGGAAACACCCGTTGCCTTGCCAAATCATGCGGTTGCATTAAAGCAAGTTATGGATATGTTGATTAATCCAGAAATCGGCGTTTTAAAGAGTTTGTCTGAAATCAAAGCTGTTGGACATCGTGTTGTCCATGGTGGTGATAAATTTGCATCGTCAGTTGAAATCACAGACGAAGTAATTCAAACGTTGGAAGAATTATCATATTTGGCGCCATTACATAATCCAGCCAATGTTGTTGGTATTTTGGCCGCGAAACAAGTATTGCCAGATGTAATTCAGGTTGGTGTATTTGATACGGCATTCCATCAAACGATGCCTGATTTTGCGTATCGTTATGCTGTGCCAACATCGTGGTATCGTGATTTGGGTGTTCGTCGTTATGGGTTCCATGGGACGTCGCATTTGTATGTCTCGAAACGTATTGCCGCGCATTTGGGCCGTGATGCCAAAGATTGCAACGTAATTTCATTGCATATTGGTAATGGTGCGTCTGCGTGTGCTATTAAAAATGGACAATCTGTTGATACTTCGATGGGATTGACGCCGTTGGAAGGTTTAACGATGGGGACTCGTTCAGGAGATTTGGATGCCGCTGTCCCTTTCATGGTTAAACAAAAATTAAATTTAACAGATGCCGAAGTTTTGGATCAATTAAACAAAAAATCTGGTATTTTGGGAATTACAGAATGTTTTACAGATCGTCGTGATGTTCAAGATAACAAAGGCACAGATGATCGTTGTCGTTTGGCTGTTGATATTGAAACATATCGTATAAAAAAACATATTGGTATGTATATGGCTGCGTTGGGTCATGTTGATGCGATTGTGTTTACTGCGGGTGCGGGCGAAAATGATTCATTTTTGCGAGAACAAGCAATTCGTGGATTGGAAGAATTGGGTATCAAAATTGATTTGGCCAAAAACGAAGCCGCATTGGCATTTCGTGGCGTTGGCGAACAGGTAATTTCAACAGATGATTCCAAAGTGTTGGTTATGATGATTCCAACAAACGAAGAATTGGTTTTAATCGAAGATACGTTGGCAGTTGCGAATGGAACGTATAATTCGAATCATTTGGAAATGAGTTATTCATTTTTAAAATAATCAATGAAAACGCGCCCAAGGGCGCGTTTTTAATTTTTTGTTGCGGAACGCGCCATATGCACGCTGGCGTGCAATGAAAAAATTTCAAAACACAACTAATATGACAACGCAGCCACCAATCAAAGATTGGATGTGCTATTTCATAAAAACAAATGTTATTCCACATTTTGATTGAGTATTCCTAAACTATGGTCCTGAAAAATAACGGATTATTTACATTCATCTGATTTTGAACGTTATTTTCTGATATGAAAATTTAAAGATTTTTTTATTTATTTTAATTTTTGGATTTGGGCCAGTATGGATTGTTTTGTTTCATGTATTCAAAATTTTGCATGTGGCCGTGGCCTGGGATTATTAATGTTTTATTATCAAAGTTTTTTGAATGTAATTTTTCAATTGATTGTTTCATTAAATTATCCGATCCGCCCGGCAAATCCGTACGACCAATCGTGTCTGGGAATAATGTGTCGCCGGATATTAAAATATTTTCATCCGCGATATAAAAACACAATCCACCAGGTGTATGTCCAGGGGTTTCAATAATATCGACATCAATATCCAATAACAATTTTTGTTCGCCGGCTGTTAATGGGATGGCGGGCGTTTTTGGAATATCAATCATTGTATGACCAGTTGCTGGTAAAAAATCATTGTTGCCGTGTACGATCGACAAATCATTTTCGTTTATAAACCATGGGATATTATAAACAGATACCAATTCAGCCACAGCCATAATGTGGTCAAAATGTCCGTGTGTTATATAAATTCCCAGCAAGTTTAAGTCATTTTGCTTTATAAAATTTGTCCATTGTTGGGCAAAACCGGACGGATCAAACAATATCGCGTCGTTGTCGCGCATGACAAGTATTGAATTTGTTTCCAATGACCCGGTTGGGATTATTTGCATTTTTATCATTTTGTCATTGTACCAAAAATGGGTTATGTCTGCAACGAATTTAATTCCAGCGGCGCCCAAGAAAGAGTTGCGGGCGATTTACAATTATGGTAAAATATTGAATATTAGGAAAGGGAGAGTCCGTTGAATTTTAAAACATTATTTGCAAGTTTTATGGGTGGAATGGTTTGTTTGCCTGTGATTGCTGCGGTTAATCGCCCCTGGGGATCGGGTGGCGGTACAACGTCGGCGGCGTCAAATCAGCGTGCCGCATTAATGGGGAATCAGACGACGAATACGGCGGCCATAACCACGACAACATTACCGATCGCTGTCCCCGATGCCGAATTGGCGCGCCGTGTTTTGGCCGGTGATAAAACAGTTGGATTTGATGCCGAAGATTTGAGTATTTGCGGATCGACCTGGCCCAATGGGGAATTTGCTTGGACGAAACCAAATGCTGGAATTTCATCGACCGGGGCATCTGGTTTGGCGGGTGGTATTCCATCAACGTGTTCGGCTGTTGTTGAATTGCGTGATTCAACCAGCGATGTTTTGTTGGCGACCGCATATGCGCCGATGGGTGGTACAATGGATTGCAATATTGATGCATTTCCGACATCTGGATATTTGCCGGCGATTGAAAAGTTTACTTTCCCCAGTGATCGTGAGCCAACCGAGGATGAAGTTATTGACCAAATGGATCAAGAACGTCGATCAAATGCAAAAATGAAATTAATTGCAGGTGCGATTGTTGGCGGAATTGGCGCGAATGCGATGACTGCGTCCGATTCTGGTAAATCCGCGATTTCATTTGCCAAAGGCGACCAACAAAATGCAAAGATTGGAAACACGTTATTGGGTGCTGTTGGGGGCGCTGGGTCAATGTATGCGACTTCGCAGATGGGGACTGTGGCTGGGACTGCGACGGAATCCGCGATTATTAATGCCGCGGGCGGTGCTGTTGTTGGAAACATGGCGTCCGGTTTGTATGGCAATTCAACAAAACCACGAACACGCATGATTGGTGGAGAAGAATATATCGAAGGCGTGATTGTTTCTGGTGGTGAATATAAAGCAAATGTTTATTATGATGGAAAATTCACTTATTATGTTTGCCAGGATACTAAAAATGATGATTGTGAACGCAAGGCTGTTACGGGTTTTGTTTCCGATTTGGCACGTGCAACCGAAGAAACCGAAGACAAAAAAAGTGGTGTTAAGTTGGGTGGTGAATATATGAAATCGCACAAGGCCGAACCAACAGCCATAACTGGTAAATTTAAAATTGAAGAAACAACAGGGACAACCGATGTTTTAACCAAGGGTGTTGGGTATGTTGATGGCGTGCAAAAACCCGCGATTGCAAAGGTTAATCCAGAATTAAAAGAGTCCGTTCGTTACAAAGCAAATAATTTGGTATCCATTTACAATATGAATTTAAATGGAACATTGGGTGATGCATTTGAGGGTGAAAAATCATCATTCCGTGCATCCAGCCTGTCCGCGTCCGAGGGGCGTTTAATTGATTTTCAAAATGAAGCACGTAACAAAGCAACATTGGTTGGTGCCGGTGCAGGTGCCGGTATCGGTGCATTCGCCGGGATTCAGCAAGCAAATGATGAAGTATCACAACGTTATGTTGCATCTGTTCAGCAATACAAAGATTCATTGCGCAAGTTTTATTGCCAATCGGGGACACGGTTTTTGGGGTATTATAATGAGTTGTTGATCTTCCCCAAACCCGGAAGTAAAAATTAATGAAAAGCGCAGCATTTGGCTGCGTTTTTCATTTTTTGCCGCGGCACGTACCAATATGTACGCTGGCGCGCGGTCAAAAAATTTCAAAACACAACCAACTACTACGTTTTAATTGATTTTTTAATGCTATGATTCTGATGCGATTTTATAAGTATTAAAAAGTCTTGAAATAAATTCAGAATGACAGTAGTAAAAAATAAATAACCGTTAATAAAATCCGCCGACGGTGGCCGCAGGGGCCGGTGTCGTTGATGGCGATGATGTATTTATATTAACGTTGCGATCCGTTGATGTTGGATTGTTCGACATGTATTTTAATTGTTCCGGTTTAAATACTTCGTTAATAATGGTGCCGCCCATGCCAGGTGTCGCGATTTTGCCGGTTTCGCGTTGTACACGCATGAATGTTAATCCCGCGGGTACAGGGAATGGTTGGTTGGTTTTTCCAGCCAATGCGGTTGTCATGAATTCTGAAAATACGCGTGCGGCCATGTGGCTGCCCGAACCGGGGCCCAATGTTTTTGGTTGATCAAATCCCAAATATACGCCGACGGCCAAATCTTTCGAAAAACCGACGAACCAAACGTCCTTGACATCATTTGTGGTTCCGGTTTTGCCGGCAATTGTGTGGCCTGGGACGGCGGCCTGTTTACCGGTTCCGCGTTCGACAACACCCTGTAATATTGAAACAACTTGGTACAAGCTGGCTGGGTCGGATAATGGTTCGTTTTGAATTTCTATTGATGGTGGTAAATCGCCAGATTCAAATTCATTTGTATTACATTTTTCGCATTCAACGGGACGGTTGTTGAATAAGGTTTTCCCGTCACGATCCTGGATATAATCGACCAGGGACGATTCAATTCGATGCCCGCCATTTATAAATGCAGAAAATGCCAAAGTCATATTTTCCAATGTTGTTTCGCCGGAACCCAATGCCAATGACAAATTGATATTTGATAAACTGTCGTTATATACGCCGAATTTTTTTGCTGTGTCGATTACGTTGCGGACACCCAAATCCTGGACCAGGCGAACAGTTGTAACGTTACGCGATGTTTCGAGCGATAGGCGCAATGGCATTTCGCCCTTGAACTGTTTGTCGTAATTGACTGGTTTCCATAGGGATCCGTCCTCTTTCTCGCCCACAATCGGGGCGTCCAGAATTAATGTGGTTGGATTATAATTTGCACGTTCCAGAGCGTTTAAATAAATGAATGGTTTTATTGTGGATCCAGGTTGGCGTCGAGCCTGGGTCGCGCGATTGAATGATGATTCGTTAAATGAAAATCCGCCCGCAACCGCAACAATACGGCCGGTGTGTGGATTGATGGCAATCATTCCGCCCTGGATTTTTGGGGATTGGCGCAATGCATATCCGGCACCAGATTTTTCAACAAAAATTACATCGCCACGTTTTACAACGTTTTTTAAATCTGTTGGTTGGCTGCCGACGGTTTGGGTTTCAGGATTGTTTTTGCGTGCCCATTTTGATTCGGACAATAATAATTTGTCGGTTGTGCCACTTTCAAATCCGATATCTGCAGATTCAGAGCCAACGGATAAAACGATTGCAGGACGCCAAGATTCTGGCATTCCCAATGCACGTTCGGCGCGACGTAATGCGCGGGCCCAATCGGAATTTTCAGGTTTTGATAAATCGACGCGCGATTCAGGGCCGTGGTATCCACGTTCGCGATCGTAATCCAGGATGCTGCGGCGTAATGCAGTCATCGCGGCGATTTGTAATTTTGGGTCCAATGTTGTTTTTATGTACAGGCCATCTTCGTACAATTTTTCACGGCCCAATTGGTCCAGCAAACGGCGGCGAACTTCTTCGGCAAAATACAGGAAGTCTTCCTTTTGTTGGCCCATGAAATCGTTGTTGATTTTAAGATCCGATTGTTTTGCTTCGTTCGCTTGGTCTGATGTTACGTATCCCTCGGACTTCATTCTGTCAATTACCCAATTGCGGCGACCAATTGCGGCATTGTAATTTGTGGTGGGATTATAATTATTTGGAGCCTTGGGTAATGATGCCAAGAATGCAGCTTCGGACAAAGTTAATTCATTAACCGGCTTATTAAAATACATCAATGATGCAGCGCCAATTCCGTATGCGCGGGCGCCTAAATAAATTTGATTTAAATATAGTGTCATGATGTGTTCTTTGGAAAAAGTGCGTTCCAATTTTAACGCCAGTAACATTTCGCGAATTTTACGAGATATTGATTGTTCGCGCGACAGGAAGAAGTTTTTTGCAACCTGTTGTGTAATTGTTGATGCGCCTGAAAAGCGAGCCGGTCCGCCCAACATGCGGATTGTGTTATTCATCATTGCGCGGGTGATTCCCATAATGTCGATACCAGGGTGGGTCCAGAAATTTTGATCCTCGGCCGCGACAAAGGCGTTAACAACGACCGCAGGAATATCATAATATTCAATAAATACACGACGTTCAGCGGCATATTCAATTAATAATGATCCGTCAGCCGCGTATAAACGTGTTGCAATTGGAGGGCGGTATGTGGCCAGTCCCTGATAATCTGGCAAATCGTTTCCATAACGGATGAAAATTGCAATCAATCCGATTAAACCCACCAATGTTAACCAGAACATGGCGCGGAGAATCCAACCGAAAACGAGCATTAGTTTTTGTTTCATGGCTGGTATGATAAACGTCGGGTTGTAAAATTACAAGCTATTTTTATTACATCTCTCTCGCCGGGACCGCATTATTCTCGGTTCTTTTTATTCGGGTGGGTTTTTGTTGCGGGTTTTAATTTTTATTGCTATAATGCACGGGTAATAAATAAGTGGGAGGGATAAATGGTAGCCAAGAAAAAAGTTGCACCAAAAAAGGTTGCTTCAAAAAAAGTTAATAAGCCAATGGTTGAAGCCAAGCAATGCAATTGTGGTGGCGATTGTGCGTGTCATGCAACACCAAATGAAATGGCGGTTCGTCATTTAAAACAGTTTCGGATGTTCAGTTTGGTTTTGATAGTTTTATTGACGATTTTATTGGTGGCGTTTTTTGTGAGTAGGCCCACGATTCAAATTTTCATATAATTTTAATTGCAAAGATTGCCATGGGGTCGTGACCCCTCGCAATGGCATTATAAAAAACTCTGCGATGCAGAGTTTTTTGTTTGGTTTGCTTTAACGCGCGACATCGCCAGCGATTTTTTCATGGCAAATATAGTTTTCCAAAATAAAATCTTTGGCTGTCCAATTCAACATTCCATTCCAGTTTTCATCCGGAATTTTAACAGTTGGCAATTTTTTTGGTTCGCGAACTAATTGTAATTTTGTTTGTTCAATATGATTTACATATATATGTGCATCATGTAATTCCCCGGTTAACATGTGCGGGGTCAGGCCGCTTTCTTTGGCGTATAATAACAATAACAAAGCATAGCTTGCAATGTTATATGGTACACCCAAGAACATATCGCATGAACGTTGTGTCCAAGTTAATGAAATTTTACCATCGCGTACAATCAATTGGTGCATTAAATGACATGCGGGTAAACCCTGTTGCGGAAGGTCAATAGGATTCCATGCATTAACAATCATTCGACGATCCGAAGGATTGTTTTTCAATTTCCAAATTGCTTCGGCCATTTGGTCGATGCCTGGGTTTTTATGATCAAAATTGTCAGTTGGGTCAATCGCGATTCGTGCCGGGTCCCATTGATATTTACTGCCCAGGTGGCGCCATTGATACCCATAAATTGGGCCAACGTCACGTTCGTTATCGATGATTTTATTTTTTAATGCTTTCTTTTCATCATCAGTCAAATTTGGGTTTTTGGCCAGTTGGCGTTCGTATTCTGCGTTAACTTTCGTCGGGTTTGACCATTCATCCCAGATGTGACATTTGCGATCTTGGAGCCATTTTTTATCAGTAATTCCACGAATAAAAAATTCCAATTCGGTTGCAATATTTTTTAATCCCATTTTCTTGGTTGTAATTAACGGAAAGCCGTCCGCCATATTATGTTTAAATGTTGCCCCGTCAGGTAACCCGATATCCGGTATTCCGGTGCGGTTTTCACGAATGTCATGACAGGTAGTGATGATTTTTTGCATGATATCCAAGTATGCTTTCATTTTTTCTTTCCTGTTTGGGTTTGTATTAAATTTGGTTTTTGCACATCCTCTTTCTGGGTTACAGAGTGGCAATAAATGACCCATATGTCAACCCATGTTTTAAAAAAGTTGAAATTTTTGAAACGTGTGATAGAATGGTTGGAAAACAAAGGGTTTTATATGAAATTTTTAGATTTGGCCAAGGTTTATATCAAGGCAGGTGACGGTGGAAACGGTTCTGTTTCATTTCGTCGTGAAAAATACATTGAATTTGGTGGTCCGGATGGTGGCGACGGTGGCCGCGGCGGGCATGTTATATTTCGCGCGATTAAAAACGTTAATACTTTGATTGATTATCGTTATCAGCAACATTTCAAGGCCGAACGTGGTGAAAATGGGGCTGGGCGTTTGCGTACTGGGAAACGTGGCGAAGATTTAATTTTGGACGTTCCGGTTGGTACGGTTATTTTGTCCGAAAATCAACAGATTGAATATGCCGATTTATCCGAAGAAGGCCAAGAATGGCAGGCCGCCCGCGGTGGAAACGGTGGATTTGGAAATGATCATTTCAAGGGTCCGCAAAATCGCGCCCCGCGTCACGCAAATGACGGATTGCCGGGCGAAGAGCGCACATTATGGTTGCGTTTAAAATTAATTGCCGACGTTGGTTTGATTGGATTTCCGAATGCTGGAAAATCGACTCTGTTATCATCAATTACTGCGGCGCGTCCAAAAATTGCTGCGTATCCTTTTACGACTTTAAATCCGCAATTGGGTGTTATGTATGCCCACGAAAAGGAGTACGTTATTGTGGATTTACCTGGGTTAATCGAAGGCGCGCACACTGGTGTTGGTTTGGGGGATCGGTTTTTGGGCCATGCAGAACGAACAAAGATGATTTTACATTTGATTGATGGGACCGAAGAAGATTGGGCGCATCGTTATAAATTAATTCGTCATGAATTGGATTCATATGGTGCGAATTTGGGTTGTAAACCGGAAATCGTAATTGTTAATAAATTTGATGCTGTGGAGCCAACAGTTTGGGTCGAACGTATGAAAAAATTAAAGCGTATTGCCAAAGGTCGCCGCATTGTTTCAATATCCGCCGCTGGTATGGTTGGTTTGGATGAATTAAAGATCGAAATTGAAAAAGAATTGCTTGCACAGGTTGGTTGAATCCCGTATAATGTAATATTATAGGGAAAGAGGATTGTTCATGCAGAAATTATTTGCATTATTGGGTATGGTTGCAATCGTATCGGTTGCGCATGCTGATTATTTCATGGATTCAGGGGTTGCGCGTTCTGCAGTTTCTGGCAATAATACTGTTCGTGTATCGGCCAGTGATATTGCGCCGCGCGCAGCATCCAACAACAGTTCAACGCGTGGAAATGGTTCCGCCAGTTTAACCAGCCAATATCGCAGAAACCAATTGAATTCATATTACATGGTGGCGACTCCGGATGTGGACAGTGTTTGTCGTACGAAAATTTTCGAATGTTTGGCTGAATATTGTGGCGATGTTACGGTGTTGCCTGGGCAGCGTGGATCCCGTTGCGATTACGCGACCGAAGGAGAATTATACAATTGGACTTTGATTTGTTTGCAAAAGGATAATTCAAATTTAATTCCGCAATACAACACAAATTTACAAACTTCGGGCCGCGGTATGAATACTGCTGCGCGTTTATGCCCGTCGTACGTTCAGCAAGAATTAATGAGTTATTTATCCATGGCAAACATGGCCGAGAAATTAACTTTGCAGCGTTCGTCCGAATGTATGACAAAACGTGCAGAATTGGAAGCTGCGATGACTTGCCACGAAGTTGCTTTGTCATATGGGAATGAAACAAACAATGTTTTGGTTTCGAATTTAACTGATGCCTGTGGTGATGGTGTTCATGGTGGATCGTCTGCAATGGTTCAAAAGTTTTCAACTGCTGGCAATGTTGGTGGAAATATTTGGGGATGGGTTGAAAAAACCGTTACTTTGGATTTATCCAAAAAGGGCGCCAATTGGCAGGAAGCAATGGATTCAGTATTGGCCGGGTATGTTAATCGTATGAATTTGGCCTGTGGTGAAAATTTGCAATTACAGGATCAGGCCAGAACGCCAGAAACCAATACGGTTCAAGTTTTGGGTACGGCATTATTGGCCGGACAAAATGCCGCGTTGAATGTTCAAAATTCGGCAAATGTTGCGCCAGCTGCGAAATTGACGTTGGACATCACATCGAATTCGCCGGTTTATGATTATTCGACTGCGAAACAAGTGATTCAGGCTGGATTAACAAATTCAGTATTAACACAAAATGCGTTTTTAACATCCGCGCAAATGTCGACAATGCAGGATAATTACAAAAATGGAACCAAGGTATTTATTTTACGTGATTCCGCCCGTTGTTATACCGTTGTTATGGGGGCGTTGAGTCAGACCGAGAGTGCGTTGGTGGCCCAGCAGTACGCATCCTGTGTAGCAAATTAAATCGCATAATTCTGACGCGATTTATTGGGGTCTGCGTTTTGATTGATTTCAAAGAATGCTTTGGTTGTTTTTTGATTGGGAATTTTTAATCTTATTTGTTTTTATGTGTTTTCAGTTTGGCTTCAATGAAACTATTTAATATACTGCTGGCATATACCGGCAGGCTTTCAAATTGTAATAGGGATGCGGTTTGCATTACGGCAGAATCTCGGATTTGTAATGGTTGGGTTACAGTGCCGTTCAAATTTATTATTCCGCGAGCTAAATCCAACGAAAAAGCGCGACACAATGCATAAACCGATCCAGATAACACACAATTACGATTTAGTGTTTTGTAAATGCTGTCGTTTGGGAATGGATCATTTTTTGCGTCATGTCTTTTTATTATTTCGATGTATGTTAAATTGTTTTTATAGTATTGTCCTTGAATTACGTCGGTTATATGTGTGTTTTGTATTATGTTCTGGGCGGCCAAAGTAGTGTTAATCAGAACGCGTTGATTGTTATAATAAAATTCTGGTTCTATGATTTCAATGGCGCGAATGCGCAGGTCAAAAATTTCGTTTGGCTTTGTTTGGATGATTTCATTTTTCATAATAGTTCCTTGTTCTTATATCACGATAATAGTTAAAATTTTAATGTTGTCAACCATTTTAAGTTGATATTGGCGTATTGTGTGGTATAATATGTTGGTAGAAAAAGGATATTGGTA
Source organism: Alphaproteobacteria bacterium (assembly GCA_031549365.1). Taxonomy (GTDB): domain Bacteria; phylum Pseudomonadota; class Alphaproteobacteria; order Rs-D84; family Rs-D84; genus JAVBPX01. The sequence continues at coordinate 52,459 of JAVBPX010000006.1, forward strand.
TGGCGATTGATGTAAATGACATGATGAAAAAAATTAATGCGGATTTGTCTGTGATTCGGGGGTTTCTTTGACCCGGATAGTATAAGTCGTGAATTAAACGATTTGGAAATCCTGGTAAATAATCCAGAATTATGGAATGATGCAGATGCCGCGCGCGTTGTAATGCAAAAGAAATCTGCGTTGGAGCGAGTGTTGAATGATTTTGTTGACTTGGAACGCGATGCCGCAGATTTATCCGATTTATATAATATGGCTGTATCCGAAAATGATATGAAAACTGTTGCGGATATTGAAAAATCAATTATTGATTTGGCCCATCGTGTTGATGATGCGAAATTGGTTACTTTGTTTTCGGATCCTGCGGATAAAGCTGGTGCGTTTTTATTTATCCAAGCCGGTGCCGGTGGGACCGAGGCCCAAGATTGGGCATCTATGTTGGCACGCATGTATGTTCGTTGGGCGGAACGTCATGGATATGTTGTTGATGTTATTGATGAACATCCGGGGGATGAGGCTGGCATTAAATCAATTACTTTGCAAATTGCTGGATTACGTGCTTATGGTTGGTTAAAGGCGGATGCTGGTGTTCATCGTTTGGTTCGGATTTCCCCGTTTGATTCAAATGCGCGGCGACATACTTCGTTTGCATCTGTTGATGTTTGGCCAGATATTGATGATGACATTGTTGTCGATATTGCCGACAAAGATTTACGAATTGATACATATCGGGCCAGTGGTGCAGGTGGGCAACACGTTAATAAAACCGATTCTGCCATTCGGATTACACATATTCCAACCAATATTGTTGTTACGTGTCAAACAGATCGATCACAGCATAAAAATCGTGATATGGCGATGAAAATGTTGAGATCAAAATTGTACGAATTGGAAATGAAAAAACGTCAGGAAGCCGAGGCCGCATCCAAAGAAGGGCAAAAGAAAATTGAATGGGGATCACAAATTCGATCATACGTTTTACAGCCATATCAAATGGTCAAGGATTTACGCACAGGTGTCGAGAGTACGGATCCTGATTCCGTGTTGGATGGGGATATTGATCGATTTTTGATTTCAATGTTGCAAAATAACGTAAAAACCGATTCGGGAATGAATTAATTTTTAAAAGATCGTGTAAATTATGTGCTTTTTATTAAATGATTTTGGTTGACAAATAGTAATTTGCGTTTATTATATGTGTATGATAATTAAAACAAGGGGATTGTTATGGTTGCTCTGACGGTTGATATGCAAAAACGTTTGGAAAACGCAGTGGAAAAGGCGGATGTGAAAACATTGGCGGTGTTTGCTGGGGTTAATTCCAGTGTCGTGGATAGAAATATCGATGTGTTGCTTGGTTTTATAGAGGCAAATAATTATGCCGCAATTTTAAAAATGGCTATTGGTAGTTTTAATTCAGGCGATTTTTATGCTGTATATTCGTCGATTAAAAATGTGAATGATAGGGAATCGTTGTTAAAGATTCAGAATAATTATGGAAATACAGTTTTGCATTTAATGGGTGATGAATATAGGGTTCAGGTAATCAAGAGTTTAAAGCCAGAGGTTATGGAATCGTTGTTAAAGATTCAGGATAATGATAAAAACACAGTTTTGCATTTAATGGGTGATAAATATAGGGTTCAGGTAATTAATGGTTTAAAGCCAGAGGTTATGGAATCGTTGTTAAAGATTCAG
>JAVBPX010000008.1:0-25096 GCA_031549365.1 Alphaproteobacteria bacterium
ATGCAACATTGTTTCATGTAACACAAACTATACTCTGATTGGCGGATCATGCATATTAACGAACCAAACCCGGCCATGTACAATTACAAACGGGACTGGGGAACAAACATCAACTAATGGCGGCGTAACATGGGGAACATGTAACATTGTTTCATGTAACACAAACTATACTCTGGTTGGCGGATCATGCGCATTAACGAACCAAACCCGGCCATGTACAATTACAAACGGAACCGGCGAACAAACATCAACGGACGGCGGCCAAACTTGGACAAATTGCGAAATTACATCTTGCGATACCGGATATTATGCAGATTCTCCGACAGATGCAATGTGCAGACAATTAAAATGCGATCGTGGTAAATATGTATACGAATGGGAGCTAGGTTACGACGTTGAAAATAACCTGGGATTAACATGTAAAGAATGTAAAAGCAACACATACCAACCTAATTTTAATACAACCGTAACATCATGCACAGAATGCCCAGTTGGATATTGGTCTGTTTACGGACAATATGAATGTCAACAATGCTATATCGGAAGAAACAGTGACGGATCAGGAATGGCAAATGATGTTATTGAATGGGAAACGCCTCATGGTTGCGTTGCCAAAACATGCAAAGAAGGCGTTATCAAAATTGGAAATTTATGCAAAAAACCAAATCAAACAAGCGGATGTATTGTACCAAGCAAACAAGGGACTGGTTTAATGTCATCAACAGACGGTGGCGTAACATGGGGCGATTGTATACCAAATTCATGTAACGCAAATTATCATGCCGAAAATAATGATTGCAAACCAAATATAGAATCTTGTGTGGCTGAAAACGCAACGGCTGCATCACGAACATGGAACGGCACTTGGAATAACGGAACTTGGAATGCTTGTATCCCATCAGCATGTACATTTGAATATCACATGGAAACCAACGCATGTGTATCTGATTTTCGCGGATGCGACACAGCATATGGTTCTGGATATATTAAATGGACATCCGAAAACGGGTGGAACAATGAATGTGTTTCTGAATCATGTGGCGCCGGACGCCACGCAGAAGACGGCAAATGTGTATTAAACACTGTGGCATGCACTGCGACTAACGGCATTGGTCAAAAGACCTGGAATACTGGGACATCTGCTTGGTCCGAATGTGCATTAACAAAATGCAACACCGGATATCATTTGGATAATAATACTTGTGCTTCAAATAGCCGCACATGCGTAACTGGCGATGGATACCAAACATGGAATGAAACAACATCAACTTGGAACGATTGTGCTCCGTCAACCTGCGAACCAGGATATGAATTAATTGGCGGCACCTGCCGGACATGCGGCAAACAAAACGTTGCAACATATTCGTCCGCTTGCATAATTGCAACCTGCATATCGGGCTATCATTTATCTGGCGGACAATGTATACCCAGCGAAAAACCTTGTTCTGTTGCTTATGGTTCTGGCGTCCAACATTGGACAGATATAAAATGGGGCGACTGCGAAATCACCGGATGTTCAACCGGATATCACTTGGAAAACGGAATCTGTACATCAAACACCAAAAGCTGCACTGTCGGTTCCGGGGGCACAGAAATCAATGGCACCGCATCACAAACCTGGATTGGCGAATGGAATGAAAGCCCAATAACTGGCTGGGGCGAATGCACCGCAACATCATGCAACCCTGGATATTATTTGCCAAATGGATCTGATATCTGTGAACCATGTGAAAATCAGTATGATATAAATGGCGATTTGGCCGCATCAACATATTCATCCGGCTGTACAATATCCACCTGTATGTACCAGGGCGAATTATACAAACTGGAAAATAATAAATGTGTTCCAATTTGTATTGAAAACTTTGATGAAACCGGCGAAACAAAAATCAATACCGTTGCTCATAAGTGTGAAACAACATGTACTCCTGGATATAAAAAGTGGTAAAATAAAATATCGCTTGCAAAACAAACCGTTGTTTGCATAATACATAGCGGGCGGACGGGGGTCAGTGCCAGCGGGTCAGAGGGAAACCAGCAGCCCAGCACCAGACACCGGGTCGCCCACTTTTTATACAAAAATCTACAATTGACAAACAAAAAATACTCGATATAATAAACCCATAAAACCAAACCTTGGGGATAGTATAATGGGCACATATTCAAAATATATTCTGAAACAAGTCCAAGAAAAACTTAACACCGGACTTAACGTTACCGTGGCATTGCGGGAATTGGGCATTTCTCAGTCAACATATTATAACTTCCTGCGTGATAACCCAGATTTCAAAATTATTAAACCAAAAAAAAGACACAAAATTATCTGGGAAAAAATCATCAACCGATGCAACAAACCAATCTTTTGCAATTAATTACAAAATTAAAATAATTTCCAAAATATTATCTGACATGGAAAAATATAACATTGATGAACAGACTGCCTGTGAACGAAACTGTATATCCCCTGCTTTCTTTCGCGAACACCGCAATATTGTCGCACAAAATTCTTTATAACTCCTTGACATTTGAATAAAATTACATCACAATGAGTCAGCAAATTGGGACCGTTTGGGTGCGCAAACAAAAATCCCAACAAATTAATCGCACAAGACCTCTGCATAACAGACGGCAAATATCAAAAGAAATTCTTAATGAAAGATTTATCCAAAGATATTTTTAATCCTATTGCGAACGAAAATTTCGCAGATATGTTCAATCAAACATACGGCAAACAAGAAACATTACAAGGTTACGCAACCAAAGGCACAGTCAAAGATATTATTTCAGACTTCGTATTGGTTGATGTTGGTTTGAAATCCGAAGGCCGCGTTGATTTACGCGAATTCGGTGCAAATCCACCACGCGTTGGCGACATTATCGACGTATTCGTTGAACGTTACGAATCCCGCGATGGCACAGCTGTATTATCATACGCCAAAGCACGCGCTGAAAAAGCATGGAAAGAATTGGAAAAAATTGTTGCCGCGGGCGAAGATCCAGAAGGAACAATTATCGAAGCTGTACGCGGCGGATTCACTGTTGACATCAACGGAGTATTTGCATTTATGCCTTCATCCCAAGCAGACACTCGTCCAATTCGCGATTCACATTCCTTGGTTGGTTTGACTGACAAATTCCGCGTATTAAAAATGGATTCTTTGCGCACAAACGCTATCGTTTCCCGTCGCGCAATTATGGAAGCAGGACATCTGGAAGCCAAAAAAGAAATCATGAAAAACATCAAAGTTGGATCAACAGTCGAAGGTATCGTAAAAAATATCACAGATTATGGTGTATTTGTTGATTTGGGCGGCATAGATGGATTGTTGCATGTAACAGATTTATCCTGGAAACGTGTAAACCACCCTCGCGAGATGTTGTCTGTTGGCGATAAAATCAACGTAAAAGTTATCCAATTCGACCCAGAAACACACCGTATTTCTTTGGGTATGAAACAATTGGAATCCGACCCATGGGCAAACGCATCACGCGCATACAATGTTGGCGATGTATTGGCTGGCAAAATCAGTTCTTTAACTGATTACGGCGCATTCGTTGATTTGGGTAACGGAGTAGAAGGTTTAGTCCACATGTCAGAAATCAGCTGGACAAACAAAAACATCAACCCATCCAAAGTATTCAACGTTGGCGACGAAGTCCGCGTTACAATTTTGGGCATTGATATGGACAAACGTCGTATTTCATTGGGAATCAAGCAAAACTTGGAAAATCCATGGAAAAAATACGCAGAATCACATAAAATTGGCGATGTAATCTCTGGCGCAATTAAAAACATGACAGAATTCGGATTGTTCGTATCATTGAACGACGAATTGGACGGAATGGTTCACATTTCTGACTTGTCATGGGATGTTGCCGGCGAAGAAGCCATCAAACAATACCAAAAGGGAATGGAAGTATCTGCAAAAATCTTGGATATTAATGCAGAAAAAGAACGCATTACTTTGGGTATCAAACAATTAACTGAAAACAAAAACGCAAAACCTGCGGCACTCCGCAAAGGCGCAACAGTTACTGGAACAATTTCCGAAGTAACTGGCGAAGAATTGGTTATTGATTTGGGCAACGGGGCAACCGGCACAATCAAAAAAACTGAAATTTCTCGCGAAAAATCGGAACAGAATACATCGACATTTAACGTTGGCGATTCTGTAACTGCCGCTGTTGCGTTGGTTGAAAAAGATGGTTCGATCAAATTGTCGATCCGCGCACTGGAAGCTGCCGCTGAAAAAGCAGCCGTCAAAGAATACAGCAACAACGCTGATTCTGGCGCAGTATTGGGCGATATTTTGGGCGCAGCAATCGAAAGCAGCAAATCTTCAAAAAAAGAAACTGCCTCAACGCCAGCTACTAAAAAAACCACAGCCAAAAAGAAAGCTGAATAATTATTATTCTGTAAACTTTTAAAAACCGGGGCCCTCCCCGGTTTTTTTACATTGATTTGCCATCCCTTCAACTTTTTGCATATAGGATATCAACAATATTAAAAAATATGTCATAGCTCGGGGCTCACGGCTCCGCGGCAATCATTGCAACTAATCTTTCGATTTTTCTTGCAATCCCATGAACTTTTATATAAAATACCAACATTCCCCAAACATAGAAGGATTATAATGAGCCAGTATCAAAAAAAAGGCCACCAAATGGGATCAATGATTCAGCGCTGTCATAAATGGCGCCAAAATCGTAAACGTTTCCTGGACCAAGCACGCATAACATCTGATGAAATTGAACGCGAACGCATGTTCCAAATGGCTGAACATTATGGCCGAATGGTATCATCGGAACAGGGTAAAATCGACGGAATCCGAGATGTCCGTGAAAAACCAATTGAACCAGTTGTATGCGATAATGACGCGGACGACACTGATGATTTAATGGCCGAGGTTACCTCTGGCGGAGTTCTGCCCGACTTCCTAACCAACTAAATAAACAATTTTCGAAACAAAAAAAATGCACCGAACGGTGCATTTTTTATTTTCGTATCCCTGTTTTGGGGTCAACCCAAATTTGTTCCCCTGCCAACCGCATCATAGGCAAATCTTTTTTAGAATCAGAATACGCACGCACAACGCGATATTCGATTCCTCGTTGCTTGGCCCACGCATTTAAACGATTAACCTTTTCCGCGCCCAAACACAAATCGCCAATTGCGCGCCATGGTTCATCCGGATCCATATTCGAACACATTACCAAATCAAATCCAAAATCGGCTGTCAACGGGTGAATTAAATAATTTCGCGACGCTGATATACAAATCGCCGTCAATCCGGATTCTTGGTCATTTTTTACACGTTCGTGTGCCCAACCAAATATATTCCTTTTGTGTTCACGAATAAAATCTGGGACAAAACGCGTAATCATATCCGGCGTTAAAAAACACAACATCCGTTGATTCATATAATTTTTTGAAATCAAATTCAAACCACCCAACAAACCATAAAATCCAATCATCGGCAAAAATGCCCATGGGCGAATTGAATGTTTAAAACAATATTTCCAAAATTCAACCACACTGTCGTGCGCACACAACGTCCCGTCAAAATCATACAATGCCAATTTTACAATTTTGTTTTTTGCCATTATTTTTTCTTTGCCTTTCTGCCACGTTTTTTAACATCCGTTATTTTTTTACGACCATGCGACGGATGAAATAATACATCCAATTTCCAGAACAATACTGGAACCAACACAAACGTAAATACCAACGACCCAAGCATTCCTCCGATAATAACAGCCCCCATTGAAACCTTGGCCTGATCCACAGACCACAATTGCGGCACCATCCCAGACATAACAGCAATAGTCGTCATTAAAATCATACGGTATTTTTCCTTGAACATTGTCCATAATGAATCTTGAATATCTCCACCCTTGGCAACTAATTGAATTGTTGGCTCTAATACTAAAATCGCATTATTAACCGCCAATCCGACCAACATAACAATCGCTAACATAGCAGCAATATTAATCGACGCCCCGGTTAAAAACATCATAACAAACACACCTGCAAACGAAGTAATAATACAGGTCGCAATTGTAAAAGGATGCAACAAAGAATTCAATATCGCAGCCAAAATCATATACGTCATAATCGTCGCCAATAAAAACGCCTTGGCGATTTCGCCAACAGATTCGGATTGGGTTTCACTCATCCCTGCGAAATAATAGCCATAGCCTTGGTCAAATTGCATATTTTGGTTTAATACTTCCGTAACTTTTGCTTGAACCGGCCCCAATGTTGATTTACCCAACAATACAGATATCTCGACAATACGATTACGGTCGCGACGTTTAATTGTAGCATCCCCAGGTTCTATTTGGATTTTACCCAATGACGAAATTGGCACCAAACCCTTGTAAGTGTTTACATAAATTTTCGAAAAAACTTTTGGATTATCTTTGTACCGATCTCCCAATTCAATAATAATTGGATATTCAACACCATCTTGTTTAAACACATGGTCATCATCTCCGAACAAAGAATAACGAATTGTTGCCGCGACCTGTTGATTCGATACTCCATAAAAATTCATAGACTCTTGATCTGGAATAAATCTAAACTCTGGCTTTGGATTTTTGGACGCAACAGTTGCCGATTGAATTTCCGTAATCCCATTCATCAATTGAACCATTTGTTCAGCATATTCATCCATTTTCTTTTGGTCTTGGCCATAAACATTTATAATCATATCCCCAACAGTTCCACCCATTGTTTTACCTGCAACTACTTGAATTTCGGCATCAACAATCTCGGCCAATTTGGGCATCATTTCTTGAACCAAATCTTTGTCAGATTTTGAACGTTCCGCAATTGGAACCAGTTCAACCTTGATAGAAATATTTTCAATACCACGATCCCCAATCTGCGAAGAAACAGATTTAACTTGTTTAAATTCACGTAATTTTTTTTCAATATTCATCGCAACTTCGGCGGATTTTGTATACGTGGATCCCTGGGGGGCTTTTACAGACAAACTAATTTCATTAACATCAGTCGAAGGCATAAATTCATTACCCACATACTTCATCAACTTGGCAGAACCAAATAACGCAACAAAACACAAAATCATAACCAAATACGGATGACGGAACAGCCATTTATAAATGCCTTCGTACGCATCCAAAGTTGATTGCATCATGCCATCACTCCAACGTGTTAACGTCGAAATAAAACGGCTCTTTTTTTGTTTTGCTTGCTCTGATTTTGGTTTAAATAACAGCCTTATCATCATCGGGGTTAAACTCATTGAAAACATCAAAGATAATAAAGTCAAATATACAACCGACAACCCGAACTGTTGCATAAATTGCCCAGTTAATCCGCCCATAAAAGCAATCGGCAAAAACACAACAACATTTGTCCCAGTCGCCGCCAACACAGCAACGACAACACGCTTGGTCCCAGTAATCGCAGCATCAAAAACATTATCCCCACGATCAATTAAAAACAATGAACTTTCGATAATAACAATCGCATTTGAAATCAAGGTTCCCAACGCAGTTGCCATCGCCAACAAAGTCATTGAATTAATCGTAAATCCACTGGAATTCATAAAAAAGAATCCCGAAAATAATGACGCAGGAATAACCACAGCGGAAACGATTGTTGCCGGAAAACTGCCTGTAAATATCAATAACACAGCAATGGTCAACAATAATCCTAAAATAATTCCTTCCCATGTGGACACTGTTTCATCAACAACCGCAATGGATGAATCATTTGTGATTTTTAATTCCATGCCTTCTGGCAATTCTTTCTGAATTTCTGGGAACACTTTATGTAACGCACTGGAAATTTTAACAGCATTACCATCGGATGCTTTTACAATCGACAACAGCACAACGTCTTGACTATTGTACATGGCCCCTGTCTCGGTACGCCTTGCCGCATCCTCTACTACCGCAATGTCTTTCAGAAAAAATCTTTTCCCCTCGGCCGTAACAATCGGCATATTTTTAATGTCATCCAACGTTTGGAATTCGCCAAAAAATCTGACATTAATAGAATCCGTTGTTTGATCAATTTTACCACCTGGGAAATTAATATTATACATTCGCATAGCATTTGAAACATCCAAAATAGTAACATATTTTTCATTCATAATTTCTGGATCTAAATAAATTCGCACAGCGCGTTCGGACCCTCCGAAAACCTTGACCGAAGCAACCCCAGCCACCGCAGTTAATTTGTTTTTCAACTTTTGATCCGCGTATTCATACAAATCGCGCCCAGAAATTGTATCCGAAGTTAAAACCAAATCCAAAACAGATTCTTGTAACGGATTTAATTTTTCAATTCTTGGCTTTTTAACACCATCCGGCAAATCATTTAAAATTGCCTCGACCTTATCTTTTACCTCGATTGATTTTTGATTAACATCTGCGCCAATATTAAATTCGACCAAAATAAATCCACCATTTTCGAAAGATTCAGAAGTAACTTTTTTAATCTCAGAAACCTCGGCAACTGCATCCTCAATTGGTTTTACAACCAATTCTTCCACCTCTTTTGGCGACGCCCCTGGATAAACAACGGTTGTTGACACCATCGGGAAATCAATGGCTGGCGTTCTTTCGACATTCATGGTTGGATAAGCAACCAAACCCAACAACACGAAAAACAAAACAAACATCACCGTTGTAACGGGACGTTTAACGAAAAATTCAATCATTCAAACCACCATCTTTTTCACGTTCAACTAACAAATCATCACGCAGCGGACCTACATCGCTTGTAATAACAACGTCCCCAACATTTAAACCAGATTTAACAACCACACGATACTGATTGGACAAACCCAAAACAACATTGCGCTTTTTTGCGCGATTATTTTCAATCACCCATACGAAATACGATTTATCTTCGTCCTGCCAAACCAATGAACGATCAATAATAATTTTATCATTCACAGTTTCTGATTCCGCCCCAACCTCGTAAAAAGGTTGCACATCCAAATCACTTGCAACAATACTTATTCGAACAACATACAAACCAATATCCAAATCAATTTTGTTTGCAATTGATTCAATACGACCATTATATGTTTTATCATGATACTTTAATGTAACACGACCGCCCGTGGCCAAAGTACTTTTGTCATCAGGCCCGACATACGCTTTGAAAATATTTGAATTTCCAACACGAACAACCGTCAGAGGCTGATAAAATGTTTCGCTGAATTTTGCAACATCCACCCCAGTCACAGGCAATCCAACCTCTTGGTGCAAACGATCAATATTATAAACAGTTTTTCTAGCCTCTAAATGAATAATGGACATACGACCAGCAACCAAAAACACCATCAACCCGGCAAAAATAATAAAGCGATAATAACGTTTGTGCTTTGCAATTGTTTTAATCATTAACGTTCTCCGTCAATTTTTGAATCGTTGCTTCGGTCAAGGCCAAATCATACAGAGTATTTGCCAAACCAACCTGGGTACGAGTCAGAGATTGTTCAACATCATTCAATTCAACCGCAGACGTCTGACCTGCTTGAAAACGATCCAACGACATATTATATGATTTCCCTGCCAAAACATTTGCTTCCTGTTGTGCTTTGTAAACATCAACCATCCTGTGATAGCGATCAATCGCATCTATCAAATCTTTGCGCTTCATTTTTTTGGAATAATGCAAATCCTGGCGCGTTTTCGAAGCTTCCTGATATTCCTGGGTTGCCGCAGCAGACGCAGCACCACCATCAAACAACGGAATGGTCAATCCCAATGAAACACTGGCCGATTGTTGTTTCATCCCGTGCCACATATCTGCATCGGTATGTAATGCATAATAATCATACCCGGCTTGCGCACCCAATGTTGGATAACGCGCGGCTTGCTTGGAACTGGCCATATATTCATGATATTTAACTTTGGAATCCAATAATGCAAATTCTGGATTTGCTTCTAACTTTGCCAATAAATCTTCCTGGCTGAATTTTTTAAATTCCTTTGGAAAATCATCAACCAATTTAATTGGCTCATTGTCGTCAATTTCTGCCATAACTCGCAATAAACGATATGCTTGATCTTGATGAATCTTTGCATCTTCCAATACTGGTTTACGTGCGGCAATATCCGCTGAAACCTTGATCAAATTCGCCCGATTTGCACGTTGGGCTCCTGAATTTTTCAATAATTTTTCAGACTTTTCTGCATTTTTCAATGATTTTTCAGCAATCACAACCAATTCATCCGACATTTTCGCAGCATAATAAATCTGAACCGCCATCGCACGAATTTCACGTCTATAAACTTCACGTTCGTATGTGGCCATTGTTAACGCGCTCTTGGCGCTCTTAACTGCTTGACCAATCTGACCGAATGTATAAATTGGCTGGGTCAAAGACACGCCCAGATTTCCAATATTATTTGGAATTTCCAAACCTCCAACTCCCGGAATTCCCGCCGGCAATACGGCCGGATCACCCGGTTGGCGAACATTAATATTATTCGTATATGATGCATTTCCATCCAGCGTAAACCAACGTTTGGAATTTGCTTGATCAACCACAGCTTCCATTTTTTCAATATTCATTTCCGCTTTTTTCAAATCATCGGACACAAACATAATTTTTTCAACAGCCTGATCCAATGTCAACGAAATCGCCCCTGCGATATTCGGAATAATTGCAAACAATAAAAATAAAACTTTTTTATAACACATTAAATACACCTCTAAAATTTTAATAAAAAAAGGTGTTACACACCTGCAACACAAATAATTTATATCACTTTTACCAAATAATGCAAGTATTTTATAATTCTAAAATCGCTTTATACAAAACTTGACTTTTCTGATAAAATGCCTATAATTGGAACACACAACAAAGGATTTAAGAAAAAAGCCATGTCATCAGACCCTCTCTTATGTAACACTGAAAAAAGTTTTGATATAAAAAAAATTACAGCTAAAACCAAAACAAATAAACTTGATGTCAATGTCGAAATCAAGACGCATCGTGATTACAAAAATTGCGCCACAGCAATCATGATCCACGGATTATTGGGCGATTGCGATGAAATTTTAATGAAAACATTTGAACGAAAACTTTACGCACGTGGTTGTAATGTTGCTAAAATACGAACTCCACTATCCATTAAACAAAGTGGGGATGTGTCCGAATTAACATATCAAAATCATTATGAATCATTGTCTGTTGGGGTTGATGTTATTGGGAACGAAACTAATTTAACCGAAAAAAAATGTTTTGGCGTGGGCCACAGTTTGGGGGGCACAACGTTAATTAATTATATTTCTGAACATAAAACAAACCCATTTAACGGAATAATTTTAATATCCCCCTATGCGGACAAGGATTTAGCCACACGTCGTGCAGCAATAAAATTCGGCGAAAGGACCCCTGAATACAAAGATTTTATGCATCAAAGCAACTTAAACGGCATCCAAATCATACCCGAAATTGCAAACCAAATGGCTATGGAATACGGGAAAAAAACGCCAACTTTTTCTGAATTTTTAAAACGCACAAAAATTATAAAAATGGAAATCGGCGGGATTAAATATGAACGTTCTTGCCCCTCTGCCATTTTTGGCGAGGTCAGCAACCTAAACCCAGAATTCTTTGACCCAACAAAAATCGATTTACCTGTATTTACATTAATGGGGGCAAACGATACCGAAGTTCCGGTAAAATCAATCGAAAAATTCGTAAAAAATCTCCCGAACAAAATGAAAGTAAAAATAATATTACCAGGCGAAGGACATTTATACCAAGGCATTGAAAATCAATCCAGCTTTTGGCGTTTATTCAATATTCACGCAAAAAACTTTCTCTTGTCCCACGAAATATAAATTTGACCACACAACAAATAATCCCCGAAATTTTCGAGGATTATTTTTATTTTACAAAACATTTCAAAAGTTTTACTTACGACTTTTTTTTGATACCGATTTCGACACCGGCACGGACGAAGTTTCACGCGGTAACGGCTTAACCTCTTTACGTTTAATCGTCTTACCTTTGGCCAATGCTTCAATTTCGTCTTTGTCCAATGTTTCATATTGAATCAACGCATCGGCAATTGCTTTGACCCGCGCTTTGTTTTTCGTAATGATTTTTTTGGAATCCGTATATGCTTCATCAATCATGCGACGGACTTCGGCATCAACCAATTCGGCTGTTTTATCCGATACATTTTCCAATGGACGAACCTGGCCCCATGGCACTTCGGTTTCGGATACAGCAACCATTCCAACTTTTTTCGATAACCCGGCCAACGTAACAGCACGACGCGCCATCGATGTCGCAGATTGAATATCACCCGCGGCACCCGTTGTAATTTTATCCGGCCCAAAAAATAATTCTTCGGCGACGCGACCCGACACAGCAATCGATAAATCAGCACGAATTTCTGCCAAAGTCATTGAAACCTTGTCATCAATTGGCAAACGTTGAACCATACCCAACGCACGGCCGCGCGGAATAATTGTTGCCTTGTGAATTGGATCTGTAATATCTGCATAATGAACGGAAACAAACGCATGCCCAGCTTCGTGATACGCAGTCAATTTAATATCATTTTGGGACATTTTTTTACCTTTTTTCGGTCCCATCATGATTTTGTCTTTGGCTTCTTCGATATCATCCTGCATGATTGACACATGATTTGCTCGAACGGCCAATAATGCGGCTTCGTTTAATAAATTTTCCAATTCTGCCCCTGAAAACCCGGGTGTTGCACGTGCAACAACGGACAAATCCACATCATTATCCATTGTAACTTTTTTGGCATATAATTCCAAAATTTCCAAACGACCACGAACATCCGGCAAATCAATATATACGGATCGATCAAAACGTCCCGGACGCATTAACGCGGCATCCAAAACATCGGGACGATTTGTCGCACCAATAATGATGACCCCGGAATTTGCTTCGAACCCGTCCATTTCAATTAACAATTGATTTAATGTTTGTTCTCGATCCTGATCGGATGGCATAATACCCTTGCCACGATGTTGCCCAATCGCATCAATTTCATCAATAAACACAATGCACGGCGCATGCTTTTTCGCAGTTTCAAATAATTCTTTGACACGACTGACGCCCAATCCAACCAATATCCCCGAAAAATCCGATCCGGATGCTGTAAAAAATGGAACATCGGCCTCGCCCGCAATGGCGCGCGCCAATAATGTTTTACCCGTCCCAGGAGCACCATACATCAAAACACCACGTGGTGAACGACCGCCCAAACGTGAAAAACGCGCAGGATTACGTAAAAATTCGACCAATTCTTCAACTTCGTGTTTCGCCTCGTCAATGCCAGCAACATCTTTGAATGTAACTTTTCCTTTGACCTGGCTGACAGCCATAACACGACGCCCAATCATACCACCAATTCCACCACCAGCCGAACCACGCATTCCGCGAAATAACCAAAATAATAACAAAACACCAAAAATCAATGGCAATGCCCCGCCAATCACTTCCAATACGCTCATGGAATCATCAACCGACACATCAACACCCATATCCGATAATTTTGATAACAATTCCGCGTCATACACAATAGTGGCGCGATACGCATTGCCGTCAACTGTTTTACCTGTTGCCTCGGTTTTCTTTAAAACCACAGTACTTAATTTTTTATCCTTGGCCGCATTCATAAATTCTGAAAAAGACAATTTTACAATTTCGCCCTTTTTTGCAGATTGTTCGGCCGCCATTTTAATAATGTTTGGTGTTTCTTTTTTTGCAACAGGCTTGTCCGTAATAACTTGTTCTGTAACGGTCGACGGAGCCTTGATCACAGAATCACGACGTTGTTTAATCGGCATTGCCAATATTCCAATCAAAACCACCAACGCGACAATTGCATAAATTATTGATTTATCTTTTTTCATTTTTCATCCTTATTTAATACCCGTTAAACATAATACAAAATAGCCAAAAATACAAGGCCAAATTAACAATTAAAAGACTTACTTTCACCCTCGCGCGTAATTAAAACTCGACCATTTAAAATTCGAATATAACAACGGTTCAATGTCATTGCATTATCTGGATCATTTAAAATCATATTTAAAATTCGTTTAATTGATTCGAACTTGGCAGGATATTCGCCACCGCCAATTTTTTGAATTAAATGACTCACCAACTTCAATTGAACCTCGACCGGCAAATCCAATAAAATATTTGATTTAAATACAACACGATTATCAGCAATTTCCAATTCCGAAATTACTCGGTCTATTGTATGTTCAACAGAATCGCGAACACGCCCCAAATGGTTAATAGCCAATAAAATCCGATCATCCGTTATTCCCAACATTTCGTCCATAACATGGCGATTTTTTCGAACACGAACGCGCAATAAATCCATATCATCATTCATTGGATCCATAACATATTCCAAATTATTCTGTTTGCAATATTGCTCCAAATCGATACGCTTGTAATTTAATAACGGACGAACCAGATTAACAGAATCCCGTTTTGAAACAACGCGCATTCCAGCTAATCCAAATACACCAGACCCACGGCCTAAATTAATCAAAAAGGTTTCAATCTGATCATCTGCATGATGAGCCAAAAACAAATTTGAAATATTATTTTTTTTACAAAATTCAATCATTAAATTGTATCGTGCCGTCCGGGCAGCCTCTTCCACACCAGTATCCGGTTTGTCCCCAGACCAAGCCAAAGTAAAATGTTCCAGTCCAAAATCACGAGCATATCGTTTAACCATGCGCGCTTCGTCCGCGGATTCAACGCGCAACCCATGATCAACTGTTAAAACGGTAATTGAAATTTTATAAATCTTTGAATATTCGGCCAACATATGCATTAACGCCATGCTGTCCGCACCCCCGGATACAGCAACAACCACCCGCGTCCCTGGATATTTTGAAACAAAGCCATTCATAAAATTATTAAATTTTGAATTCATAACAAATGAAATAGCACACAAGCCGGAAAAAATCAATAACCGTTTGGCAAACATTCAAAAATATGGTATAATGCGCGCATATGAAATAACAAAGGATTTAAAATGATGAACAATGGTAAAAAATTTGCAATGGCTGTATATTGCGGCGCCCGCGATGGGATTGATCCAATTTACCGTGAAATGGCTGAAAAATTGGGTAAATTAATGGCCGCGGAAAAAATCGGATTGGTATATGGCGGCGGCGATACGGGATTAATGGGAACAGTTGCACGTTCGGTCCTCGAAAACGGCGGATCTGGCATCGGGATTACCACAGAATTAATATCAAAACGCGAACCTGTCTTGGCCGGAATGCCAACCGAAGTCAAAGAAGATTTATTAAAACGCAAGGCCCGAATGATTGAATTATCCGACGCATTTTGCATTTTACCGGGCGGAATGGGCACAATGAACGAAGTAACCGACATCATGACCATGCACCAAATCGGCGAAACAAATTTACCAATCTACTTTTTAAACACAAACGGATACTGGAACAGATTTGGCGCAGTATTAAACCACATGGTATCCCAGGGCTTCATCGGATCACAAACAGAATACAACATGACAATCTGTGACACCCCCGAAGACATAATCAAAGCATATAAATCACGTTTTTTTGAATAAAATTATATGATTTGCACTTGACCCGAATCGAAAAGTCATTATAATTATGCGTACTGGCCGGGTGGCAGAGTGGTTATGCAGAGGACTGCAAATCCTTGTACGTCGGTTCGATTCCGGTCTCGGCCTCCAGTAATAAAAATATCCCCATTTATTGGGGATTTTTTGTTACTCCGATACTGGGATCGAACCGCGGTTCGCTTCGGAGTTGGGTTTTGCAAGTGTAACGCCGCGAAACTCTTACGAGAATGGAAAGGGGCCCACGAGTTTACGAGTGGGAATTACATTCCGGTCTCGGCCTCCAGAAAATAATAAACCATTCATACGAATGGTTTTTTGTTTTTTGGGGCAAAGGCCCTGGAATTGAACCGACCGCAACAAAGTTGCTCGGTTCGCTTCGGAGTAGGCAAGAACGAGCATTGCGAAGTTCGAGCCGTACGAGAATGGAAAGGGGCCCACAAATATATTTGTGGGAATTACATTCCGGTCTCGGCCTCCAGTAATAAAAATATCCCCATTTATTGAGGATTTTTTGTTACTCCGATACTGGGATCGAACCGCGGGCAAGAAAAATAACAAAGCTCAAAACATTTTAAATTACGATGATACGGCGGGTTCTTTTTATTTTCGAGAAAATCAAAAATATATAAAACACATCAAAACGAGTCATATAGACATTTTGTTTTTCAAAAACCAAAGAGCGCGTACCATTTAAATGTAAAATCAGTCAAAACGTATCAGATGGTTGGGTTATTTTATTTTCAAGGGGTTGAGCGTATATAAACATACGTGATACCTCCGAGAAAATAAAAAACGCATCCAGATGATGCGTTTTCATTGATTTTAATCTTCGACAAAACTGCGAAGTTTCCGCGCCCTCGAAGGATGCTTCAATTTATTCAACGCCTTTTGTTCAATCTGACGAATACGTTCACGTGTAACGCCAATGTATTCTCCAACTTCTTCCAATGTTGATGTTTTGTTCGTGCTCATCCCGAAACGTTGACGCAATACTGTTTCTTCCTTTGGATCCAATGTCGATAAAATCGAAGTAACAATGTTACGCAAATTCTTTTGGGCGGCGGATGTAAACGGATCAATCGCATTGTCGTCCTGGATAATATCCATACGTGTACTGTCGTCTTCGTTACCAACCGGGGATTCCAAACTGATCGGCTTTAAATTAATCTTCATCGCTTTGTGAATTTTATCCACAGGCATATAAACAATTTTCGCCAATTCTTCGGCCGTCGGAGTACGTCCATGCTTGTGTAAAAATTGACGCGATGCCTTTTTAATTTTATTAATATTTTCAATCATATGAACTGGGATTCGAATTGTTCTGGCCTGATCCGCGATTGAACGGGAAATACCCTGTTGAATCCAACATGTTGCATACGTTGAAAATTTATAACCCAAACGATAATCAAATTTATCCACAGCTTTCATCAAACCGATATTCCCATCCTGGACCAAATCTGGAAATTCCAATCCCAATCCACGGTTTGAATATTTTTTCGCAGATTTGATAACCAAACGCAAATTGGCTTCGATCATTTCACGTTTTGCACGTGCAGCTTCGGTCTGACCTTTTTTTACCAATTCAACAACCTTGCGATATTCACCGGTCGGCAAGCCAGTTTCGGTCGCAATAGCACTGATTTCTGATTGAATTTTTTGAATATCCTTGGCGTGATTTTTCACAAATCTTTCCCACGCAGGCGACTTGATTTTTGAAATCTTTTTAATCCAATTTGGATTCAATTCGTTACCCTGATATTGTTCCAAAAAATCTTCGCGTTTAACTTTGGATGCCAGAGCCAAACGTAATAATTTACCCTCTAATCCCATCAATAATTGATTGCGGGCGGTCAAAGCTTCCAATATTTCGTTAACTCGATCATCGTGCAAACGAATTTTTGTAACCAATTCGAATAATTCAGCACGAACTTTAACATATTTCTTTTCCAATGCTTCATCCGATTTGTTTGATTCAATCAAATCGAACAAACGTTGCTTTTGCAATTTTTCAAATTGTGTAAATATTTTTTTAATTTGCGCAAACAAATCCAATACAACAGGCAATAAATTTTCTTCCATTACTGAAATCGGCGTACCGGACGCACCACGATTCATATCATCTGAATCTTCGCCCAATTCTTCGGTTTCATCCACCACAGATTCTTCATCCAACGTATCTTCCAAATCTTCGTCATCCAAACCATCAATATCATCAACACCCTTGGCACGCATAACCATATCCAATTCTTTGACCGACTTCATATCAGCATCAGACGAATACATAACATCCAAATTAATAATGTAACGTAATTTTATTTCGTCATTCAATAATTGTTGATACCAATTTAACATAGATCGAATTGTCATAGGCGATTCACACAAACCATAAACCAATAAACGGCTGGCTGCTTCAATTCGTTGGGCAATTGCAACTTCGCCAGGCCCAGATAATAATTGAATCGAACCAATTGCCTTTAAATACGATTGAACAGAATCTTGAACCATTGTAACTGGCCCAATATTCGAATTATTTAATTGTTTTGCATAAAAATCATATTCTTCGTCATCAAATTCCAACAAATCATTATTAGCATCAAAAGGATTACGATTTTTCATTCTGGAATTTGTTTCGTCTTCTTCCTCTTCAACACGTTCCAAAACCGGAACTTCAGACTCCAAAATTTCCAACCCTAAATCTTGTTTAAAAAATGATAATACTTCGTCCAATTGATCATCAACCAATTCGTCATTTTCGGCCGCGGCATTAAATTCCATTAACGAGAGATAGCCCGATTCACTTGCGTGTTGGGCTAAATCTTTTAAATTTTCCGGCAAAGTATCAATTAAAAACTGTGTCGCAGTATCAATATTTATATTTGGTTTCGTCATGATAATCCTATGGGCTGTGCGTTATCGATGAAAAGCGTTGCGAAATTATTCCGCAACAACTTCTTTTTTCGAATCAGATTTCTTTTTGGCTTTGGCCACGGCTTCTTGAACGCTACCCTCGGTTGTTAATCCCAACACAATCGGATTTTGAATCGTAGCAGATCCCAACGAAGAATGTGTTTTATTGCGCAATGCTTCCACAGTTTTTTTTGTTGAACGTAATAACTTTGCAATCTGAGTATCTGACAATTCTGGGTAATTTTTTAACAACCATAAAATCCCGCCAATTCTGTTTTGACGATGAATCAATGGTATATATCTTGATTTGTTTGGTTGTGATTTTTGTGCTGCAATCGCGCTATCATTTAATTCCAAACGCGCTGCTGGATCAGATTCGCAACGTAAAATTTCATCACGAGTCAATTGACCGTTTAAAATCGGATTCAAACCCTGCATTTTTCTGGTTTCAGCATTTGCAATAGCAGTAACTTCCAATTCATGCAATCCACAAAAATTTGCAATCTGTTCAAAAGTTAATTTTGTATTTTCGATCAACCATTGTGCGGTCGACGTTGGCATATATGGGTAAAACATGAAAAATCTCCGGGTTCAAAAATAGGATAACGGGGTATATATAACTCATTTGAAGGCGAATTTCAAGTAAAAATCGTTAAAATCACCAAAATAGTTTCTTGATTTTCAATCTAAATTATGCAACGGTTATCTAGCAAGAAAGGAAATGGATAAAATGTCCCAAAAAACATTGGATTATCAACAGCTGTTGGAAAATGCGCTGATCGGCATCGTACGCGAAGCATTACGCCTCACCCAATCATACGGTTTGGTTGACGATCATCATTTCTATATCACATTTAAAACACGATTCCCAGGCATTAAAATTCCTGATTTTTTGCGCGTAAAATACCCAGATACTATGACAATCGTTTTACAAAACGCATTTTCAAATTTAAACGTAGCCGAGGATGAATTCGGAGTAACCCTAACATTCGATGGCCGCCCATTTTTTGTCCGCATCCCATTTGCCGCATTGATTGAATTTCGCGACCCATCCGTCGAGTTCACACTACAATTTCACCCAGACGATGAAATCAATGACGAACCCAAATTGGAATTACCACTGGAAGACGAAAACGAAAAAATCATCCAATTGGACACCTTTCGCAAACACTAATTTTCATAATTTATAGTAATATTAACTGACAAAAAATAATCAAAACAATTTTTAAACATAATATAAGCACAACTGAAAAACGCGTGATAATCACGCGTTTTTAAATTTTATATTAATCTGTAAAAAGTAATCAAAACGAGTCGTATAGACGTTTTCGTTACTTTTTCTCTTTAAGGATTGGAAAAGCAACTATATCCCGTATTGACTGTTTATTCAACACCAACATAATCAACCGATCAATTCCAATTCCAATACCGCCTGTGGGTGGCATGGCGTATTCCAATGCTGTAATGAAATCTTCGTCCATCATGTCGGCTTCGTCATCGCCACGATCACGCGCTGCGGCTTGTTTTTCCAATCGCGCACGCTGATCACGCGGATCGGTCAATTCGGAATAAGCATTGCATAATTCCATCCCAAACATACGTGTTTCAAAACGTTCAACCAAACGTTCACACCCACGATGTGTTTTGGTCAATGGCGAAATTTCGACAGGATAATCAATAACATGTACAGGATCAATTAATGATTCTTCGACGCGTTCGTTAAACACTTCTTCGACCACATGCCCCCAAGTTGCATCTTTTTCAACATCAACCCCCAATTCTTTGGCTTTGGCACGGGCGGCAACATCATCATGAATTTCCATGAAATCAACGCCTGTTTTTTCACGAACCAAATCCAACATCGGAGCACGACGCCAAGGCGGAGTAACATCAACCGTATGATCACCAAAAACCATCTTGGACGAACCATTAAATTTCATATTCAACGAATAAACCAATTGTTCAACCAAATCCATCATATCGTTATAATCGGCAAATTGTTGATATGCCTCCATCATTGTGAATTCAGGATTATGTGTTGTATCGGTCCCCTCGTTTCTGAAATTTTTACCAATTTCAAATACGCGTTCCATCCCACCAATAATCAAACGCTTTAAATATAGTTCCGGCGCAACACGCATAAACAAATCGCGATCCAATGAATTATGATGCGTAATAAATGGTTTCGCCGTTGCCCCACCTTTTTGTTCTTGTAAAATTGGTGTTTCAACCTCCAAAAAGCCCCGTCCTTCCATAAAATGACGAATTTCAGATGTAATTTTAAATCTATTTGTTAATGTCTCGCGGGAATCCTCATTCATAATCATATCCAAATACCGCTGGCGATAACGCATTTCTGTATCGGATAATCCATGAAATTTCTCAGGCATAGGCAACAGAGTTTTCGCCAACACAACAATTTCTTGGACTGTGATTGTTAATTCACCGGTTGATGTTTTACCCAATGTCCCTGTAACACCGATCCAGTCCCCAACACGTAATAGTTTTAATACAACGGCTGTTGTTTCATCCAGCGCGTTTTTATTTGCAAACAATTGAATTTTACCAGACGCATCACGAATATCCATAAACATACCGGAATTACGGTACGCATAAATTCGTCCGGCAACAGTTGTTACATCCGTTGTTTTTTCATCAGCTTTTAATCCTTCGTATTTTTTCTGTAAATCGGCTGCTTTTGCTTGGGGTTTAAAAATATGAGGATAAGCACATACACCCAATTCTTCCAATTTATTTAAACGCTCGACATAACTTGCGCGCTGCGGATTTTCTGCCATGATATATTCCTTTGTTCGTGTAAAATCACGCGCTGATTATAACACACATCACTATGATTTCAAGTAAATTAACGGAATTTTTTGCGAAAATTCAACAAATTGCGAACAGCCTGCCCCATTTTTAATTCCGGCATTTTATAATATTTGCTATACAAATAATCATTATGTGGAATAAAATACTCAATTAAATTTGCATCATCTGACAACTTCGCGATAAATCTTGTTTCATCATTACCGTTTGGACAAAAAGCCAAATCATTTTCATCCTCGAATCTTGCCTTGTAAATTTCATCCAATAAAATTTTATTTTTATCCCCTGATCGTAAAATTGTAAATGAATCCCATGGCTCTAAATTATCTTTAAACTTGGTTGCCCATAATAATCTTTCATCCCTTTTACTTATGCTCAAACAATGTACACCTTTAAATAAAACCCGCATACCGTCATTTGACATTAATCCCGCATAAAATCTACCTTGATTTGGCAATTGATATGAAAACACATTTTCTTGAAACCTTGTATCTTCACGCAAACCGTTTCCCTTGCCTTCGGAAAAATTAATGGCTTCCATTAATAATGTTTTTCCGTCACGTGTGTATAATTCGGACATACTGCTCGACTCTTTCTGTGCAACCAGCGCACCATTCGTCATCGGCTTGATACGATAATAATTGTTTAACAATAATTCATTAAAATCATCCGACACCATGGATAGCCTTGATCTTGCATTTGGGTTTTCCAATAAATCCGATGTTTTATAATAAACCAATATATTCGGATAATATTTCATTTTTGACAAGCCAACAACACCATCCAATAAAACCCGACGTCCATCCTCGGAAATTAATATCTTTTCTTTTTTATACTCAATTTTTGCGTCTAGATTTACGTTCAATCTCTGATTAAATTCATACCCCAAAGTAAATTTTGGATCAATATAGCAATGATTAATACGATCCGATTCAGAAACATAAACCAAGCTATCATGAATATATATTTTTTTAACTAATCTCCCGTCACGATGTCCCAAACGGATCCTAACATTTTTGTTTTTTTCGAACATAATATTATGTTTTTCAGCCAATTTTTTGGAACCAGCATCCATATTGGATAACATTCGATCTGCCAATAAATCATTTTCTTTTTCAAAATCTGAAATTGATTTTACAGGCTCTGGCCTACAAACAACCTCTAATACATACTGTGTCGACATCGTAATATTTGGCATTTTTGGAGGACCAACTAACACAACACCAGACGTATTTCCTGCAGACATTTTGTTATTATCCTTGGCCTCGGCTTCCAGGGCCTTGAATTGATCACGTAAAATTTGTAATTTATCCATGGCTTCCAAGTCAAAATCCCCCAACATGTTTCCATGAATTGGCGTTTTATATTTATTATGCTTTGGTTTTTTTGCCATTTTATCCTCGAGATCCTGTTCTTACCGATTTATTTTATCCTAAAACAACAAATTGTCAACTTTATTTTTATGCTTTATATGATTTTAATCCAAATGTCCAGCGAAAGTTTTTTTTGACATCCACGACAAAATTCGCTACCCTATCAACCAGGACTCTTTACAAGTCCTGAATTTAACTAAAAAAAAGGTAAAACAAATGAAGAAAACTTTGATGGGAGCATCATTCCTGGCCTTGACTATCGCTGCTGGCTCGGCATTCGCTGCCCCTACCAACATGGAAAACCCACTGTACGCACCAGCCAAAGGAAATTTTTATTCAAAAACTTCTGTTGGTGTTATGTACAAAGAAGTAGATAATAACTACATTGAAAAAGCCAAAGGCGACGCCGGCGAATCACAATGGCCAGTATATCGCGTTTACGAAGATCTTGGATTCGGAATCACAGACCGCTTGGCAATGTGGGGCGCAGTATCATACACAGACAACAGTGACGCAGATCGTTCTGGATTATCAAACGGACGTTTGGGCTTAATTTATCGTATCTTGTCTGAAAAAAGCCCAATGATTTGGGACGTATACGGGGACATTCACTTGGCTGGCGTATCCACAATGGAAGCAGATTTGGTATTGGCTCAAAACCCTCAATTGAAACCATTGGTATTCAATTACAAAAACTATACCACTGGCCGTTATGGTATCGTTGGCGGAACTCGTTTTGGAAAAACATGGGATGATTTCACAGCTGCTGTTTTTGCTGAAATCCACCACAGCTTTGGCGATGACAACAACGAAATCAACAACGAAGTTCCAGATGCATTCTTTAATGCTTTGGCTGGCGGGGCACCAATCGCTGCTGCATTTCCAACAACAATCAAAGTTGATTTGAAATCCACAAACGATTACTCCACTGGTTTAAAATCCATGTGGCAAATTGATGAAAAATGGTCATTGGGCGGTTCTTTCACATATAAATATCACGCAAATAATAAAATTGCAGATGTTAATATTGATTTAAAATCACTGGGCAACCCTCTGCTTGACGGTGGCGCGACAGCTATCGCCAATGGATTAAAGGCAGCAAATATGGGCAACCAAAAAGATGGATTTAACGAATACATCTTTAATGCGTCCATTGCTCGCCAATTATCAGACAACACCCAGGTTGCATTGTATGCAGAATACACAATGGACGATGCGTTCAGCGATAATTCTCAGAACACAACCAGTGTAAAAGTAGAAGGCGGAGCACGTCTGAACTTGCAATTCTAATAGATTTTTCGTCATGCTGAATTTATTTTGGCATCTCGAAAATTTAATTGGAACAATTCGCCCGGGGCCACCCCCGGGCTTTTATTTATTGTCATTGTTGACCACAACATGGCGCGGCAAAGCTATTGAAACAAATTTATTCCAATACTTTATTTTACATAACAAAATAAAATGCCCCATTAATCCATGGGATAAAACATCCTTTTTCCTCTTGCCTAAAAAAACCATCCTGTGCTAGAATATCCATATAAGAGAAAGAGGTCATTCATGAAAAAATCACTATTCGCATTATTGGCAGCCGTTGCTGTATCTGCATGCGCACCATCGTCGAATCCCAACAAATCTGTATATGATGCTGATGCCTATGCCTCCGGCGGGGACGAGGCACCATATTTAAACGAACGCACAATGCGTTTTATGGAATCTGAAAATGCCTATGCAAATGTTGATACATATCGCCCAAAAACTGACGAGGAAAAAACCCGCATGGCCGAGCGTTGGGAATCATCACGCGTTGACACAAAATGGGAAGAATATCGCGGCACAATGGTAAAAATCCAAATATTATTAGGATCATCCGATTTGCGTGAAATGCGTTTACAATTAATGCAAAATTCATCCGGCGGTGACATTAACGCAAATTCCCGCGAAGTATTAACAACCGTATCCGAACACATGATGCGCCATGTTTGTGGTCGTAATGTAAAATCAACATTATTGGTATACGATCGTCCATCATTTAACGTTGTTCGCCCAACACCATTCTTTGACTATCGCGTCGAAGACGAAGGCGCAACAATGCGCGAATACGGCTTCCGCTGCGTATATTAAAATATCATCCCTCTGTGCCACAACTCCGCAACAATCATTGCAACACAACACAAATGTCATTGCGAGCGCAGCACACCAATCTCAACAATACCCCTCATCAAACCCTTGGTCATCCGTATCGCATAGCCGAGAGGATCCAGTAAAAAACCATTGCAACGCAATGTATATAGATCACAACAATATTAAAAACCTCGCCCCTGGTGGGCGAGGCAACAAAACCCGACAATTATTTGTCGTGG
>JAVBPX010000002.1:0-59050 GCA_031549365.1 Alphaproteobacteria bacterium
GCACGAGCTTTTTGAATGGCAACAAGCGCCATTGGATCTACCGTAGGCGCATGCATAGTAGCCGACGAACCGGCAGGGGTGGATGCACCACCCCCATCGGCTGCAAGTAAACGGTTAAAGCCAGCTGCTTCCAAATCTTTGGCATGACGCTGAACTGCCGTATTACTCATTCGTTCTTGAAAAGCCATCTGTTCACGAGATAACTGTTTATTGGTGGAATTTGCATCTTTCTGAGATAGAAAGTTCAAAACATTTCCACCAGCTGCAGCAATAGCACTCCACATAATCAACTCCTTTAAACTATATGAATGCCTGGACGAGGATTACGAGCAAATACACGGCGACCATGAATGGTATAGCCAATGCAGATTTGCATTTGGTCTTCATCGCGGACAGAGAATGAACGGTCAGTGGGTTTTTCATAACGCCAAGCAGCAGACAATACAGGTTCGCCTTTGTTATACAAACGAGCCATAGTCCAGTGTAAGAACGTATCTTTCATATGACCATGTAACGTAGATGGAATATGCATTAATTCCGAATAACGTGGAACGAAACCGAAAGACTCTTCACCATTTGCAGAATTTGGATAGATTTCTACACGTTTAATATCCTGTTCGCCAACATGTTGAAATATTGGATTTGGGATATCAAAACGAGATGAACGCAAATACATCTTTGGAAGTATATTTTGATACTGAGAACGTGGCATAATATGCATAACAGACATGACATAACCATGTTCAATTACCTTAATATGCAACGGTTGATTTTTACCACCTGTAATACCATGTCCGGCCAAGTTACCTTGTGGGGATGTGCCATCAGTAGACGAAGTTTGCAATACTTCAGAGAACACAATCGGCAAACGGAAAGAGCCATGGAAAATAGGGCGCTGAATACGTTCGTCAGGAATACGAACACCAAACATTGCCAAAGTAAATTCAACTGCACGAGCACCGGCAGTTTGTAATACTTCACCAAAAGCCTGCATACGAGCAGCAATACGGAATGCAATAATTGATGCAGCGGTAGTTTGAATACCTTCAATATTACTTAAATCCGCGTATTGGCCTCCCGCTGTATAAGTTGGAGCTGTTGGCATAATTAAACCTCCTGTCCAGCCAGTAGGCAATCCAGCTATAACCGTATCCGGGGAAGCCTTTAAAATATGCTGATATGTAAAAGCGGGAATACCAGAGGTAGAAACCGTTTTACACCACATCTTCAAAACAGGATTATCCGCAACATTATCAGATTGTAATTCAATCCACTCTGATACAGGGTAAGCAACGTTCTTTAAAAACGTCAAACTAAATCCTCGCCACAGCGCAGGATTAGAATTTCCATTACCCAATAGCATCATTTTCTCTTCAGACCACTTAAACACTGTTTTTGTAATAACAGGAGCAATCGGAGGAGTTAAATTAACATCACCAGTAATCGGCAACATCGCTTGTGGGCCACGTTGAGTATTGGGCAGGGCACGACCGAAATAATCTCTCGACCAAGCTTTTGGAAATATACCATCAACGAGCAAATTATAACCTAATGGGTTACCGGATGCATCTTGAAATTCATATGCACCATTAATGAAATCTTCATACTTGGTTAAATCCAATTTCTTTACGAAATTCTGATCACGATAGTTTTCATTGATAATATGCATATAGCAAACTATGGGCAGGGCACAAACTTGTAAACCAGCGCCAACAATGACTTTATTGCCCGTATCAGGGTCAATATAATTGGTTGGCAAGCCTAAGAAATCAGCCAAAGAGCCTGATTCAAAGCCAGTTGCTGGAATAGTAACGGTTGGCATTAATGGATTTGCCATACCATCTTCGCCACCAGTCAAGAAATCATCCCAAGAAATACCTAATTTATCAAATAATTGACGCCAAGGCACTTGGTATGTATCAACACCGACAAATACATCATGCATAGTCGGTGCAACTTGTGGTAGAAAACGAGTTAAATTTGCGGCTTCAACACGAAATGAATCGCCTGGAAACACTTCGAATAGGGTCGACGGATAAACTAAGCCCATATTATTGGTACTTGTTTTGGTATGGCTCAAATTATGAGCATGACGTTTCAACATCTTTATCATCCTTTTTTGGTGGATTAACTAAATTTTGTATGGAATAGACTACACCCTCGACAAGAGGGATGACGATAGTTGCATTTTTTAAAATGCACAAAACAGCTTTGATTATTTTATTCATCGTAAAATTCCTCCGCGAGAGCCAAAAGGCGTTTTGCGAGAGACGCGCTTACGGTGATAAGACGAACGACCATAAGAACGACGAGAACGACCAGCCGAACGGCGGCCACGATAAGACCTAGAACGAAACATAATTAAACCTCCTTGTAGTTTTATGTTCACAAGGAGGAAAAGAACAAATCGTCATAACGCGTATTATGAATCAGTTTAGTTTTATCCTAAACTATTCATAATATACATTATGCGACATTAAGAACACTCCGTTTTACCTACACCTCGCATATTTCAGCCACTTTCGAACACATCGCCCCAAACACACATTTGCATACAATAATTTTATAAATTTGAATTATTTTTATATTTTTTGGATTTTGTTTAGCTTTGTACCGATCAATCCGACCTATTTTTCATATGAAAAATCCCGAAAATTTCGGGATTAATTTTGCTGCGCCTTACACGTTTTCATCATGTTTTCCAGTCGTTTTTTGGCCTTGTCCTGGCGTTTTTTCTTGAAAAAATCGGTTAATAATTGGCCTGCCTCTGCCGCACATTCGAGATCTTCGATCACTTCGGGGCGAAATAGATGCGAATCTGTATCATAAACGCGCGAATTTGTGAAAATTCCGCCGCCCTTGATGTCCCTGGCCGCCAAAATAACCGTCTTAATTCTGGCGAATGATATTGCTGTTGCACACATAGCACACGGCTCTAATGTTGTAAATATGACGCAATCATCCAAAAATTTTGACTTTTGATTTCGGGTCGCCTCGTGAATAGCAACAATTTCTGCATGAGCCATCGGGTTATTTTTTGATTGTACGCGATTTTCGCCGCGCCCGACAACCTCCCAGTCGCCACGATCGCCACGACGCGCCACAACAGCACCAATTGGCACATCATCGTGCCGCATGGCTTTTTTGGCCAACTGGATCGCTGTTTTCATCGGATTTTTGTTTCGACGCCCTAAAAAAAACATTGAAAACCCCTATTTTTCTGATATTATGGCATCAAAGGACCAATGCATGCAAGTAATTTCAGGAACATTTCGCGGCAAAAAATTATGCCTGCCCGATATTGCGCGCCCGACATCAATGCGGGCGAAACAAGCACTCTATTCCATGATAAATGGATTGATTGAATTGCCCGTCAATACAGTATGGGACGCGTTCGCTGGCAGCGGCGCATTCGGAGTTGAATTTATTTCTCGTTCTTGGTCGCAACATATTGTTTTTACTGATATTTCCAAAAATTCAATTGATTGCATTCGCCGCAATATTTCGTCCATTTCCGGGAATAAAATGGCAACAATTTTGCATACAGACGCCCTGTCCGCGGTATCAAAATTTGGAGATTCCGATATTATATTCATCGACCCACCGTATTCGCAATATGACATAATTGATCCATTTTTAAAAAAATTAACATCAAAAATAACGCCGGAATCGTTGCTGGTACTGGAAATTGAGGTCACCCAACCAATACCAAAAACTATCGAAGCCGGATATGAAATACTACGTGATCGCACATACGGTCGTGCCCGATTTTTGATATTAAAACAACGAAATATCAAATAAATATTTTTTCAAATTCATCTAATTTATCAAGAGGTAAAGATAACATGAAAAATCAAACCGCCCTGCACCATTTATCAAACGGCACCGCCGTCATATTGGATCCATTAAATCACGTTATGACAACATCCATGGGGGTATGGTTTAATGTTGGGTCGCGCAATGAAAAAGAATCTGAATTTGGCATTTCGCACGTTTTGGAACATATGGCATTCAAGGGAACAAAAAATCGAACATATGCCGAAATTAATCAATTCATAGAAGATCGTGGCGGCATAATAAACGCATACACAGGGTTCGATGTAACGGCATACCATATAAAAATATCAAACGAACATTTGAAACCCGGATTGGAATTATTGGCCGATATTTTAAAAAATTCGATTTTTCCAGCGGACGAATTGGAAAAGGAAAAGAATGTCATACTCCAGGAATTGAATATGTACGAAGACATTCCAGAATCGGTCATCGAAAATGAATTAATCGAAAACATTTTTCGAGGATCGCCACTGGGGCATACAATTATCGGATATGAAAAAAATATAAAATCATTTACACGCGAAAACTTAATTGATTATATGAACGCACATTACACAACGGAAAACATGGTGATTTCTTTGTCTGGCGCCGGACTGGATGATCCACAGGGTGTTTTGAATATGTTAAACACGTTGTTTTCAGATTATACCATCAAAAAAACCGAAAAATTCACTCCATCAAAACTAAAAACCACACAAACACATAAAGCCAAAGCTGACCAAAATATGGTTTATTTAAAAATCGCGTTTCCAGCCACGAATATTTTGAATCGGGTTTTGGATGTTCATACAGCCCTGTTTTTACGCATTATGGGTGCAGGAATGTCATCACGATTATTTGACGAAGTGCGCGAAAAACAAAATCTGGTTTATAATATATCCGCGGGACGATTCAGCTTTGAAGATGTCGGATCCGGAATTATATCTGCATCGACAGAGCCAAAAAACATTGATAAAACCATTCGTGCGATTGCGGCCGAATGTCGCGCAATAATAAATGATCGCCCAGCAACAGACGCCGAATTGTCCCGAGCCCAAGAATGTTTAAAATCCCGCCTGGCGATGACAATGGAAGAATCTATGAACCGGGCGGAAATATTCGGATCGCATTATTTACAATTTAATGATGTTTATAACATATCAGAATTGGTTAATATTGTTGACGCAACGACACTGAATGACATTCAATCGGTTGCAAATAACATTTTATCAAACACCCCATCAATTGTAACATACGGCCCTGGCGACGATTCAAAAATGAAAGAATGGATTGAATTATTTAAATAATTTCGGCCCCGTCCGGGGCCATTTTATTAATATGCACACTAATTAAAACCGAAATTCTGCACCAACGCGCAATGTATTTACAACAGCATCGGCATTGTAATGATATTCGTATGAAACATTTACGCTGGTTCCATATGCGTGTGCAAATTCAACACCGGCGCGCGCATTCATCCAAAAACCGTCGGACGATACGCCAGAATAATCAAAATTGCCATTTGTTCCTGCGAAATGGAACGAAGTATCCAAATTATCCATCCCCATAACATCGTATTCAATGCCCAAACCGATAAACGGGCGCAAATAAGACATACGGGTGATATATATGTTTTTGCCCAATGTTGCTTCGTACCCTGGGGTTATTGAAACATATGCATCCTGTTCTACGACCATATAATCGTTGTCGCTTTCCTGTTCTGTGTAATCATACCCTGAATAATATCCTGCGCGAATATATCCACGACCCGCGGCATAAACGCCCCAAATTTTGTGAACAATGCCCCATTCTGTTGAAACACCAAATGCAGAACCCGATCCCGATAAATGACCAACGTATTGCTGTTCCCTCTCGATATCAAATTCATGCAACGAAACCATTAAATTTCCATACAGTTTTACTGCTTCTTTGCGGCCCATGATACCGTATACTCCAAAATGCACGCTGGTATCGGTTGTTTTTGGATTGTTGATTTTGATTTCCATATCGTTACGAGCACCACCCATAAATCCACCAAATATTAAATTACGGTTGATACGACGATCAAATCCAGCCAGGCCAGTTAACATGTTGCCGTCCGGAGAACCATACGAAATACCATCCAGAGAAATCATACTGTATGATAAATCTGCCCATAAATTATTTCGGTTTATATTACGCTTCCACAAAAAAGTATCCATAATTTGTCCGGACACCGTTGACGCCATATTTCTGTTGGATAATGAAATACTGTGGGCAATTTGCTCTGCCCCGCGAATATTAAATAACGATACAAAATCGCGAATTGGGTCTGGGTTATTATCCAGTTCGTAATTTTGTAATAATGGGTATAATTCCTGCATGATCCCAGAAAATGGGCTGTTTGGCAACAAAGTTGTTATAACGGGCAAATAATTATGTGAAAAATCAGGATTCCAGCCGCCATTAATCAATCCCATTTCAATTAATGAATCCATCGCACCTGCTGTTTGAACATCGTTTGATGTTGGGCTATCTGACACTTCGACAATTGGCTGAATTTCTTGGATTTTTGCTGGCGATTTATCCGGATCAAACACAATTTTAATATCATGGTCGCCCAACAAATAGTAAATATAAGCAAAATCGTTATCGGGCCCAGACACAATATCTTGGGGATTTAAATCGCCGGATGCGTTTGTCGTTGATGCCAAATCAACACATTGTGTCCCTGTTAAATTACAGAAGTAAACATTCAAAAAACGCATTACGCTATCGCCCAATTCAGTAATATCGCCATCAACATGAATCAATGTAATTTCAGAATTTGCGTCCAAATTTAACACATCAAATAAACTGATACTTATTTGACGTCCATTATTGCCATTGGTTAAATTTGTAATGAAATCACCACCAACTGTTACGTATGGCGTTGTGCGGGTCAAATCATCCACAGCAATGTTTAATGCGCTGACGTCATTAAAAATATAATTTCCACCAATATTTAATGATGTTAACTGATTAAATTTAACCCCTTCTGACACATCGGTGCCAACCGATACATTTAATCCATTGTTCAAACCAATACCGTCATAATAAGCATACGATGATTTAAATATCATATTGCCAGACAGTCGGTTCAAACCCCCATTAACTGTTACGTTTTTAGAATCGATTGTTAATGTTTTCGATGCTTGTGTAATATCTCCATCCACATTTATCGAATCCGCGACAATTGTATAATTATAAGTATTTAAAATATTAACAGACCCAGCACTATTAAAATCGGACACCGCGCCGTAAATCAAATTTCCACCAACATCAAACAGGTACGACGACACTAACTTTGTTCCAGTAATATTTAATTGACTGTCTGCGTTTTGATTGGTTTTAAGGCTGGAAACAGAAACAACAGACACAGCATTCCAATCCATTTCCCCAGAATTTACAACATTGCCAAATTGCATCGTGCCGCCATCCAAAATTATAGAAGCAGAACTGAGATTGGTCAAATTTCCAAAAAATACTGATGCGGCCCCAGCATCAACCATCAAATTTGAACCGGCATTGTTCACAGATACGCCCGAAATCACTGTGTTGCCCACGGTTTTAATAAATAAATCAGAATTATTTGTTATTCCATCCGCAATCGTTACAGTTGCGCCAGAATCAATCGTTAATGTTTGTGAATTTACTATGCCGCCCTGGGTTTGAAATGCGCCAGTTGTGATGAATGTAAAATTATCACGAAATACGTTTGCCGACCCACCATAATTTGTTGTAGAACCATCGTTTATAATTTCGCCAGCAATTGAAATATCGCCCGCCCGCAATCCGGCAACCGAAACATTGTTTCCATCCAAAATATAAGTATCCAGGTTTAATTGGCTGGTCGTGCCGGCATCCGTTATTAAATGATTAACAAATGTATCAATTGATGATACCAAGGTCATGGTGCCGGAATTTCGTAGGATTCCGGCAAAATTTATGCTTTCTGCGCTCCAACCTGCGGTGCCCGAATTGATTGAATTGCCCGTAACATCGATTGTGTCGTTTGCAATCATATCCAGAGTTCCTGCATTATCAATGTATCCATTAACAATTATATTTTCCGCGCCCACACTCAAATCCATTCCAGAATCAACAACAATAGAATCCAACACTATATCCCCAGATATTGATGTTATGGAATACAAAGCTGATAAAATATTAATACCACCACCCGTGGCTGTGTTCGTCCCATCCATGACAATAGACCCCGACAAATTAATATCAGAATCAGAATTTAACGCAGTTCCAGTTAAATCCAATTTTCCAGATGCCGAATTAAAGCTGTTCACTGTTGCTATGTCCGCCAAATCCCATGACATAACTGCATTATTTACAACATCTAAAAATGATGCTGACGTGGATGTCAAAGAAACATTTCCTGCCCCATTATTTGTCCAATCGCCACCAGAAATTGTTCCCGTCAATTGATCGGTTATTATTGACAGGGCCTGAGAAGTTAAAATATCCCCATCAATTATAATATTTGAATCAGATGATAATTCAAAACCGTTTATCCTGATATTCAAAGATCCATTCGCACTATCGGCTGTTGCCAAAGAAATTAAATCGCCCCCAATATTGGCATCCCCAAAAATTTTCATTTTGGCCCCTGATGCGCCCACAACAACGATTTTGCTATCTACGGAATCCGAAATATTCATATCATCATAAATTTCCAAATAACCGTTTGTTCCCAAAAAGTCCAGCGTCATTAATCCAGAATTATCCATATCACCAAATACCATCAGAGAATTAAACGACAAACTAGCAACACCAGAATTTTCAAAATATCCATTAAATACGCCAGCCCCGTAAATGCCCATATTTAATGTGAACGTTCCCGCATTATCCAGATAACTGGGGCCGCCGTTTCCGAAAACAAAACTATCCTCGGCATTAATGGTTTGAACCGCGCCAAATAAATTTTCGACGTGTTCCTTTACAGACACAAGACCTGATGAAAATGTCAGAACGCCTTTGTTAGATACTGATTGTAATATAATTTCTGCACCACCTGCGGCTTTCTGTGAAACAAAAATTAATTCTGCCCCTGCATTATTTAATAACGCACCATCAGACACAGATATAAAACCTTCATTTGCAGTCATTGTTAAATCGCCACTATTTATCAATCCCGCACTGCCGGCCAATAATATATACGTAGCCGAATCCACCACCATCATTGCACCAACATTATTTTCAACGCTACTGGCCGAACCGTTTGCGCCGAACTGAATAACATTTGCAGAAACATTCAAAACAGAATTATTAATCACAGACCCAAAAACACTAAACGCACCAGGCACAGACGTTATATCCATTTGGGCACCAAAATTAACAATGTCTTTTTCAACTCGTATAGAATCAATCGAATTAATTGTCGTTATGCTGTTGTTTCCCAAAATTTTATTTATTCCGTCAATTGTACCGGAATATAAATTACCACCGATAAAAACTGGGTTCAAAGATGCGGACATATTCAAAATATTTCCTGTATTAATTACATCACCTGATGCAACCAATATATCAGCAGTTAAATACATATCTGAATTTAAATTGAATGCAACCAGATCCGTTGTCCCGTTATAAATATTTCCGGTATTAATTTCATCATTTGTTAAATTTAAAACAAATGTTTTTATGTTACTTTGAAATAATGTTGATAAATTCCCAGCTGAAAAAGTCCCTGTCCTTAATGCGAAAACTGTATTGGCTCCAGATAAATTTAAATCCCCTGTAATTGTTGTTGAATTCAACACAGAAATTTCATCCCCGGCCGCATAAACATTATCGTTGCCCGACAACATATATCCCGTATTATTAACATCGCCAGAAACAGACCACACCAAGCCATCAACCCCGAATTTGTTGGAATTATTTAAATCCCCACCCATGGATATGTTGTCGCCAACCATTGATATGTTCGCACTGTTGACAACGTCATACCCAATATTTATTGATCCGGACGATGTTGATAAAATCATGGATCCCGACAAATTTTCAATTGATACCAAACCAGCCCCGGGATCCATACCAATTTCAATTAATGCGAAATCCTGTAACACAAATGAATCCGTTGCCGATCCATTCGATGAAATCATGTCTGATATTTTTGCAGTCCCATTATATGAACCCGATGCGCCATCGGCGCTGAAACTGCCCATGTTGCTGATGTTGTTGGATTGAAATCCACCGCCTGAAAGTATCAGAGAATATGTATCGGCAATATTTATACTGCCTGCAACAATTATGTTATCCGCGCCAGAATGGGTTACAGTAAAAGTTTTTGAATCCAAAATATTTAAAGAACCGTTGCCCTCTTCCGTCCCGTTTAAATTTAAGTTGCCCGCAATATCCAATACCCCCAATGCGTCGACAATCATATTACCAATTTCGCCTGCGTGTATATTAACATGACTGGTCGCATCAATATCAATTCCACCAACAAAAATGTCCCCACTTGAATCAAAAGACAAAAGCCCAGAATTTGCAATCAACACGTTGCCATCAATTCTTATGGCTCCATCTGATAAATTTGAAATTGACACATCCCCGGAATCAATCACCAATCCGCCGCCAATTGAAATTTCCCTGTTGGTCCCAGGCACAGCGTTCAGAGATAAAATTGTTGTCGATCCATTGTCCACAGAAACATAATCGCCAACAACAATTCCATTATCTGAATTAATTAATAAATTTCCGGCGGAATTTTCAACATATCCATCAATAAGAATTGATGAATTTGACATACCGATTGATGATAATATCAAAGAAGTTCCCAAATTAACAACATCCCCAGCAACATGTATATTATCATTTCCCTGTAATTCCATTGACCCGTACCCGTTTGATACAGATGCAATTTCCAACGAACCGCCCGATATAATATTAAATTCAAATCCGTAATTTGCGATGTTTTGAAAAATCAATTGAGATCCAGAGCCCGCGTTAATCTGTGTGATTGCAGTGTCTTTGGCCTGGACAAAATTTGAAAAAGTTCCGCTATAAAAATCACCATTAACTGTTAAAAACCCGCCATCACGAATATTAATTAACATCGATGGATTATTTGAAATATCGGATGCAACATTTATAACATCGCCGCCAATAGTCAGCGTTGAAAAATCCAAAGAAATTGTTACAGCATCACCGTTATTTAACGGATCCAAATTTATTCCATCAACTGTGCCGTTATAAACATTTCCGCCGATTGATGAATTTGTGGTTCCCGTTTGGGTTAATGATAATGTTTCGGAATTTTTTACATCGCCCGCGACATCCCAATAATCCGCGGACGCGTTGATTGGTGGATCACCAGCATCGATTTGAATTTCGGCACAAATGCCGTCATCACAGTCGGAATCCCATGCGGCGCGCGCATCCCAAGTTGCAATTGGCGCAATCATGGACAGTAATAAAAAAATACCCTTTTTAAACACGCGAAATTCCCTAATGATTTATATTCATTTTATTATAACAAATTAAGAATTTTCGACCAAGTGTTTTTTTGATTATTTTCGCAAAAAATATAAAAAAGCCACCGTATTGGTGGCGTAAATTTAATTGCTGATAATTAAAATTGAATACGCAACCGCGCGCCAATATCAACGGATGACAAGCTACCCTTTTCACGCGCATTGGTATAATGATATGTTGCCGTATAAAGCGCATCATCCGATCCACCATTCATTGGCCCTGCGGTCCATTCATCCTGGGTTACGACAACCGAGCCAGATGATTCAACATTACCCAAGCCCATATAACGTGCAAATAAATCCAATTTTAACCCACCAGACAGGTCTGTTGTAACACCGCCCTCTAACATATATGTGAAATTTTCAGTTGTGCCACCGGAATGATATGCTGTAATGTTATTTACCGCAGTCAAATCCCCCGGCTGAGTTTGATCTGTCACCAAATTATACCCTTCTGCATCATAAACCATGTAATCCGAAATTGTGTTTTGACCAAATCCAATACCCGCACCAACATACGGATGCAATTTTCCACCCAACATATTACCCATGTACGCATCCAAATTATAATATAAATTCAACATGGTTGTTGACGCATTAATGCTGCCATCATATGCTGGGACCGTTGCCATGAAACCGCCGACGTCGGTTTTAACCTCGTCCGGATACGATATCCCGGAATAACGAGTATATGAAAAATCAATTCGGAATTCAGAATTAATCGCGGCACCCAATGATACTGAAAATGGGATTACTGTATCTGTTTTAAAATCAGCCTCGGCCGCGGCACCAGGAATTGGCAATGGGCCAATCGAATCCGCGCTATATGTATCATACCCATCAGCCTGCATTCCGCCCATGGTGGACACGGAATATCCAACGCCCAATCCAATATATAAACCACTGTCGGCCAAACGATCATACATCCCTGGATCATAATATTTGCGTTGATTTGACGCGCTTTTCCCAATATTTGGAACAGACCCAGAAACACGTGTCGGCTGCGCCGTTTGTGCGACATACCCTGTTGGGGCATATTGCGTTGGCACGGATCCTGCGTTCACAGGAACATAACCCGTTGTATATTGTGCAGGAGCCTGTTGATAACCGTAATATCCGTTTTGTTGTTGAACAACTGGCTGATACACGGTCGCAGCACTGGCGACACCGCCCGACAATAACATTGCCGAAAATATGGAAAAAATCTTTGCCTTCATATTAAATTCCTTTCCTCTTATTTTTTCATTATATCATAAATTCATTTTCGCGCCAAGCGCTTTTTTATATCGTATCCAAACCACAAAATTATACCAACCGCAATCATTACGCCAGATAACAATTGGCCCATGGTTAATCCCCACGATGTTAAATATCCAATTTGAATGTCTGGTTCACGAAACTGTTCCGCAAAAATTCGAAAGGCCGCATATGCTAATACAAACACGGACGCAACACGACCAGGAGTTTTTTTCAAATTGGTTTTATAAAATACAAATAACATTATTATGAATAATACTATGCCTTCCAGCCCTGCTTCGTATAATGGACTGGCGTGGCGCGGCTCTGCATTTGGAAATTGTTCGAAAACAATCCCCCATGGCTTATCCGTTACACGGCCCATTACTTCCATATTAATAAAATTTGCAATGCGACCCAAAAATAACCCAATCGGCACAACCACCGCCGATATATCCAATAACGACAATGCATTTATTTTTTTAATATGTGCGAACAAAAACACCGAGATTAAAACACCAATTGCGCCGCCATGGAACGACATTCCGCCAGACCAGATTGCAAAAATTTCCAACGGATGTGTGATAAAATAATCCAAATTATAAAATAAACAATAACCCAATCGCCCGCCAAGAATCACGCCCAAAATTCCATAAACCCATGTATCATCCCAAAATTTTTTATCGCCATTTATTCCGACTGATGGACCCAATTTTTTTAACAACCAGAATCCAAATATAAAACCCAAAATATACGCGACTGCATACCAGCGCAATCCAAAACCAGCAATATTAATCGCGACCGGATCAATTGTTGGAACCATGATTGAAAACATGTTAAATCCCCCTTTGGGCTACCACGCCATCATAGCGCGTTTATATATATTATGTCAAACCTCTTGATTTTGGGTTTAAAAAATATTATATTAATCAACGATAACCATTCGGAGGAAAAAATGGCAAAAAAAATAATTAACCTTAAATCTGATGGCACTCCATCAACCCGCTTTCAGGGATATTTGCAAAAAATATTCGCACAAATGTTTATGGCCGTCGGCATCACAGCATTAACAACATACGCAACATTACAATGGGGGTTGAATTTAATTTTTTCAATTCACGATGGCGGAAGCGTCGGATTATCACCATTGTTCTGGATTGTAACATTCGGCGGATTGGGCGTAGCTTTATTCGCACAATACAAAGCATTTTCATTAAAACCAATGACCGCACGCATTTTATTGGGAATTTATGCAATATCAATTGGATTTGTAACTGCACCTATGATTGCAATGGTATTGAACATGGACCCGACAATTGTGTTCAAAGCATTTGTATTGGCCGCATTGATGTTCGGATGCATGGCCTTGTTTGGATATAAAACCCAAA
This sequence comes from Alphaproteobacteria bacterium, assembly GCA_031549365.1. Lineage (GTDB taxonomy): Bacteria > Pseudomonadota > Alphaproteobacteria > Rs-D84 > Rs-D84 > JAVBPX01. Next base: position 13,946 of record JAVBPX010000002.1, read on the forward strand.
AAGACTTATCGTTCTTGGGCGTATTTTTGTTCATGGGAATGATCGGATTGATTATTGCCGGCATTGTGTCATTTTTCTGGGTGTCCGATATGTATGTAACAATCGTATCCGCAATCGGCGTATTGATTTTTGCATTATTCACAGCATACGATATGCAATATTTGAAAAATGCGTATACACATCTGGATTTGGAAAAAAATGACGAATTGCGCGAACAAATGGCGGTTGCCGGCGCACTGCATTTATACATCAGCTTTGTTGCCTTGTTCAGATACATATTGACTCTGTTATCCCAACGCAATTAATTAAAACGCTGAAACCTTAAAGCCCGCCATCTGGCGGGTTTTTTAACCATAAAAAATGCGGCCAATTGGCCGCATCAATCTTTTAAAACACCAAATTACGAAGGCATTTTTGTTTCTGTGAATTCAACGTGTTTACGAACCTTTGGGTCGTATTTGCGCATTTTCATTTTCCCTTGGGTGTTTTCAGATTTTGTATTTTTCTTTTTTGTGTAATAAAAACCTGTTTCTGGGTTGCGCATGCGAACGATCACAGATGCTGATTTCTTGGTTGCCATTTTGATATCCTTTGGTTTATAACTTGGCTATTCTATGGGTTATTTTAATAAAATGCAAGCGTTTTTATTCGGTCGCGCCATTGTTCCCATTATCAACGGCAATTGCACCAACTGGGCAAACAGATGCACAAGTGCCACATGAAACGCATTTTGCTGGATCAATTTGAAATTGTGCCCCATTGTGCGCAATTGCAGCCACCGGACAAACCGCTGCGCAAGTTCCGCAAGAAATACATTGATTATTAATTTTATATGCCATTTTAGCCCCCTTAATTGTTTTCAGCAAATTGAACATCGTATAATTTTTTATACATGCCACGTTTTTTCATCAATTGTGAATGGTTACCCTGTTCCACAATTTGACCATTTTTAATCACACAAATCATATCGGCGCCCAAAATTGTGGATAACCGGTGTGCAATGACAAAGGTTGTGCGCCCAACCATTAATTTTTCCAATGCCGTTTGTATCAAGCGTTCAGATTGGGTGTCCAATGCGGATGTAGCCTCGTCCAACAATAAAATCGGGGCATTTTTTAATAATGCACGAGCAATTGCAATACGCTGACGTTGACCGCCAGATAAACGCGCCCCGCGTTCGCCAATAACTGTGTTGTATCCTTCCGGAAATTCAGATATGAAATCGTGTGCATTGGCCAATTTTGCTGCGGCTTGGATTTCTTTTTGTGTTGCAGACAAATCGCCATATTTAATGTTATCTGCGATTGTGCCGCTGAATAAAAATACGTCTTGGGAAACCTCGGCTATGCTTTCACGCAATGAATCCACCGTATATTCACGAATGTCGTGTTTGTTGATTTTAATTGCGCCGGAATTAACATCATAAAAACGCGTAATTAAATTGACCATGGTTGATTTACCGCCGCCAGATGGACCGACAAATGCGCAAACCTGACCCGGTTTAACATTTAAATTAATATCATGCAGTACGTCACCATCAATTTCATTATATGCAAAATTAACATGATCAAATTCAACCGATAATTTTCCACGCTTTAATTCAATTGCATTTTTTGCATTCCGGATTTTTGGTTTCATATCCAAAAATTCATAAATTGATTCGGCTGCAATTAAACCAGATTGAACTGCACCATTAATACGCGTTAATGATTTCAAAGGCTTGTACGCCGCAGTCATTGCTAAAATAAATGCAACAAAATCACCTGTTGTCATAACCCCAGATGAAATAAATTTGCCGCCCAACAATAATGATCCGGCCAAACCCAGGCTGATTAATACCTCTAATATTGGGGTACGTAGGCCACTCAGATTTATGCTCTTTACATTTGTTTTGACTGTACTGGCTTCGATATCATACATTTTTTTGGTTTCCAATTCTTCACGATTATATGATTGAATTGTTTTGATTCCCTGTAAACTTTGATTAATATGGGAACTGGATTCCGCGGCCAGGCCGAATGTTTTTCGTGTAACTTTCCTCATTTTTCGCGTAATAATAACAAACGGAATTAATATCGCCGGCGCCAAAATTACAATAACCCCCAACATATGCGGAGCATAATAAATCATCATTCCAACCATAGCCAAAACCGTGACAGCATCCTTGATCACATCAACAATAACCTTGGTCGATACGTTTAATACAGCGCCCGCTTCGACCGTGTAATAATTCATCAAACGACCAATCGGTTTATTAAAGAAAAATCCCATATCCAAACACATCATTTGTCGAAACAAACGTTTACGCAAATACGTGGCCGCATTGGCCCCGGCACGCCCCATAAACATTGTATTTAAATATCCAAACAATCCTTTGGTCGCATATGCCGCAATGATTTGCAAACCAACAATATATAATATGTCCATATTTTTGCTGAAAAACCCCTCGTCAACAACGCGTTTTACCAATGTGATGGAATAAGCCTCGGCCCCGGCGGCAACCAACATGGCCAAAATGGACAATATGATTAATTTCATTTGCGGCTTTGCAATGTCATTAAAAATACGTTTATACAAACCCAATTGAACGGTCTTTGATTTGTCGATTTTTTTATCTTTTTTTGCCATAAATTACCTTTTAATATTGTGTAATGTGCATTATAACCCATGTTTTTCCCATTGACAAGTAGTAAATATCGCCATATAATCCAGGCCATAAACTTCGGGTGCGTAGCTCAGATGGTAGAGCAAATGACTCTTAATCATTGGGTCCGGGGTTCGAGTCCCCGCGCGCCCACCACTTAAATTAAAAAACGCTTACTCGCTTTTTAATTTAAACACAATAACATACGGGACTCGAACTTCCCGAAATTCTTTCGGAGTTCGATGACGGCGAAACATACAAATCAAAGATTTGTTGTTTCTATTTCGTAAAAATAAATATTATTAACATTTATTTTTACTACACCGCACGCCCACCACTTAAATTAAAAAACACTTATATGAATAAAAACTCTAATATATTATCAGAACAAGAAAAAATCGAATTAGCCAATGCTATTATTGCAATCGATGCGCATTTTGCGAATCCAAATTTTGAAAAAATCCAGGCCGAAAATCGCAATCACGTTAATGACACCGCCGAATTTATCGCCGAAAAACAAACTGAATTACAAACTGAAATTATAAAAAATATTTTGAGATATGGTCGTTAAAAAATTAAAATTTAAACCAAAAATGGGCCCAACCGGGCCCATTTTATAATCACGATGATATTATTTACATCCGATTACGCGTGGAATCGAAATCATTGGGTGCAATAAATAATCATAATCACATTTTCCTTCGTGGTATGAACCTGTGCAAGCAGCCAAAGTCAATACAGCAAAAGCCAACAATACTAATTTTTTCATGATCTTTCCTTTTGTTTTATCCATGGAACCGATTATCCTGGTCCAAATATTTTTAACTTATTTACGATTAACTGTCAAGGCAAAACGTAAAAAGTCTTTGACCTCATCTTATAAAAACCCCGAATTACCGGGGCTTTTAATCGCTGATTTGAATTTATTCCCAATCCAAGACGACCTTGCCGGAATTACCGGAACACATTGCTTCGAAACCCAATTCAAAATCATCGATTTTGAAACGATGCGTAATGATATCGGACATATCCAATCCGCCTTCGATCATAGCGCCCATTTTATACCAAGTTTCAAACATTTCACGACCATAAATTCCTTTGAGGAATAATCCTTTGAAAATAACATCGTTATCCCATTCGATTGATGTTGATTTTGGTAATAATCCCAACAATGAAACTTTGCCCCCATTGTTCATGGATTTTAGTAAATCATTAAATGCGTGTGGATTCCCAGACATTTCCAAACCGACGTCAAACCCCTCGGTCATGCCCAATTCAGCCATAACATCCGACAACTTTTCACGCGATACATCAATTGCACGTGTTGCGCCCATTTTTTTTGCCAAATCCAGGCGATATGGATTCATATCTGTGATTGCTACATAACGCGCCCCTGCAAATTTTGCAATTCGTGCCGCCATAATTCCGATTGGACCAGCGCCAGTAATTAATACATCCTCGCCAACCAAATCATATGATAATGCTGTGTGTGTTGCATTTCCCATTGGATCAAAAATTGATCCCAATTCGTCGCTGATTTTATCGGATAATTTATATAAATTTGTTGCTGGTATTGATAAATATTCCGCAAAACAGCCTTGGCGGTTTACACCAATACCAATTGTTTTTGGACATAAATGACGTTTACCTGCGCGACAATTGCGGCAATTTCCACATACGATGTGGCCTTCGCCTGATACGCGGTCGCCAATGGAATAACCCGTTACATTTTTTCCCAATTCAACAATTTCGCCTGCGAATTCATGACCAACCACCATTGGCACAGGGATTGTTTTTTGCGACCATTCGTCCCAATTATAAATGTGAACATCGGTTCCGCAAATCGCTGTTTTTTTAATTTTTACCAAAACATCATTATCGCCAATTTTTGGCATCGGAACATCTTCCATCCATAAACCTTGTTTGGCAAATGATTTGACCAGTGCTTTCATAGTACATCTCCTTATTGTGCATGGAATATGGTATCACCAACGATATTTATGTCAAACAAATAAATTTTCGCAAATAAATTTTTGTGGGCGTTTTTTTAATAACCGATTGATTTTGGGACTTTTATCATCGGGCCAAATTTGAATAGATTTTTTCGTGCAATTGCTGTTTTTTATGATATAATACCGGGACGAAACACAAGGAGAAAACACATGAACAATTTAAAAGGCACAAAAACCGAGAAAAATTTATTAATCGCATTTGCCGGCGAATCCCAAGCCCGCAATCGCTATACTTTCTTTGCATCCAAGGCAAAAAAAGAAGGATTTGAAGCAATTGCAAAAATATTCGAAGAAACAGCAAACCAAGAAAAAGAACACGCAGAACGTTTGTTCAAATTCCTGGAAGGCGGCGCATTGGAAATTGAATATGCGTTCCCTGCTGGCAAAATTGGAACCACATTGGAAAATTTGCGTGCAGCTGCATTTGGCGAACACGAAGAAAACACTGAAATGTATCCAAAATTTGCACAAATCGCCGCCGAAGAAGGTTTTGAAACAATCGCCGATGCATTCCGCAACATTGGAATCGCAGAACGTTACCACGAAGCACGTTACACAACATTGGCCGATAAAATTGAACACGGCACATTGTACAAAGCAGATCGCCCAGTATTATGGCGTTGCACAAACTGTGGAAATTGGGAAATCGGCACAACCGCGCCAACCGTATGTTCCGCATGCGCACATACCCAGGGATATTTCGTATCCGAAGCAACAACGGATCGTTGCGATACCCAGGAAGGCTTCTGCGAATTTATCAAAGAATAAATTTAACACTTTAATAAAAAACTCTGCAATTGCAGAGTTTTTTATATGTTTACTTTCAAATATTTTTATCTGCCCGAATTTCTAACTGAATTTTGAATGTGTTGTATTTCCAAATCGCGATATATTTCTTCGAAAGCCAATTCACTGGCTGTTGGCGGGCGCATAAACGCAACCAATTGTCGAACTCCAAACGCACTTAGCATCGAAGTTCCACTATACATAACGCCGTTAAATGATGACGAAATAAAACCAATTAATTTTTGTTCATTGAACTGTTCCGCACCAAATATTTTTATCAATTCGACATTTGATTTCGGACCAAAGACATCATAGCATAATGGAAATACATCCATTTTTGATTTATAGTTTTTGTCTTTTATGGTCTTTAACGTTTCGGCACGCAATTCCAATATATATTTACCGGCATCTTTTGTTCCTTTGAAATTTTCGGTCCGACGTGATAATTCGTTTAAAAATTCCGTTAATTTAAATGCGCGATTTATATTATTCTCATATTGTTTATGACTTTCTTTCATTTTTATATTCCACAACTAACGTTTATTTTCAATATTTTTAATTAAACCGATTTTGGATAAAATATTTCGCCCCGGTTGCAATATTTTTACTTTTCTTGCAGCTTGCTCCGCTCGTTTTGCGGCTTTTTTTTCAGCCTTTTCTTTTTCATATTTATCGCAATCTTTGAAATAGCGTTCCATATCCCAAAAACTGAAACTTGGGCTATCGATTGCGTTATTTTCAACATCGGCGCGCATCGGTAAATAAAACCCAATGAAAAGACTATTAATACCAGATTCTGTTAAACCATATGTTTGTTTCCAATTTCCATCAGTGTATCTACGCATATAACCAACTGTCTGCCAAATTTCAATATTTTCCCAATCCATATATTCCAGAATTTCTTCTTTGGTTTTAGACCTGAAACCGTACAATTTTTTTTCAGGATCTTGCAATTTGCTGATTTCTTTTGCGCTGGGCCCCTTGGTCAACAAATCAATGAATCTGTGTTCTGTTTCTCTAGTATTTTCAATAATATTTTCATCGGAAAATATATTTGGGTATTTTGCATACACATATTTAACAAACGCGTTCAGTTTTATTAAACGCGCATAGGCATTATTCACATAAAAAAGATGCGTTCTGTTGGATTGATTATTCATTAATTACCCCGGGGTTGGGTGATTTATTAAAACGGAATATCGTCGTCGATTGCATCAACCGAAATTTCGTCGTGTCCACCACCGGATGATGCAGGTGTATCAAATGCATCAGTTGATGGTGTGTGTGAACCGCCCCCTTCTCCGCGGCCACTCAATAATACTAATGTCGAACCAACGCCCAATACAACTTCGGTTGTATAAACGTCTTGGCCCGCAGTATTTTGGTATTTGCGTGTACGTAATTGTCCTTCGACATATACTTTGGATCCCTTGGACAAAATGCGTTCTGCAACACTTGCCAACCCGGCTTGGAAAATAACAACACGGTGCCACTCTGTGCGCTCTTTGCGTTCGCCCGTTGCCTTGTCATTCCAGCTTTCCGATGTTGCAACACGTAATGAAACGATTTTGTTGCCGTCCTGGGTTTGGCGAACTTCTGGATCCGCGCCCAAATTTCCGACCAATATAACTTTGTTAATGCTTGCTGCCATTTTCTTTCCTTTCTGTTAATTGTTTATCATAATTGCATTACAGCATAAATTACAAAAAGAAAGCAAGCACGAATTTATTATTTTGTATTGCAAGCCAACCATAATGCATACAACCAAAACAATCCCGTCCATCCAAATCCAATCGTTAATGCACGAATTGTGAATGCATCTTTGGCCGCCTTGGAATTACGGTTTAATACAAAAATTGGCAAATACCAAATGAAAAATATCAGGCCCGCCGCCGCGATATATTTTAATAAATTTATACCAAAATTCAAATAAATATCATACATTGTTAATCCGATTTATAACTTGCTGTATTTGGCGCGCTTGCCCAAATTTTCTTCGATACGAATCAATTGATTATATTTACACATACGATCCGTCCGCGATAACGATCCCGTTTTAATTTGGCCCGCATTTGTTGCCACAGCCAGATCGGCGATTGTTGTATCCTCGGTCTCGCCGGAACGATGCGAAATGATAACGCCGTAATTTGCAGCCTTTGCCATTTTGATTGTTTCCAACGTTTCGCTCATCGATCCAATTTGATTCAATTTAATTAAAATCGCATTTGCAACACCACGCTCGATTCCCATTTTTAAACGTATTGGGTTTGTAACAAATAAATCATCACCAACCAATTGAACACGTTTACCCAATTTTTTAGTCATGTTTAACCAGCCGTCCCAATCATCTTGGTCCAGTCCGTCTTCGATTGAAATAATCGGATACTTTTTAATTAACGCATCATAAAAAGAGATCATTTCGGATGATGTTAATGTTTTACCCTCGCCCTTCATAATGTATTTGCCATCTTTATAAAACTCGGACGCGGCAACGTCCAAAGCCAATGCAACATCACGACCCGGAATATATCCCGCCAGTTTAATCGCATCCACAATTAATGACATTGCAGAATCCAACGATTTAATATCCGGGGCGAACCCGCCCTCGTCCCCGACATTGGTGTTTTGTTTATTTTTTTTCAAAATTGTTTTTAATGAGTGAAATACCTCGGCGCCAATTTGAATTGCATGCTTGATCGATTTTGCACCAACTGGTATTATCATGCATTCTTGGGCATCCAATTTGTTATCCGCGTGCGCACCACCATTTAAAATATTCATCATTGGGCGCGGCAATGTAACGCCGCCCGATCCGCCCAAATATTGATATAATGGAATATTTTTTTGATTTGCCGAAGCATGGGCCGCGGCCATTGATACCGCCAAAATAGCATTTGCTCCCATTCTGGATTTATTTTTTGTGCCATCCAAAATCAACATCGCATCATCAATCGCAGTCATGTCAGACGCGTCCATCCCATTTAATTGTGGGGCGATTTTTTTGATAATGTTTTCAACAGCGCGCGTAACGCCACGACCACCAAATGATTTGCCCCCATCACGTAATTCCAACGCTTCGTGCACACCTGTTGATGCGCCGCTTGGGACCGCCGCACGTCCCATGGCGCCACCCGACAATGTAACTTCGGCCTCTACCGTTGGGTTACCGCGCGAATCCATAATTTGACGAGCTGTAATTTTTTTGATTTCGAACATTTTTCTTCCTCTGGTTTTATCAAAATTATAATAGCGAATATCAAAAATCCTGTCAACGCACAAAATAATGATTTTTGGCCGGAAATTTAAGCTTGACAAATCAAAATTTGTGTTCATAATCGAAATATAAATTCAATCCAGAGGAGAAAAAATGGCAAAAAAATCCAAAAATGCAATCGAACGCTTCATCTTGGCCACCAAGGGTCCACACACACCAGAAACAATTATAAACTGTTTAAATATATCAAATATAAATGCTTCCGAAGGAATGATTTTTCCGAATATTGGGATTAAAATAATATTGTCCGATGGGGATAATAACCAAGCCAAAATTGCTGATTTTTCCAAAGTGCGCTGTCTAGAGAGCATAAAATACACCGATAATTTGCAATTGGAAACTTTTGTTATGCCTGAAAATGACAAAAAAGAACACCCTGTGCACGTCGATTTACGAGGATGTGCATATTTGGAAAATGTTGTTATTCATCATGAATGGCAAATAAACAATATTGTTATGATTGATCAAAATGCAAACAATGTGAATCACGGCAAAGAACCAAGAATTCATACCATTTCCAAAGAAACTGCGGAACGAATTAAAAACATGGCATTAATGAATTTGCGAATTAAAAATGTAACCAATCCGGAACAAAAACAAGAATTGGAATTAATGTTGAAACAATACAAACGCTATTCTCAGGTAAGCGAAGATTGTAAAATCAACGCAAACAACATTATGAAAACATTGAAAGACGTTGTCCTGTCGGATAAATCAAAATAATTGATGTAATTCTGATCCGTGGGCGGACAACCATAATTTGGCACGTTCGACCCCGGGGCCGTGTAATTCACGAACTGTGCGCCAAAATGCTGCGGAATGATCCAAATATTTCAAATGCGAAATTTCATGAATTATCACATATCGTGCAACATCCGTCGGGGCAAATGCCAAACGCCACGAAAAAGCAACAGATCCCGACGAAGAACAACTGCCCCATCTGGATGTTGTGTCTTTTAAAGAAATGCGCGTTGGTTTATACGCAAATGTTTTGTTTATTTTTTTAACCTCGGCCACAACAAATTTTAAAAATTCGCGTTTGATTTCATCGCGCACGCGACGCTCTAACATATCTGCGCCACCACACACAAACATTTTATCATCATCGTAATATATGCCTGCACGGGATCTAGGATCGTGTATGACGCAATAATTGCGGCCACAAAACACAATTGTATCGCCAGATGATAATTTTTGTTTTGGTTTCGATTTTTTAAAAAATTTGTTTATCCAATCGCGCTTGGCATCCAAAAAAGCCAACGCCATTCTCATATTACCACCCCATGGGATTGATACTCGGATTTCCCAACGCGGCACAGCACGCGGATGCAAAACAATATTTTTTCCATTTGTTTTTTTAGTAAAAATCACTGGTATTTCAATACCATCTTCCGTTTCAAATACGTATGCTTCGGACATTTTATGCCTTTTTCAAAATTGAAATTAATTCTTTGGCAATAAATTCAGCATCAAATCCATGCGCGCGATAAACATCCGCACCGGCCCCAGATTCGCCAAACTCATCAATCCCCATTATTGCGTCAGCATATTTATACCATGACAATGTTGCGCCCGCTTCGATCGCCAAAACAAATGATGACTCTGGACATAAAACTGAATCACGATATTTTTCAGTCTGTTTTTCAAATAATTCAACGCACGGCATTGATACAATCGCCGAATTTATTTTTTTGGCTGCCAATATTTTTTGAACGTTTAATGCCAATGAAACCTCGGACCCGGTTGCCAACAAAGTAACATCGCGTTTTTTTGATCCGCCAACAGCCTCGGACAAAATGTACCCACCATATGATGACTTGTTCTCGGAAATATCGGTTCGAACAATTGGTAACGATTGACGTGTTAAAGATAAAATCGATGGTGTTTCGTTGTTGGACAGAGCCAATTCCCAGCATTCCGAAACCTCGACCGCGTCGCATGGCCGAAATACATTCATATTCGGCATAGCCCGGAATGATGTTAAATGTTCAACTGGTTGGTGCGTGGCACCATCTTCGCCCAATGCGATACTGTCATGCGTTAAAACATATATGACTGGCAATTTCATTAATGATGACAACCGCATGGATGGGCGCATATAATCTGAAAATATTAAAAATGTTCCGCCGTATGCACGAAATCCAGATAAAGTTAATCCGTTCATAATGGCCGCCATCGCGTGTTCGCGAACGCCGTAATGAATATAATTTCCAGACGCGTCATCAGGCATTATATCACTGCTGAATTTTGTGAATGTATTAACAGAAGGCGTTAAATCGGCCGAACCTCCGATAATTTCATCGCCAAACATTTCCATTAAATGATCCAAAACAATACCGGATGCCGCACGCGTTGCAATTGGCTTGCCCGATTTAATTAATTCGTGGGCGGCTGATTTGCATAATTTTTTTAATTCAGTATCGCTAAATTTTGTTGTTTTACCCGCGGCACCACGCGTGCCCGTTTTTGCCCATAATTTTTTCGCGACCGCTGACACCATAAATGGTTTTTCGCATCCCAATTTTTTCATAACATTTTTCGCATCATCGTCCGATAATGGCGATCCGTGTGTTGCGGCATCTCCGGCACGAACGGACAAATATCCGATTGTGGTCTTGCACGCAATTAATGTCGGGCGTTTGTTTTTTTTCGCCCGCGTTAATGCAGCATCAACCGATTTTGAATCCAAACCATTTACTGAAATCGTATCCCAATTTGCGGATTCAAATCGCCCCAAGATATCATCAGATCTGGTTAATTTTGTATCACCATCAATTGAAATTTCGTTATTATCCCACAATACGATTAAATGATTTAATTTATGGAATCCAGCCAGAGATATAGCCTCGGCCGATAAACCCTCCATCAAATCGCCGTCAGACGCCATTACATATGTATACCAATTTGAATCGGCGTCCCCTCGGTCGCGTTTAATTTTTTCAGCCAACGCAATACCAACGGATGTGGCAATCCCCTGACCCAATGGGCCGGTTGACATTTCAATCCCGGGCATAGCGCCGCATTCGGGATGACCCTGAGTCCGGGATCCCAATTTCCGGAATGATTTTAAATCATCAATCGTTATATCATATCCGGTTAAATATAATATTGAATACAACATGGCGGATGCATGACCGGCGGACAAAATAAATCTATCACGATTTGGCCAGTTTGGATGTTTGGGATCAAACCGTAAATGATTCGCGAATAAAACAGTCGCCACATCGGCCATACCCAATGGTGCGCCCGGGTGCCCAGATTTTGCCGTTTGAACCTGGTCCACAGACAAAGCACGAACAGATGCCGACATTTCACGTAATTCATTTATTGAAAAAGCCATTTTGAAACCCCCCAAATTTATGATAGAATAATTTTAACACAACCAATGGAAAAATACAAATGCAAACAATAACAACAATTTATACTGATGGATCATGTTTGGGAAATCCCGGACGTGGTGGATGGGCATATTTAATCGTAACGCCGGACGGGACGCGCATTGAAAATGCGGGCGGAGTTCGCGACACAACAAATAACCGCATGGAATTACAAGCCGTAATTTCTGCATTGCACGCGATTAAAAATACAACAGATGTTTGTATAAACACCGACAGCCAATATGTAAAAAATGGGATGACAACTTGGATACAAAATTGGAAGCGTAAAAATTGGCGGGGGGCGTCTGGCGATCCGGTTAAAAACAAAGATTTATGGATGGAATTGGATGATGCCGCATCCAAATTCAAAATTTCATGGTGCTGGGTCCGCGGGCATAATGGGCACCCTGAAAATGAACGGGTTGATGAATTGGCCCGCACCGCTGCCGAACGATTATAAAAAATCGCAAACAAAAAACCCGCCGATTGGCGGGTTTTTTGTTTGTGCTTTCAATTAAAACCATGTCCAAGGAGCCACGATTTTCAAAATAAACCAACCTGTACGTTTGTCCATGAATGCATGTCCACAACGTGGGCAAACAACAAACGGTTTTGTTAATTTTTTCATTTGTAAATAGCCCCAAACGATTGGCAATAATCCAAAAATTACCCAACAGAAAATTACCATACCCCATGCAACATATGAAAAATATGTGTTCACAGTATTCATGATAATTGCAATGGTTGATGCTGATGATTTTTCCAAATCACGATAAATTTTTGTGGCAGTCGGCCAGCTGGACGGCAACCAAGGACGCACTGTTTTAATTTTATAATCAGTCAGCAATGTTGTGCCCAATCCACCCAAATTTTTGTCTGCAATTTTTTTAATTTCTGCATCGATCATTTTATCGATTTCGGCTTGGGATGCTTTGACCAATTCATTTTGAATTTTATCAATTTGTTTATTAACTGTTGCCGTGGTATCGGTCGCGGTCGTTAAAACTTTGTCCGCGCCGGATGTATTCACACCAAATTTACCGGCCAATCCGGAAATTGTTTTGGCGTCTTTGGTAACTTTGTCCACATTTGCAACCTGCTTTTCGGCCAATTTAACTTTTTCTGTCGCAATTGCGATTGGTTTGGATAAATCGATATTTTTTTTGGCCGATTCCAATAAATTTTGATATTGATGAGCGATTGATTTTTGCAAATCAAAAAACATAGCAACAACCATCGATTGTTTAATTGGTGTTGAATATGTTTTCATAATATAATACGGGCCGCCAATGAATACAACCGCCCATAAAATCGCCAGCATTAAATATGTTCGTTTAACCCAAACAACCCACGAAGTTTTACGTGTTACAGTTTGGTTTGTTAATACTTCCAGTTGTTCTTTTTTCTTGGCCATGAAAATCTCCTTTCATTTTGCATGGCAATATAATACGTCAAAATAGTATAAAAATCAAATTAAAAAACCGGGGAAATTCCCCGGTTTATTTTTAAAATCCGCCCGGCATACCACCGCCATGATCATGACCGCCACCACAACCACATGATTTTGGTTCTGGAATTTCGGCCATAATTGCGCCAGTTGTAATCATTACACCCGCAACAGATGCGGCATCCAACAATGCTGTTTTTACGACCTTGGCCGGATCAATAATACCAGATTTAATCATATCAACATATTCGCCAGTCTGGGCATCATATCCCATATTGTATTCGGACAATTCGCGGACTTTGTCAGTAATGATTGCGCCTTGGACGCCTGCATTTTCGGCAATTTGTGCCATTGGTGCGGACAAAGAACGGCGCACAATATCAATTCCAACGTCTTGGTCTGAATTTGCACCACGAACTTTTTCCAATGCATTAATTGCACGCAACAATGCGACGCCGCCGCCGGCGATTACACCCTCTTCCACTGCGGCGCGGGTTGCATGTAATGCGTCGTCAACACGATCTTTTTTTTCTTTGACTTCGACTTCGGTCATGCCGCCAACTTTGATAACGGCTACACCACCAACCAATCTGGCCAAACGTTCCGACAATTTTTCACGATCATAATCGGATGTAGTTGTTGAAATTTGACGACGAATTTCTTCGGCACGCGATTTAATATCGGCCGCATTTCCAGCGCCATCAACGATTAATGTATGATCTTTGGCCACAACAACTTTTTTTGCAGTACCCAAAACGGATGGATTAATATTATCGAATGTCATACCCATATCATCGGATATAACTGTCGCGTTTGTTAAAATTGCGATATCGCGCAACATTTCTTTGCGACGGTCCCCGAATCCTGGGGCCTTGACCGCGCAAACTTTTAGCCCGCCACGCAAACGATTTAATACCAATGTAGCCAATGCTTCGGAATCAACGTCTTCGGCAATGATTAATAATGGTTTGCCCGACTGCGCAACCGGTTCCAAAATCGGCAACAATGATTGCAAGCTGGATACCTTTTTTTCAGAAACCAAAATTTGGGCATTTTCCAATTCAGCTTGCATTTTATCTGGATTTGTTACGAAATAAGGTGACAAAAACCCGCGGTCAAATTGCATTCCTTCGACCACATCAATTTCCGTGTCCAATCCTTTGGCTTCTTCGACTGTAATCACGCCCTCTTTGCCAACGCGCTGCATTGCTTCGGCGATTTTGTTTCCAATATCAGTATCTCCATTTGCTGAAATTGTTGCGACCTGGGCAATTTCAGAATTGTCCGTTACTGCGCGCGCATGTTTTTCAACATCGGAAACAACTGTGGATACCGCCATATCAATACCGCGTTTAATATCCATTGGATTCATTCCGGCTGTTACCATTTTGAATCCTTCGGTTAAAATCTTTTGTGCCAACACGGTTGCTGTTGTTGTGCCGTCGCCCGCCAAATCTGCGGTTTTCGAAGCCACTTCGCGCACCATTCGTGCACCCATGTTTTCAATTGGATCTGCCAATACAACTTCTTTGGCGACCGAAACGCCGTCCTTGGTTGCAACAGGGGCACCATATGATTTATCGATTACAACCGTGCGACCCTTGGGCCCCATGGTGATTTTTACAGTGTCGGCCAATTTGTTTACGCCAGACAATAAACCCTTTCTGGATTCTTCGTTAAATTGAATATTTTTTGCCATATTTTATTCCCCTTGTAAAATTCCCAATATATCTGTTTCTTTGATAATAATATATTCATTACCATCGATTTTAATTTCCGATGCGGATGATGCCCATTTTGCAAACATCACAATGTCGCCAGACTTGACTGACATTGGCACACGCACGCCATCATCAAATTTCCCATCACCAATCGCAACAACGCGACCACGGGATGGTTTTTCCCGTGCATTGTCGGGGATAATAATTCCGCCGACTGTTTTTTCTTCGTCTGCCAATCTTTCCAATAGCACATAATTATATAGTGGTTTAAACATTTTTACTGTTCTCCTTTTGATTTAAACACCGTGGTCCCAATATAATTAAAAAATCCCCCTTTTTCAAGGGGGCGTTTGTTTATTTTATTAAAAACCAACTGCATGGCGCATTTTTAACATGAATACAGTTTCATCCGGCGCAGTATAATCATGATTTGGATTAATTCTGTACACAAATCCAATCGCCCCAGACGTTATGTCATTAAATTGATGTTGCAAAAATCCAGAAAATCTGGTTTCACGATGATTTGGGGATAAATCAACATAAACATCATGCGGATTCAAGCGCAAATCATACCCAGATTCACTTTCAATCAATTCAAAATCCGCAGACGCGTATTTCATTGACCCGGATGTTACTGCCAATGGTTGCGATGCCGAAAAATTCAACATTGTTTTTTCATTAAATGCAAATTGTGCACCGAACGACATTGCATTTGATGTTAATTTTGATAATCCATCCAATAATGAATCATCCGATATATTTGAATCTGTGTTTGCGAAAGTATAACGGGCAAATAAATCCAATCCATTCATTGGGCTGAAGCGGGCCACGGAATCAACATACGTTGTGTTTGCATTTCCAAAATCCAACATACCGGCGCCATACATACCCAACATAGTATGATTTTCAGACATCATACCAAATTCAGCACCAATTGATAATTTATCGCCAAACATATTGTGGTGAACGAATGACGAAGCACCAATTACATGGCCCAAATTTGCGTCCATTACAAATTCAGACATTACTGGATCGCGTTCGACCAAGTTTTCTTCGGTAACAGATCCTGAAAACCCACGGGCACCAATGGTTGTGTTTCCAAACTTAATACCCGCGTTCGAAGTAACTGAATTCGACACCATTGCAAAATATGGATTTGACACATCGGATTTATCAATTTTTACGAAAGAACCCGCAATGTCTGTTGACGCAAATGCATTGGTTAAATTATGACCGAACCCTGCGCCAACAACAAAATTATCGTTTGCAAATTCCATTGTCATTTTGTCCAGACCGCCTGTTACATCCTCTGCAAAACTGGATGGGCGAATTGCCATACGCATAGTCAAACCATTTTCGGAATATACCAAATCATCATGTTTCTGTGTACGCAAATCCGACAACATTGATGATAAATTCATTGATGCGCGGGTATTTGTCATACCGCCAAAATCCATTTCATAAACACGTGGGATTGATGTTGTGCCATCGGCCGTCGCGATAAAATCAAACATTGGAATTGATACAGCAACATTTGTTGCACCGAATGCGGATGATACAGATAACGCGGTCGATGCGATACGAGATGTGGTTACCGCACGAAATGCATTGCCCGATTGACCGGACGCAACATTCCAATTTACATATTTAACATCAATTGCGCCCCACCCGGCATCATTTGTGTTACGCAAAAATGTTAACCATGAACCCGGCATAGTCGCACGATTTAAATTGATAACGCCGTATCCAAATACTTTGGCAAATGCGCCCGCGTATGTCAAACTGCCGGCATTAACCTCCATCTGAATTTCACCAGGCAATAAATAACGTTGTTTCAATGTTGTTTCATCCAATGCTTTGCCATCCGATGTTGCTGCCATTAAAACAAAAACTTGATCCGTGTTCATGTATGAAAATGCGGATTTAATTAATCCCGCGGCGCCGGATAATACGGCCACGGCTTCCTCGCCCGTTGCGCCCGGGGCTGAAAAACACCATGGATCGTAATATGTGGATCCAACAGAAAACCCAGTCCCCGTCAATCCGCAAATCCGAGAAGACATCGTATCGTCCCCGGTCCCATGAACAGATAATTGATATTTTTGATCGCCTGGGAATGGGTCATCCGCCTTGGTTACGCCCGATGTCCCAACGGTTAATTGAACCGCAACGACGGACGCAAAACGATGTTTTAAACCGTTGCCGTAAATATATGGGGCAACGTTGTCAAACGTTGCGGACAGCGCAGTCAAGCTGTCAATTTTTTTATATTCGCCCGCTGACATTATAATCAAAGGATCTTCGTTTGAATATGACGTACTGTAATTTGTATATAAATCATGTGCATCAGATCCAGGAAAATTTGTTGCGTCATCTGCTGAATTCAAATTGTAATACTTATTTATGTATGTCTTGAATGTATTTTCATTCCACTCATATGCAATTGCACCATCTGCGGTCAGGGTATTTGATTCTTTCATAGTATTCAAAATTGAAGTATTCGCAATTACAAATGGGCGAATGTTATCGTTTAACGCCAGCGCCATTTTCATAGCCTTGTAATGGGACGCATCGGATACACCCAATTCACCCTGACCTACTTTGTACACAGCCAAATATCCGTTCGGCAACATTCCAGATAATACATCGGTTTCCCCCGACATGTGTTGCCCAATTAACATTTGCGCCAGTTTGGATGAATCGCCGCCGGCCGGGACAGATCCGTTCAAAGCACTGGTCCCGCCAGTTAAATCGAAACTGGATTCTGTTTGCCCGGACTGTAAATTTAAATAACGCGCAATTGGGTTTGATGAAATAGATGCAGTTTCACAATTTTGTGACGCGCCACCCGCACATTCTGCATATTCAATTTCAATTGGATTGGATCCGTCCATCGATTGATAATTTGCGGCAGGCGTAACACCATTTGTTGTGATTAACGCAACACCGACCGGTTTACCACCATTAACACCGGATGGCAATTCTGTAATTGCCTTGGTTTTTGTGTTACGCAAAACAGTTTGTCCAAAATAACCACGCGAAAATGCATAATATGCACGCGTTAAATAAAGATAATTCTGATTTCCGTTTGCCGACATTGCAGTGAAGTCAGCGGCCTTGGCCGGATTATCGACATTTGTTGTGCTGTACGAAGCCAAATCTTCGTTAAACGCTGTGCCGTTTTTTAACATCGTCGGCAATGTAACTTTGAATGCTGATGTGCCGCCGTTACCACCATTACCGTTTCCGCCGGATGATGATCCACCATTATCGTTTGACGAATCGGACGAACCGGCAAGTGCGCCAACCCCAACAACGACAAGGGCGGCCCCACCAGCCGCCAATGCTAATTGTTGAATGGACGACAGTCCAGAAAACATCCCACCAGAATCATCCGTTTTATTATTCTTTTTGTATTTTTGTTGTTGGTCATCACAACGCGATGCGTCAGCACCATACGTTTGTAAAATTTGTGCGGCACGGGTATCGCCATTCATTAATGCGGTGCAAACCAACGACAAACCACTGGCGTCCGTGTAATTTACATCAACACCAGAATTGACCATTGCTTCGACCTGAACGACATCCCCCTGACGTGCGGCGGATAATAATGCTGATGCTTGGCTGAAATTTGTGGCCGCATGCGCGCCAAATCCAAACATGGCAAATATGCCGAACAATCCGATTATTCGTAATTTTTTTAACATAAAATTTCTCCCGTCCATTTACAGATTGGATTTTAACACATATTTCAAAAATGCGTCAACTGTTTTTATATTGGATAAAAACTTGATTTTAAATGGCAAATACGCTTATTTGTAATAAAAAATGCCTCTGTAAGCATGAGGCATTTTTACTATTCATCAACTATATCACTTGCTCCGCTACCATTGCAGCCTGCGCAACACATCGATATAACTGACTTTTCTTTTACAACTTTCATATTAAGCTCCATTTGTAATTTTATTAAACATGAAAAGATCTTCTTGTCCTTTGTTTACATATTTTACATAGGTCTTTAGAAATATGCTCAGATCTATTAAACCAT
Source organism: Alphaproteobacteria bacterium (assembly GCA_031549365.1). GTDB lineage: Bacteria > Pseudomonadota > Alphaproteobacteria > Rs-D84 > Rs-D84 > JAVBPX01. The sequence goes on from JAVBPX010000002.1 coordinate 33,255, forward strand.
AATCACATTTCTTTTTTCTACAGAACAACTTTCCTCCGCAAAGCAAAAAATCTTTGCAATTCAAGCACTCTTGATCAAGACTATTTTTAGATTTCTTTTCTAAAAACACCTCCGAGACCATATCTATGTTATTCTTAATATCTTTTATTTTCAAGTCTTTTTCCCATAAAAAATCAGCATTACATAAACCTATTGACCCATTTGAATAGATTTTTATATTATGATCCGTATACCCGTGACACGGAAATCTTATTATTTTCGGTTGCGCATGAACTCTGAGGCCGTTAGAAATTAAAATATCTATTGCTTCTGATGAGTTCCAGCGGCGAAAATCATTCATTGATAATAAATTTTTAAACCCGTTGCTAGACTCAAATTCTTCTAAATATGCAACCTCTACTATAATATCTGTACTTATGGCACTTATAAATTCTATAAATTTTCTAAAATCATTTATATTACTATGATCAACATTATACCTCAGGGACAAAGTAACCTTTTTAGATTTTATTAAACCAATTATACTTTTTATATTGTTAACAACTGCCTCAAAAGACGATTGCCCGTTCAACATCTTTCTTTTTCTATCATGATCCTCTCTTGAAGTTAGGGTGATTGAAATAAAGAGTTTTTCAAAAAAATCAATAAAAGAGCTGTCCAGCAAAATACCGTTTGTTGTTATCGCTGCAGAAAATTCAATTTCATTATTTTTACATAATTTTTTAATTTTTTCATAACCATAAATTACATTTTCTTTTGCTACTATTGGTTCCCCTCCAAAAATACTTAAACGACATTTTTTATATTTTTGTTTTTTAAAACAATTTTTTGCGTATTCATACAAATCATCTAAGTGCTCTTTTGAAATATCTGACATTCTACCCCAAGCACTCTGATAACAATAAGGGCATCTTAAATTACATTTTTGAGTAAACTCCACTATTAAATTCAATGTCTCGTTACTACTTTTATAAGACTCTATTATTTGATTTTGTATGGTTTCTTTGTCTAGAAAAAATTCAAGATTTTCTAAAATTTTGACATCATTCATATCTAAATTCTTGAAATTTTCATACAAATGCCTTTTTTCTATTAAAATTATAGAACCATTGAATGAATTATAAAGAATTGCATTGTTTTGGTCATATTCTGTCCAAAAAGTATAGTGATTCAATTTATTCATATTATTAACCTCTAATGCCTATGAGATTAACATACCATACTAAAAAATGTCAATTTTTTATACTTGCTTTAATTTATATTGAAAGATATTATAAAAAGACTAATAAAAGATGAGGAACAATTATGAACCACCCTAGCATAAAGCTTTATAACACCCTGACCAGACATGTCGATGAATTCAAACCAACAGACCTAAATAGCGTTGGGATATACACTTGTGGCCCAACGGTTTATTCGTATGCTCATGTTGGAAATATGCGCGGGATGATTTTCTCTGGCGTTTTAACAAACATACTTCGGCATGCTGGTTATGACGTAAAATGGGTTGTTAATGTCACAGATGTGGGTCACTTGGCACATGATGCAGATGTTGGTGATGATAAAATGGAAAAATCCGCGGCGACAGCCGGCAAATCTGTTTGGGACATCGCTAAATTTTACGAAGATGCTTTTTGGAAAGACTGGGATTTGTTGAACATTGTTCGACCCGATTTTACCCCACACGCAACCAAATATATACAACAACAAATTGATTTCGTTCTTGAATTGGAAAAACGTGGATACACATATAAAACCGCGGACGGGATTTATTTTGACACATCAAAATACCCTGAATACACAAATTTATCCGGGATAAATATTGGAAAACAAAGTGCTGGGCACCGTATTGATATGGGAGATAAAAAAAATCCATCTGATTTTGCATTATGGAAATTTTCACCAACAAATGAACAGCGTCAAATGGAATGGAACAGCCCATGGGGCATTGGATTCCCTGGTTGGCATGTTGAATGTTCCGCAATGGGCACATCAATATTGGGAGATAAAATAGACATTCATACGGGAGGAGAAAATTTAGTTATGCCTCATCACTCTGCCGAATGCGCACAAAATTTTGGATATTATGGGCATGATGTTGTCCAACGTTGGATGCATTGGGGGCTATTGGTTTTAGACGGAAATGAAACCATGTCGAAATCTAGTGGAAATTCAATGTCTTTGCAAAACTTCATAGATCGCGGCATTGACCCGTTGGCATACCGTTATTTATGCTTGACCGCACATTACCGTAAACAATTAATGTTTTCGGATGAAATTTTGTCGGCCGCTGCGACATCGTATAAAAATTTACGCAAACAAACATCCGCATTGGCCGGAATTCCACCCGTTGCCGTTTTGTCGGATACCGCAAGTGCATTTTTGGATAAATTCGATGCTGCAATTTATGATGATTTGGCCACACCCGTTGCATTAACAGTATTGCGCGATGTATTGTCATCGGATTTATCGGATTCTGAACGTGCGACATTGGTTGCGGACTTTGATTCAGTATTTGGATTGAAATTATTGGACCCCGTTACGGTTGCCACAATACCAAACGAAATCACAGAATTGGCCGAGCGTCGTATGATCGCAAAAAAGTCCCGTGATTTTGCGACAGCCGATACATTGCGCGCCGAAATAACCGCCGCTGGATACACCGTTATGGATACTGCGGACGGATTTAAAATTGAAAAAAATTAATTGGTGATTAATATGGAGAAAGATTCATTCCATGACAGAATCCAGATTATATTAATTATTGCTGGCGCGATTGCATTGGCTGTTTGGATGAATAATATCAGCAATAACCGATCCGATTCTAAACAAAAATCGGGCGACCGGGCAAAACCAAAATCCGAAACAATCAAAACATATCAAAATCAAGTTGTTCGCGACAGCATCCAACATTAAAAAAACCGCCAATCGGCGGTTTTTTATTTTTCGTGTGATTTAACACGATTTGTAAGTTCATCCACATATTCCGTGCGATAATGTCTGCTGCCAGTTTCATTACCGTCCGCATCATACCCTTCGTGTACATAGTATGATGCTGCGAATAATTGTTCCGTTGCATATCTTTGTTGGACCACATCTTTTGCTGTCCAGTTTTTTATTCGTCGTGATCTGGCTTTTTCGAATCGTCTGTTATTAAGAAACATAGATCCTTTAACCAAATCGGCATTTAAATATCCGTTTGCATTTTTGACCGAATCAAATACGGCCAACAAAGCAATATCATATTCGCGCTTGTTTTGCTCTATGTTCTTGGGAGAAGCACATTTTAGTATTTTATCTTTTTTATTTTCATTTATTTTCGAAGAGATGTTCAAAACAGCAAGAGGAATTATAACAACAGCGAGGGGCAATACAAATGCTCGGACAACAGAATTTAAAGTTTTTTTCATTTTAAACCTCTAATTTCTTATAACGGTTTGATTGTAATACAAAAATTTCAAATGTCAACTATTACGCATTTATATAATTCATCGCATCAATTCGATCGAACAGTTTTAATAATTGCCGAATGGCCAAACCGCGTGCGGATTCCAATTTTGGGTCCGATTTAACCAATTCCATAGCATCATGTGCAGCATACCGAAACAAATCGCGATGTGCGCGATAATCAACAAAATGATACGGAATCCATCCACTCTGTTTTGTGCCCAACATTTCGCCGTTTCCACGCATCATTAAATCGGATTCCGCAATTTCAAATCCATTATCAGTTTCGCACAAAATATCCAAACGCTTTAAGCCATCCGGCGTTGTGTTCATGCCATACGTCAAAATACAGAACGATTGCGCCGATCCGCGCCCCACCCGGCCACGTAATTGGTGCAATGCCGATAATCCAAAACGCCATGCATCTTCGATTACCATGATTGTTGCCTGGGGGACGTCGACACCAACCTCGATTACTGTTGTTGCGACCAAAATTTTAATCGGCCCATTTGGGTCGGCAAATTGCGCCATGACCGCATCACGTTGTTTTTTATCCATTTGGCCGTGTGCCAATCCAACCACATCGCCAAAAATTTGACGTAATACAGCATATCTATCCTCGGCCGCCATTAAATCCGACGTTTCACTTTCATTTACCAATGGACAAACCCAAAACACATGCGCGCCATTTGCTAATTCATTTTTCATTCGTTCAATCAAGGTTGGAATTTTATCAGCCATTAATTTTGTTGTTTTAATCGGTATGCGACCAATTGGTTTTTGATCAATAACAGATATATCCATATCGCCATACATAGTCATTGCCAATGTTCGCGGTATTGGCGTTGCAGATAACGATAAAACATCAACCATGTTGCCCTTGGCCGATAATTGCAAACGCTGATTCACACCAAACCGATGCTGTTCATCAATAACAATTAAACCCAGATCGCGAAACACAACTTCGCCCTGAAACAACGCATGGGTTCCAATTAAAATTTTTGTGCGCCCGGATGAAATTGATGTTAATTTTTCACGCCTGGTTTTGCCAGTATCGCGCCCCGTTAAAATATCACAAACAATTCCCAATTTATCGCACATTGGCTTTATTTTTTGGAAATGTTGCCCTGCCAAAACATCAGTTGGCGCCATAAATGCGCCCTGGGTGCCAGATTCAACCGCCACCAACAATGCAATTAATGCAACAATTGTTTTGCCGGATCCAACATCACCCATAACCAATCGCATCATTTGTTCAGAATTTGCCATGTCGCGTAAAATATCATGAATAACGGCATCCTGGGCCATTGTTAATTGAAAAGGCAAATCTGCCAACACTTTATCAACCAAGCGGCCTGTTTTAATCATTTTGCGCCCGGGCACTGATTTTTTTTGAACACGCGTTATTGCAATTGCAATCTGATGAGCCAACAATTCATCATAAGCCAAACGTTTGCGGGCAATACTTTCAGGATCCAGATCGGATTCCGAACTTGGTTTATGAACAACGCGCAGAGCATCACAAAAAGTCATATCATTTAATTGATTAACAACCATTTTATCCAGCCATTCCGGAAATTCTGGTAAATTTGGTAAAATTTGATCACGAATTCCAGCCATTGTTTTTTGTGTTATGCCATCACACAATGGGTATATTGCCTGGAACGTTGGAATTTTATCGATGTTTTCCGATTCTTCGATAAAGTCAGGATGATTCATAACCCACATATTATTTGATGCTTCTAATTTACCACTGATTGCACGATATGATCCAATTGGCATTTGACGAAACCAATAATCAGCGTATTTCGCATTAAAAAATTGAATCGAAATTGGGGTTCCCATTTTATCAAACGCCAGCACACGCGCGGGTGCCCCGCGACCACGAAAAAAGCCTGCCGATTTGTGTGCACCAATCCGAACTGACACAGTAATAATATCGCCCGTCGTTGCGGATGATATGGAATCAACCATGCGCCGATTTTTAATATTAATCGGACGATGAAACAAAAAGTTCAATACTGTGTGTCCGCCCAACAATCCCGATAAACGTTCAGACAATACCGGACCGACGCCACGAATGTATTGTAAATCTGTTGATAAAAAATCCCGCTTCATTTCCATAGCCAACATTATAGAACAAACGGCGAACAAAGTCAAAAACTTTGTTAACACATAAAAATATCTATATAAATACTTGACAATCAATTATTATCGACCATAATAACAGAGTAGAAACCGAGGATAAAATGCCCAAACACCAAAAAGATTATTTCCAAGACCAAAAAGAAAATCTTGTATTTTTACAAAAAAATTATAAATTGGACGGAACATGCCCTTATAAAGAACGCAAAGCAGAAAAAAAACGCAAGGAAGCTGAAAAACGAGCCGAAAAACGCGCAGCTGCCGCATTGGCAAAAAAACAGGCTCGCGACGACGCTCGTACCGCCCGTAATGAAAACAAGTTAAATAAATTAACCGAAAAACAAAACCGTACAAAACAAGCCGCGGATGATTCTGCAAAAAAACAAGCTGAAATAAAAAAATTACGCGATGATACTGCCGCTGAAAAATTAAAAAATGATGTGGAACGCGCAAAACGGCGCGATGATGCCGCGAAAAAACGCCAAGAAAAAATTCGCCATAATAAAATCCAAATTAATGTTACAATATTATTGTTTTTGGCTGGGATAAAAATCACTGCTCAAAATAAATGGAAAAAAATAACCGAAAATTACAGGTAATAAAATGAGTAAACGATCAGAACGCCGTCAATTAAATAAAAGAATACACGAATTAAAAATGATGACGGATCCTGGATATGCCGCAAAACAACGCGCAACCCAGAGGAACGTCGTCGGTTGCAGACGCGCGTTATCAAAATTAATATTATTGGGGGCGATTGCCTGTTTGTTAATTCAAAACGTTCGCAGCGCACGCGAAATTAATAAATTGGGACAAGCTATTGAAAATCTAGAAAAATCAATCGATGAATTAAATAAAAAGCAATACGAATATTACCGTTAAAAAAATCCCGAAACTTATTCGGGACTTTTTTTTAACGATCAATATAATGAACTACAATCTTTGGTCGTTTAAATCGGCCAATAATTGGACGCAATGTCGAATTAACAGCACGATTAATTGCCTGGGTCAATTGTTCGCGCGATTTTCTTTCGGCTTTGGTCAAATCGTCCATACCCTTGGTAATTGCGATTTGAATTTGACGTTTGATTAATCCTGTTTCATCCGTTTCAAAAATTCCTGTGGATGATACTTCGGGAACGCCTTTTAAATAACCACGGTTATCAACAGGCACCGTTACAAATACAGCGCCGTTTAACATCACTTTTTTGCGGGCAGAAAATACAGGATCGTTGCCTGCGTATTCTTTGGTCCCCTCTAGGATAATGGATCCTGTGTGAATTGTTTCTGTTACCCATGGCGCACTGTCGCGCTGTAACGCCAATACTTCACCATTATGAATCACAGACATATGCTTTGCCCCGCCAACGTCCATTGCCATTTTTGCGTGTAACATTTCACCAATATATTCTCCATGCATCGGAATAACAATTTGTGGATGAACCATTTCATAAAAACGCTTGTATTCCGGCGCACCGGCATGACCACTGGCGTGCAATTTATCTGTATCGAAAATTGTTTTTGTGTGAACGCCCTTTTGCGCCAATTTATTATACAAAAACGAAACAGCTTTTTCATTACCCGGAATAATGATTGCTGAAAATATAACCAAATCCGTTGGCATCAATTTCATTTCTTTGACTTCATCTTTGCATAAACGATCCAACATTGAATATTGTTCACCCTGGGTCCCTGTTACAACCACAACAACGTCTTTGCCCGGTCGATCCGTAATATCGTCATACAATTTGTAGTCTTTTTTATCCAGATAGCCCAAATCAATCCCAATTGCCAAAAATTCTTCCAATGAACGTCCCTTAATTGCGGCTTGGCGACCCGCTGCACGGGCGGCATTGGCGATTGCTTTTAACCTGGCAATGGACCTGGAATAACACGTAACAATAACACGAGCCGGGGCATCTTTGAAGATTCCAGTCATGGTTTCTTGGACTTCGACTTCGGTCGTTTGAACGGCTTGGCGTGAAACGGATGTTGAATCGCCGACAACCGCCAATAAATCTGGATCGGATCCAACTTGTTTTAATTTTGCATAATCAGTCGAAGGCTCGATTAACATTTCATCATTAAATGTCCAATCGCCTGTATGCAAAATTTTACCCTGGGCCGTTTTAATGATCAACATATTTGCTTCGGGCACAGAATGCGACACGTGAAAAGTTTCAATATCAAAGGGCCCTATTTTTAAATTTGCCCCATTGTGATCGAATACTTGGAAATCATATGGTTCGGGGATCCCCATTTCGATAAAGTCGGTTCGCAGCGCAGCTTCGACAAATCTGGTACAATAAACTGGACATCGTAATTTTCCCCAAATATGTTTTATGGCTCCAATATGGTCTTCGTGTCCGTGGGTAATCAAAATTCCTAAAATATCCTCTTTTTTATCATCCAACCAAGATGTATCTGGATATTTTGTATCGGCGCCTTCGTGGGCATCTTCCAAAAATCCCATCCCGGCATCAACGATTAAATATTTGCCCATGTATTGGTAAATATACATATTCATACCAACATGTTCCAAACCGCCCAATGCGACAAAATAAACATTTTTATCGTCCGGATCGAATGCTTTTTTTGGCGTTTTTGACACAACACCCTTTTTCCCAGGAACAGCATTTTTTGTTGGTTTATTTGCGGGCTGTCCAGTTTGTTTATTTGCTTTTTTCTTTAATATTTCAAACATATTTTTCCTTTTAGTTTTTATTTTTTGCCACATCGCCAATTACTGCCTTGATTCGACGAACGCCAGCTGATGAACTTTCTTCTTTTTGAATTTTAAATGCACCCAATTCGGATGTATTTTTTGCATGCGGCCCGCCACAAATTTCCATTGAAAATTCGCCCATTTTATATACTTTGACCGCGTCACCGTATTTATCGTCAAAAATTCCTTCGGCACCTAATGCTTTGGCCTCGGCCACGGACATTTCGGAACATATGATATCGGCGGCGGCAGAAATTGCATCATTCACCAATTGTTCCACGCGCGCGATTTCATCATCCGTCATTTTGCGATCAAACGAAAAATCAAAGCGCAAACGTTCTGCATTTATGTTACTGCCACGCTGATGAACAGAATCGCCCAATACACGACGCAATGCATTATTCAATAAATGTGTCGCTGTGTGCAATTTTGCGGTTTCTTCGCTGTTGTCGGCCAAGCCACCCTTGAATTTTTGTGCGGCACCTGCGCGGGATTTTTCCTGGTGTTCCGAAAACAATTTATAAAACCCTTGTGTATCAACTGAAAATCCGCGTTCCGTTGCCAATTCTTGGGTGAATTCCAACGGGAATCCAAATGTATCATATAAACGGAATGCGTCGGACGCGGCCAATTGTCTGGATGTTGCCGCATCCAAATATTTATTTGCGATTTTCAATCCGGAATCCAGGGTTCGACTGAACAATTCTTCTTCGCGATCAAATTGCGATATGACAAAATCATGATTACGATTTAATTCAGGATATGCATCGCTGTAATTTTTAATTATAATTTCTGCAATTGTTGACATCGATTTTGCCGGAGCATTCATCCCATTTAAATAACGATACGCACGACGGATTAATCGACGCAGGACATACCCCTGATCCACATTGGATGGGGAAACCCCCTTGTCATCACCCAAAATAAACGTCGATGCACGTAAATGATCCGAAATTACCCGGTATTGCAATTGGTTTTTTTCTTCGTATTTTGTTCCTGTTAATTCCTGAATTTTTTCAATAATTGGCGCAAATAATTCCGTATCAAAAACAGTCGGGACATTATTCATTATTGCCAAAACACGTTCCAACCCCAATCCTGTATCCACGTTTTTCTGATCCAATTTTGAAAAATTTCCGTCCGCATCTTTGTTGTATTGCATGAATACATTATTCCAAATTTCCGTATACTTTCCACAATCACACGCAGGACCGCAATCAACGCAACATTTTGGCTTTCCGTTATCAAAAAATATTTCTGTATCCGGTCCACACGGCCCTGTTGTTCCCGCGGGCCCCCACCAATTTTCTTTTTTTGGATAAAAATATATCCGTTCGTCCGGATACCCTAAACCGCGCCAAATATTTGCACTTTCGTCATCACGAGGCACAGAATCATCACCCAAAAAACAAGTTACTGAAATTTTTTCCATTGGAATATTTAAATATTTGGTCAAAAATTCATGACTTAATTCAATAGATTCTTTTTTGAAATAATCGCCCAACGACCAATTGCCCAACATTTCAAAAAAAGTTAAATGGGATGCGTCACCGACCGCATCAATATCGCCAGTACGCAAGCATTTTTGGCAACTGACCAATCGTTTTCCCAATGGATGTTTTTCACCCAACAAATATGGAACCAGTGGATGCATCCCGGCGGTTGTAAATAAAACCGATGGATCATTTTCGGGTATCAATGATGCCGATGCGATTTGTTTATGTCCACGTTCGATGAAAAAATTTATAAACAGTTGTCTTAATTCATTTGCCTTCATTTTATTTTCCAATTATTTTTAAAATATTAATATATTTCATTTTCAATTTTTTGCCCACAGATTATAAAGCAAAAACAGAAAAAAAGCAAGAACCATAAACAAAATCCCCGGATCACACAGTGCCGGGGATTTGCATGTGGAATGTCCGTATTTTTATTCCGCATCTTCGATTTCAGGCCCTGCCAACATTTCGTCCGCCAATACACCCGATTTTGCCATGACCAAATCCATGATTTCTTTTTGAATTGCTTCATTTTCCTTTAAATAACGACGAGCTGCTTCACGACCCTGGCCGATACGTTCGGAATTATATGAAAACCAAGCGCCCGATTTTTCAACCAATCCCATTTTTACGCCCATATCCAGTATTTCACCTGTTCTGGAAATCCCCTCGCCGTACATGATTTCGAAATCAACAACGCGAAAAGGTGGAGCAACTTTGTTTTTAACAACTTTTACCCTTGTTTCATTACCAACCACGGTTTCTTTGTCTTTGATTTGGCCAACACGACGAATATCCAATCGAACTGACGCATAAAATTTCAGAGCATTTCCACCAGATGTTGTTTCAGGACTTCCGAACATAACACCAATTTTCATACGAATTTGATTGATGAAAATTAATAATGTATTTGAACGTGAAACAGATCCTGCCAATTTTTTTAATGCCTGGGACATTAAGCGGGCCTGTAACCCAACGTGAGTGTCGCCCATTTGACCTTCTAATTCCGCGCGTGGAACCAATGCTGCCACAGAATCAACAACCACGACATCAACAGCGCCTGACTTTACCAAAGTATCGGCAATTTCCAACGCCTGTTCGCCAGAATCGGGTTGCGACACAACCAAGTTTTTAACATCAACACCCAATTTTTTTGCATAACTGGGGTCCAAAGCATGTTCCGCATCAATAAACGCGCAAGTGCCACCGTTTTTCTGAGATTCTGCAATAACATGCAATGCCAACGTTGTTTTACCAGAGCTTTCCGGTCCAAAAATTTCGATAATTCGGCCTTTTGGCAAACCGCCAATACCCAATGCAATATCCAAGCCCAACGAACCTGTTGAAATGGCAGGAATATTCGCAACTTCTTCGGACATGGTCATAACGGAACCCTTGCCGTATTCACGTTCAATTTGAGCCAAAGCCATTTCCAACGCACTGTTTGATTTTTTGACTTCCGATTCTGTGACTTTTTTTGCCATATTTTCTCCTTTTGAAAATTTGATGACATAATCATAACACGTTCCGAATCGATTAATCAAGCAAAAAATGTTCGCCTTTCGTTCTTTTTTACAACAAAATAAAAACCCGCCGTTTTCAGCGGGTTTAATCTGTACTATTTCAAATTTTATTGAATGTTATCCATTGCGTCCAATACTTTTTTCAAAGAAATTGCACGTTCGTGATCGCCCAATTCGATTGAAATACGGATGGCTGTGGATACATCTTCTTGGGCACCCAATATGTCATTACGCTTTAAACGCAATGCGCCACGGGTTTCGTAATATCCCATTGCCGTACGAGAAAGAACATCTTGATCCTCGCTTGTTGCTGCATTATTTATTGCATCTGCGACACCCTGAATCGCATATGTATAATCCAAAATCGAGCCCGCAAAATCAGCCATTGCCATTTTTGCTTCGGCGCGACCTGCAAAATCATAGTAACGATTTTGTTCCATTCCCAGTTCAATTGCCATTGTGTAATCTTGGATTGCCCCAATGTTATCCTTGGTCCACAATCTTAGTTGGGCACGTTTTGAATATAAATTTGGCTGCTCCATAAATGAATAAACAAAACGAGACGCTGCATCAGATTCAATCGCCGCAGAATAATCCACAATAGCACCACTCCAGTCATCCAATTTGGTTTTGGCAACCGCACGACCATAAAAAGAAAGGGCATCTGTTGGATCCAATTGAATTGCTGTATTAAAATTAATCAATGCATTCGCATAATCCCCCATTTCTGACAAAATTTGGCCACGATTCGCATATGCTTGGGCATAATTTGAGTTTAATGCAATTGCGGTCGAATAATCAACCAGCGCGCCACGCAAATCTGGATTAATTGACGAATCTTGCTTGGCCTTGCCGTTTATAAAATATTCATCTGCCAAAGCCGCCTGTTGTTCCGATGATAAACTGACTGCATTTGCGACAACAACCTGATCTGGGGCAATTTCTGGAACAATGACAGATTTATTAACAACAACTGCGTTATCAACAATTTCAGGCACAATTACACCCGATTTATGCGTTGAATCCCAAAAAAATGAAGATACAACAATTAATCCCGCTGTAACAACAGCGCCCAAAACCAACCAATAACCATATAATTTGGCACGGGCCGATATCTCGGGATCAATCTTGATTTTTAATTTTGAATCTGAATTTTTTTTGGCCGCGACCTTGGCCTCGGCTATTTTGCGTGTTTTTCTGATACTGATTTTTGAATTTTTCTTTGGCATAATTCTCCCCCTACTTGTTCCCTACAACGCTATGGTTGCATTTTTTTAATAATCTGGTCAACCTCTTTTTTGGAACAAACGCGAATTTTGCCAATGGGAATATCATCCAATTCAAATGGGCCATAATTTGTGCGCACTAATTTTGCGACATCCAATCCCAATTCGCCCATTACTATGCGGATTTCGTTATTTTTACCCTCGGCCAATTTTAATTCAATTTCAGTGTTTGTATTACCAGATTTTAATATTTTAATTTTCATGGGGGAATAATGCACACCATCAATTATAATCCCACGACGCGCACGATCCAATATTTTTTCATCACATTTACCATGAACACGGGCACGATATGTTCGAATTAATCCAGATTTCGGCAAAGTCATAAATCGCGCCAATTCACCGTTGTTGGTTAATAACAATAACCCTTCGGTCCTGTAATCCAGGCGCCCAATGTATTTTAAATTTTTGTATTCGACCGGCAATACATCATATATTGTTTTACGCCCTTGCGGATCGGACAATGATGTTAATGTATCAATCGGTTTATTTAATATAATTAATATTGTATCGGTTCGTGGCTCGACCAATTTACCGTTTAGTTTTACAATATCGCCATTTTCAACAAAATATACAGGCGTATTAACGATCGCATCGTTTACAGATACAATGCCCGATTCAATTAATCGTTCGGCCGAACGCCTTGACGCAACCCCTGAATCCGATAAAAATTTCGCCAATCGTGTTTTCATAACAAATCCTTTTCTATACCATTTGGGATTTGCTTATCCTCGCCCATTTGGGAGAGGAAGTTTTGCTCTGCACCACGTGCAGCAAGCAAAACTGGAGAGGGTAAATTTTGTTTGATAACAATAGTTATTCCATCCAAATTACTTAATATATCATTATTCCAAAATCTTATTATTTTGAATCCTTTTGATTCTAGGAAACACGACCTTTTGCTATCAACAACGTCGTTATGCTGTCCTCCGTCGCACTCTATTACAAGCTTAATCTCTAAACACACAAAATCAACGATATAATTACCAATCGGGTGTTGTCTTTTAAAAGTATACCCTAAATTTTTTCTACGTAACAACGCCCACATTTTTTGTTCTGCAATTGTTGGATTTCTTCTATTATGTTTGGCCAAGGATAAAATTCTATGTTTATTTACCCCCTCTCCTTTGTCCTCTCCCCGCTGGGGCGAGGAAATATTCGAATCCGATAAAAATTTCGCCAATCGTGTTTTCATACCCATATTTTATAATGTTTTTCAATAAATTGCAATCCACCTGTATATAAACCACATTTTTATATAAAAAACACCCCAAATTTCAGGGTGTTTTTAAATGGTGCGCCTTGCTGTGGCATCATCGGACTAATCACAGCAACCTTTTACCAACATTATCAAAGAAAAGTCAACAATTTCATAGTCAATTATCTTGATTTTGGAAAGCATATAAAGTATTATCTGAATATAAAAACAAGGAAAAAATATGAGAACTGCATTAATATGTCACGGCATCCTAACAGAAGAAGCTTTTAATAAAAACACTATGCCTTGCAACGCTGCGCTTTGGTATCCATGGGTACAACACAAATTGGAATTCATGAATATTTGGGCCCAATGTCCATTATTTAAAAAGTCTTATTTACCTGTCAGAAGTTATGATTCCGATGCGGTTCTATTGAAAAGATTTGATATAAACAAAGACAGCATATTAATTGGTCATTCATGTGGTGGTGGATTATTAGTAAAATTTTTATCACAAAACCCTGATATAAAAATATCGCAATTAATTCTGGTTGCGCCATGGATTGACCCAACACATGAATTTGATTCATATTTTAATTTTGAGCCCGATCCAAAATTGACCGAACGTGTCGGACAAATCGATTTATTATATTCAACTGATGACCGCCACGGTGATTGGATATTCAAAAGTTGTGAAAAGCTGATGAAAATATATCCGAATATGAAAGTTCACAAGTTTGATGATAAGAATCATTTTTCTGGTGAAATGACAGAATTACCCGATTTATTAAAAGTTATAAAATAATCAAAAGCAAGGAATCCAAGGCTTTTTGTGAAATAGTCCGATAAATGTGAAAATCGGACTGATTTTTGAAACTGTATTATCGGACTCGCCGAATCTTTGGTGACCGTGGTCTGCGTAACTTTTTCGCCAACCCATCACAACCTGGTGCCTCCTGCGGGAATCGGACCTGCGCCTCGTCCTTACCAAGGACGTGTTCTACCACTATACTAAGGAGGCATGATAAACATTCAGTGCCACGAATTATAACTATATTTTATTAAAAATCAACCCCAATTTTCGCGATATTTTGTTAAACCATGAATGGCAAATTTTCCAATGTACCCTCGGACACGCGGACGTTTACATCAATGACCAAAAATATTTTAGTATCCAATGTTGATGGATCTGTTGGCTCATCCGGTAACATAAACATTTTTGGATTCAAAAAGTGCGAAGTGTTTACCGAAATTTTCGTAACCAAATGATCGTCATCCAATAATGCATAAATTGGGCCAATGTTACGTGGGGTGTTTTCACCAACCTCGTGTTCGTTTTGCGGGCAACGTAACGCGTCCAATAATGTTTTAACGCGATTATCAATATCAGCACGTGCGACGCCAACCACTTCGGGATGCAACATTTGAATATCCAATTCGGCGATCAAATTCAATCCAGGTGTAATAATTGGATTAAAATCAATTCCGCCGACATGGCGTGTAATAATTGGCGATTTTCGGGGATTGGGCATCATGAATGCTTGCAAATTATGCCATGGTGAATGTGTTATCAATTCTTTCAGCTGATCATGAAATTGCATACGAATTTCAGCAACATGTTGGGAACGTTTTTTTGGGTTTATTTTTAACTCTCCGAAATACAGCAATTTGAATTTCATGTTTTATCCTTTGTTTGTTTTAACAATTATACCATAATTTAAAATTGTATTCAATTTGAATTGTTTGGCAACATTGTATCGTGAAAAATTTCCGCAGGCGTAACTCCACCCGTAATTTTATTCGACATCGGGGTAAAATTATCGTTTCCAACCCAAATACCCATGATTAAATTATCTGTGTATCCGATAAACCAAGCATCCCGATTTTCGGACGATGTTCCTGTTTTCCCACCACGCGTTATACCATCCACATACGCACGATGGCCCGTACCTCCGACAGCCACCGTTTCCGCCAATAATTCTTGGATTTCCGACACTGTATTTTGTTGTAAAATCTGCAATGATTCGGATGGGATACGCTCGTACAATGTTTCGCCGGAATCGGTAACGATTGATGTTACTGCGTACGGGATAACCGAATGCCCATCATTCGCTATAACCGCATACATTGTTGTTAAATCCAACAATGTCATTTCGGACGCGCCCAACACAGTTGAAAATTCGCGTTTCAAAGTTGTTCCAACACCCAAACGCGACGCCATGGATAATACGGATGAAATGCCATATTCGCGCGTTAATTTAATCGGCACAGAATTAACCGATTTTGCAAACGCTGTTTTTAATGGAATATCGCCATAATATTTATCGTTATAATTTTTTGGAGAATATTTTCCAACAGTTATATGAGAATCGTTTACATATGTTTCAGGCGTCATACCATGTTCCAATGCCACCAAATAAACAACCGGCTTGAATGCAGAACCTGGCTGACGCGGGGCCTGAGACACCCGGTTGAATTGAGAAGCCTGATAATCAATACCACCAACCATTGTTAAAATTGCACCCGATTTATCCATTATAACTGCGGCTCCCTGGCCTACTGATTTATCATTATTTTTTAATACGTTCGAGCGGACAACACCAGCAGTTTTTTGTTGCTGACGGCTGTCCAAGGTTGTATAAATTATTAAATCTGAATCCGGCTGATCTCCCAATCTCGACAAAACATCATCCCAAACATAATCTGTAAAATAACGAAAAATATTTTCGTCATTTCGCACAGGAATTGGTTTAGCTGCATCCGCAATCGCGTTGTTCATTTGGTCCAACGTAATATATTTTTGATCATACATTGCGCGTAAAACGATTTTTGTACGACCTAATGATTTTTCAGGATTTCGAATTGGATTATAAGTTGTCGGAGCCTTTAACATCGCAGCCAATTGTGCGGATTGCGCCAATGTTAAATCGGCCGCAGGCACAGCATATAAATCACGCGCCGCGGCATCCAATCCGCGCATACCCTTGACCAGGGATATGCGATTCATATATAAATTTAAAATTTGATCTTTGGAAAAACGAGATTCCAACCAAAACGATAAAATCATTTCTTGGACTTTGCGCGTTACTGTTTTTGACGACGATAAAAACACATTTTTGGCCAATTGTTGGGTCAGAGAACTGCCACCCTGGACCACACGACCGGCGTGCATATTTTTTAACACAGATCGCGCAATACCTGATAAATCCAGCGCACCATGATCAAAAAACCGGCGATCTTCGATTGCAACAATTGATTGCCAAACATATGGCGGCACGTTTTTTGTTGAAACCTGGGCCCCAACCAAGCGATTTAATGCACGAATTTCATATCCATCACGATCAACAAATGTCGCGGATGGCATTCTGGTTTCATTTAACAATTGATCCAGTGACGGCATGCGCAAAAATATAAACAAAATAAACAAGGCGATCGCAACAAATCCCCAAATTGTTGCAATTCCAGTCCACTTTAAAATTTTCCATTTTAATTGGCCATTTTTTTCAGGCCTCCATGGCAGCAGAGCATTGTCCGGCACCCGGTCATTTTTATAATGACGTCCGGGCCCCATTGCAATATGTTTTGAACCACTCTCTTTTAATATCTTTTTTAATACCAACATAGGTTCGATTATATCACAAAAATTCCCATATTTCCAATTGCTTTTAATTGCAAGAACCAATTATCACATATGAATAAATTCCGCTATATGTATATACACATTTCCTCTGGACACACCCGCGATAAGTCTTTATTATACAGCTATATAAATGTGGGTAAATTTGGGACGCAAGGTTAATAATACATGAACATTTTTTTAATGTTGATTACTTTCTTGTTTATGGCTGGATATTATTATATGCAGTCACCCAGCCTGTCATTCCGCGAAGATTCCCGTGAAGTATTGGCCGAAACAGCCGGTGTTAAATCAATTTTGGCTTGTGTGTCCCAGGTTCACTTCCAATCATTAAAAGAAAACGATGTAAATTTATATCCACATAATCATCAGTTTAAAAACGATTCTGGATGTGCAAAAAAATATAAAATCACGTCCAAGAAAATTTGTATGAAGGGTGACAGATTAACGCCCGAATGTTACCCAGACGTTGCGAATGCAGCCGACATATCGCACTATGTTATTACAAAATCGGCGGTATTGGACCAACGCGATACCGGTAAAGTATTGGATTTGTTACGACGCGATTATCGACATGCTTCTAATTTGGGTATGATGATGGTATCCGAGGAACGAAAGCCGATATTGGTATCCGCTGCCGAAGTTCCGTTGGAAGTATCAACCCCTGTATTTTCCGCCATGTCAATGCGTACTGGCGATTTGGTATATTATTCCCAATATAACAAGGATGAAATCTTGGCCCAAATGCGAAATAATGAAATGAATCGCGTTACTTGCGTTGGAAATGAAATCAAGGTCTATCGTTATCGCCAATGGATATGCGAAGTGCCGTCTGAAAATGCGTTATGCATTGGGGATATGATTTATGATCGCAATGTCGGCGGATGCGTAATGGATGAAAGCAAAAAGCCAGTATGCCCCGGCCGCGAAGAAGCAGTCAGCATAAATAACTTGTGGGTTTGTGTGCCTCCGCAAATGACAATTAAATGCGAATCACCATTGGTCGCCCAATTAAATTTCCAAACTTTTGAATGGGAATGCATTTTTGATCCAGATCGAATCGAAGATTCAACAGAATGCACATCATCAAAAAAGGATCAATTAACTGGCGAAATTTCCAGTGAAATTATTCAAATTACCGCCGGATCTTCGCATTGTACCGATTGCGAAATATTTGATCAAAGCGATGGTCGCTGCAACAATACGTGCACTCCAAACCCACAGCGCATTTCTAATCCTTCGTGCTATAACCCTGTAATTGATTGTACCAATACGGATTCTCAAAACCCGACCAAGGCCATATATTTCGGATTTCCAAAATATGGAACTGGTACAGACGCCGCCAGATCTCTGGAATACATAAACAACGCGAAAAAGACTATACGGGAACTCCAGGGTATTGATTCTGTTATATTGGGATCGGTTCCATCAAATAATCGTTACTTTAACTGTTTGGACTGTGGCAGTTTACGAATAAATAAAAAAACACTTGTTCTGAACATGTTTGCAGAATGCGATTATAGCGGCACACATTATGCGATTTGTAGCAATGGCGGAAAAGATCCGGACAATGTATATGTTATTGATCCAAACGCAAATGATCCATCAAATAAAAACAAAGGCGGCTGTAAAAATCTTGATGATGTTGTCAATGTTGTTCCGCCATGTCCGGATGGTTTCTATCGCAAAAATAAATCTGAATCATGCCGACCAAAATTTTGTAATTCCAATGACGGGGTTGGAAATGTATGCCCTTCGGATCGCCCGGTTATGGTTTTAACCCAGGCCGGAAAAAACAATGAAACTTGCGTTTATTGTTGGCGACCTTCGATTAAAATCCCAGGATTGGCATCTGCGAATATATCTATAACACCAAACGTTGGTTCAACAAAAATAAACGGTACTTATTCCGCAAATATTGCGTTTGACTGGAAAGCAACGTTATCATCAAAACAATCCGAAGCAATTCCGGACACAGGGTCTGATTTATCACTTTTTGCCGTAACTGCGCGCATGAACACTAAAAAACAAATCAAGGATTCTGTTTTACGCTTTTTTGGTGGACGCAACACAAACGCCGAGGATATATTCGATGCCAATGGAAATTATATTGATTTAATACAATCATTAAATTGGGGAAATTTTTCTGGAACAAATATGCCACCGCTTCCAATCCCAATCCCCCAGGATAAATTAACAACATTATATAATAACGTCGATTTGGGCGGTCTTGAATATAATGTAATTCCATGCGCTGTTAAAAATGCAAATGGTTATTGTGTTGATTCGGACTTATCTTTGGATTCTTCGAAAACCAATGGCACCGGGTATCATATGGTAATGCCCGGATATGTTCGCAAATGGTCCGGGAATGATTGGACGACATCTTGGTGGTTAAATGATAAAGATGACAAATCCAACCAAACATTGGCCAAAGATTCCGTATTGAAATGTGCAGACGGCGACATAATGCGCGTATTTGGTAAATTTACTGATTCCGGCGATTTGGCCGCCACCCGTTATTGCATGCGCCCGATCCCATTGGCCAATGATATCCCATCAGACGGCGAATTTAAACGTGATGGTACAAAAATTGGCGGCTGGCAGGATTCAACCGTTGATTACATGTCATTTGGACAAAAACAAAAAACAACAACTGATGATTATAAAAATAAATTGTTTCCATATTATGGATGTTTATCAACTTCGAACAATGATAAAGTAATCCAGACTGGATGTTCTCCGTGTTATGATGTTGTGAAATCTGAAACTGTTGTATTCAACGAATATGAAAAGGTTGACAATGTTATCCGAAAAAAAACAACGTCGCCATATAATCAAATATTTAATGCCGTTGATGTATTGAGTGTTAAAACCGGAACAATTACAACGCCAACAACATTAAATGTTGGAA
Organism: Alphaproteobacteria bacterium; assembly: GCA_031549365.1. GTDB lineage: Bacteria > Pseudomonadota > Alphaproteobacteria > Rs-D84 > Rs-D84 > JAVBPX01. The sequence goes on from JAVBPX010000002.1 coordinate 53,629, forward strand.
GCGGCCGCCAAACGGTTTCTGGGAATAATAATACCATATACATTAAACCTGAAAAATGTTCGGGAACTGAATTTTTGGATGATAAAACAACCGAAACACGTGCTGGATGCCCGGCCGGAATGATTCGTTATTGGGGTACGGATCATTATTGGACACCATGCTATTACAATATGTGTGGTGCGACACCTGCGACAAATATTTCATGGGCAAAATCATTGGCAGGAGGCACATTGGGCGGATTTGTTTATGTTTTAACCCGCGAAAACAATACACGAACAATATTATATGAAAACGGGGCAGAAACGGAAGGCGGCACCCCGGTTAACGATTCATGCGTTTATAACTGGCGCCCACCATATTATTATTGGACTGTAAATTTATCACAACATTCATTTATTACCCAGGTTTGTCCGAATGGATTATGTTCGACACCGTCTGCTGCTGCGTCCGCAGTTTTATACACAGCCGAAGACATCAAAGACAATATGCAAAATGTTTTTAGCAGCAGCCAATCTGTCCCAATGTTTGCCGATGTATTAATCGACGAAAAAATGAAATATATCACATCAGAACAAGCCGGTAAATTAACACCCTGTCCAACCGGATCATATCACTATTGGAATGATCACCGCGGATGGAGCGATTGTATGTATAACGTAATTCCAGACGATGGATACAGAAACACAACCGTTTCTTCTAACGATTTGTGGGGGGATGGGCTTAACGATCATGGCGGGACTGTTTGGAACCCAGGGATGGAAACATTATCGCAATATGTAAACCGAAATATGGGGACAATGGGCTATGGCGCAAATATTCCGTTGACAGGGGATCCAAAAGAATTAGAAGGTGTGGACGGACGCATTGTTGTGATTTACGAACCCATGGCGGATGAGATGGAACCATTGGGACCGGTGGCTGGAATTTATTTATGGGACGCGCCGGCATGGGTATCAATTGAAAATCAGGCCGCTGTAAACGATCCATCATATATTGCGTTTGTCGACGAGGACACCAGCGCATCAACATCCAATTCGTTTTTGCGCGTTCAATCATTATTTGGGAAACAACTTTCAACTAAAAACGAGTCCGAACCATCAAATACCGTTGTTGGGCGCAAGTCGCATGTAACATTTGCTGAATTTTATCAAACAGCGATGGACCCAACCAAACTTTCGGATAAATTGGATTCAAAGGACAACGTTATCCTTGGGTCTGATGAAAAACCAATCCAAACAACCAATATATCTGGCCTCTCGGACCAAGTATTGTCTCCGAAACACATTCACGCGACCGCAAAAAAAATCAAGGTTGCTTTGCAAAGTTCAGATATACATCCAAACTTTGCCGGAAAACAGAGATTGTTCCGCCAAGATATTGAAGAATATGCTCTGGAAAAATATGCCGCAGGGACACATGTAAAATTGGAAAACATAAAAAAACAAAACCCGACAAACGCGACCCTTAACGACTATGGCTGTCCAATTGGGACCAGAATGACGCATGATGACAAAAATTTTGAACCATGGAACCCAATTTGTTTGGATATTAATTATTGCAAAAATGTTAACCCATCTGGCAAAGAGGGATATATAAAAGTCGCAAAAGAAGTCGAAAATGATTACTGTATTGATTTTGTAATGCCCCGCCCAGACGAAACCGAAGACTTTTTGGATGGTGATGGGGAATGTTCAACAATGGACGCGGCAACGATGAAAACTGGACCAGCCCTGGGAATCAACGAATTGGATCCGGATGGTTGCAACTATCGAACATATGATTGTACAAAACAAAAAAATGATGACCCGCGTTGTAATCCGCCATCCGATGAAACCATTGGTAAAAACATCGCATTGTATCGTGGGATTCCGGGTGTATATCAATACTTTGGCAAAGTTGACAATAAATGGCGCTGGTCCGAACCAATTGCGAATTGGTGTACTGGGGCCGAACCTTCATCCGAAACGGCCGGATATGTACCAACATATTTCCATGATGGCGATAATGATAATCCATTTACACCATCCACATTAAAATTGGGGAATGGCGAAACCGTCGCAACGACGGCCGTGGATTTCACATATTGTTCACGTAATGATTTGTCGGTCGCCCCCAGAATCAAATGTCAGAAAGTCGATGTCCCGATTTATGCCGTAACAGCACCATTATCCCAACCATGTATTTCGATGTGGAAACCCAGCTATGCCCAAGCCACAACATTAAACTGGTCCGACAAAATTGGGCAGAGTGCCATCGCCACCGACGCAAATAATTTCCACAAGAATGAATTAACACAACCATCCCAAATTCATGCGGTTGATATAAATACATCCGGATTGGAATGTTCGGATGTTTCCGGATGTTCAACGAATTCAAACGACAACTTTGTGAATTCAACCCTGCCCGTTAATAACGGAATTACATATTCGAATGCATATTTACACCGCTTTAATGACGCCGATAAAATTGTTTGGAATTTTAATATGTCGCCTGTGTTCTGTGCTGATTTGCGCGAAAACCAAAATACTAAATTGCAGAACAATAAATTAAATAAATGCGACACATCAATAAATGGAAATTTATTGGCGAATTCGTGTATGAATTTTACAAATTTAACCCGTGGTATTTTTGCATTGAACATTAAAAATTTGACAGAACCTTGCATCACAATTATCGAAACCGTTCCGACCGGGTTTACTGGTAATAAATCCGATTATCTGGTCCGCGAATCAATCAATGAAACCGGCATGTTTGTAACGGGCAACGAAGCATGGATTAACGGAATGCCAACATGTGGCGGAACATCCGGCACAACATCCGGCACAACGTGTAATTTTGGCACGATTGATTTTAACGCCGCCAGAAAACCCTGCTTGAATTCCATGGCCAATCCATACAACAATTCTTATGGATTAAAATTCTTTACATATTGGTATGACGATTCATGGTCCAATAATGATAATTGCGCTGTTGAAATTAAATTGCCAACAAATATACGCCATTTGTTCATCCGTGGTTCGGAAAACAAAGACATCGGATTCGCGGGCGATGATACAACTGCCTTGACACCGGACAACATATCCGGATCATTGTCCAGCTTTGCACAAAAATATAAAAAGTATTTCTTGGGATTTGATGCGAGTGCGAATGCGAATGAATTTAAATTGTTCCGACCTGCCCCAACATCGTCGGAATGGACAAACGGGCTCGGTTCAAAAACATTTGATATATTTATGGAGGCCACAACGAATTCGGATCGCGTTGCAACATTTTCAACATATACCGATGATGCGTGCGCCGCCGCGGGCAATTGCGTAACCGCGGACAACAAACAGGCTTATGTCCTGGGCCAGCCATCCGGCTGGGGATATGATTGGACTGATGACGCTGGTTGGGGGGATCGAACATATAATAATGTTTGCACTGCCGCAACAAACGAAAATTCCGATTCAAAATGGTTTAAAATAACATCACAATACAAACCGGGCGGAAACGCAACATGCGCGGTTCCACATCCAAATATTTGGGCGGGAACATGCGGGTCAGAATGTACCGCGATTACATCCGCATCAACCCCTGCCGACATTTATAAATGCCATGAATGTTTATTTGATAACACCGTCGATTACACACCAACATATGCGTTGACCGACACCAAAACCACCAACACATATAACCAATTGGTAAAATTTGGTGCAGCTGGTTGGAACAATCCAACCGCATTGGGCAATTTCATATGCCCGGGCCAGGATGTTCGCACAACGGGCACCGCACCCGAATTATCGTGCGCAAATGCATTTTATTCCGCCGCGGCTGAAACCACATATACTGGCAATGATTACGCCGCATTGGGGCCAACGGGGGCGACACGTAAATGTTTCAACTGTTTGTATAATGGATCATGCACCGACGGACATACATATGCGACCGGACCAACTGCCGTTACGGCCGATGTTGTCGGATTGATTCACGGGCCGGCACAATCGGCATGTGATTATCGTGTATTGATTGATTCCACTCGTCAAACAAAATTGTTTAAAAACGGGAAATCATTGACATTATGTAACCCAACCAATAATGTATCGTATACCACATATAATGCGAAATTAACAGATGAGCAGCAAATGACTTTGCCCGCGGCTATGCGCGATGATCTGGATTTCACAGTAAATCAATATTACGATTGTACCGCCACATCATTAGGGCAGCCATGTACACCTGGCACAGAAAATTGCTTTGGCTCGATTTTGTATAATTCAAACGGTAACGCATTTAAATTATATTCGATTTCAGCCGATTTGGATTTTGCACAAAACAAAATTGGCGGCGAAAAATATCTGGATTTAACAAACGGGGTATTGGTATACGCAAATACATTGAATGAATCATTGGGATCAAAAGTTTCGGCTAAAAACATGACATCTGTTGGATTGAACTGGGGCACATCATTCACGAACGCCAATGAAGATCAATTCCGTACAACATGGGTTGGCGGATCCGTTGCCCCGGCTGTGGGTTGCACGGTTAAATATGAAAACAACGATTATAAATTTGAATGTGGTTCGACTGGCGCATTTTATACGGACGGGTGCACATCATCAAATAATAATGGGTGTATAAATTTAATGGGCATCAATATCAATACAAATTTATATGATATATCGTCTGAATTGTCGACATTGGCAACATTTGGAACTAATTTTACGGATTTAAATGGCGATGCCTTGACCGCACCATACATTGGCAAATTATCAATTGATCGAATAACGGACGCCACAAAATTGGCAGTCGAAAAAAAATTAACAACCGAGTTAAAGAACTGGATGTCTGTTGATGAAAACGGTTATACAGATTTGGACGCAAATTCATTGACTGCAAAATGGATCCCAAACACGGCCGGAACCACACCAACGGTTACATGCTCAATATCACATAATGGTTCAAATTATGTATTCGGCACATGTAATCAAACCGGGTCATTTGCAACATCATACACGGATTGCACCGGATTGGGTGGCGCACCAACCGATTGTTTGACATTCGGCGCAATGTCGGCCATTAAATCGTCATTATATGATATCGTTGCGCCAACAACATCGTCCAGCGGCCCGAATGCAGCTGATATTGTGGCATATAAAACCGCATTTGGATTCCAGACAACAGAACAATCAACCACATATAATTTATCGTTATCAACCCGCGCATTGCCAACTGCAACAGGCCTGGCAAATGATTTCGGTTCCGCCGGATGGACAAAAACATATTCATACGAAATTAATAAAATAACAGCAACATATACCAAATCGGGACAGTCATCCCAATCATGCGAAATTCAAGCAAACGCAAATGACACCGCTGCTGAATTATCGATTGATATAACGGCGATGACGGATGAGGCGTGGAAAGCCGGATACCTGTGCGC
>JAVBPX010000003.1:0-101601 GCA_031549365.1 Alphaproteobacteria bacterium
AATAACAGCAACATATACCAAATCGGGACAGTCATCCCAATCATGCGAAATTCAAGCAAACGCAAATGACACCGCTGCTGAATTATCGATTGATATAACGGCGATGACGGATGAGGCGTGGAAAGCCGGATACCTGTGCGCATTGGCCAAGGCCGGATCGGGCCAAATTACATTTGGTTCAAGCGTAACCGAGATTCATATTTCAAAAGCAATGTTGGACACATTTGAACTTAAATATGCAGGGTCAAGCACGATTGAAAAACAGTTTATAACCTCTATCCTAGTCGAAGGTGTAGCAAAAATAGATTCTGCTATCGTTTCTGATTGGTCCAGCTGTCCAACAACAAGAACTGAATATGACGAAATATTTACTATTTTACGAACATATTTGTCTACCCCATTACAATCTTCACTACGAACATTAAGATCGTCCAGCGGGATAGTTTGCTCAAGGCCAACATCCTAAAAAACTCAATAAAAATCACGATTGGTATTTATTCAACAAAAAAACACTCCTGCAGGAGTGTTTTTTTGTTTAGATATTCCATCAGTTATTATCTACCACCACGAGAACGCGCCGATCTTTGAACCGAGGATGGTTCAACAATTGTTATATCATATGCAACCGCAATCCAATCAAAATATTGTTCCAATATTGCTTCGCGCGCGGCCCCAACAGCCTGCGATCTTGGGTCGTTTGCTGGGAAATCCCAAACCAATGTGAACGCAGGTGTTCCCATCGGAATAATCCCGGACTGAAACGACATACGATCCAATAATTTAAATACGCTGTCTGCCGAATGTACAGAATTTAAAGTTGGGTTGAAAACAAATGTACCTGACGAAGATTTTTCAATACCGATCTTGCCAGATGTTGTGTTATCTGCGGATTTAGCGGCACGTAAAAATTCAGAGTTTTCATATTCGTTGTTTGTTTGATAGTGTATACCTGCCAAAACAGCCTTCATAATCCAAATGCTGTTTTTATCAAATGACGATGCAAAGGTATTAAATTTTTTGATATCTTCAAAATTTACTGTACCAAAATTGAAATAATTATTATCGCTTCCGGTAAATTTAATTGAATTCATGTTTGATTCACCAAATTTTGCAATCAAATCTGAAATTGATCCTGTGATTTTTCCATTTGGAACAACACGTTTTGTATCAATAAATTTATCATCAATGTTTTGGATTGTTGACCAAAGCGATGCATCGGCGACCAAAACATCTGATTTAATTTTTACAGCATTTTCTTTGTTAATATTTGCCGGTGCCGCTGTATCAAATTTAAATCCATTTGATTTAATATTTGGTTCGTTCATTTCGCGGTATTTTTTCGCAGTCATATCAACCGAACCATTTGCCGACAAATTGTTTGCGCGGATACCGGCAACGTTATCGGATGTTTTAACTGTCAAATTGTTGATTTTTATTGATGCGTTTTCAAAACGTTTTTCGTTCAATTTGGTCAAATCGGTTACATTTTCCATGTACCAAACACGACCATTATCACCAGATTTTAATTTTTCAGAACGCGCATTCAAAAATGCGTCATCAATTGTTACGGCATCCGCGCCTGGTTTTAAAAATTCGGCTTCGACCTTGCCCGCGTCCGCCATCGAATTAATAATCGCGGTATTAACACGAACAGCCGTTCCATTATCAACGTTTACATCGCCCAAGTTTTCCAATTCATCAACAACAAAACGATTTGATGCGTTTATTGACGATGCAACAATTAATGGTTTTTCATTTGCATTATATTCGGCCAATTTTAATGTAACAGACGATGTTTTCGGTGCAATTTTTGCCGGTTTGCCCGGTTTTGCATAAACATTTTTGGCTTCGTTTAATTTTTTTGCATTTTCCAATGTATTTGCTGCCAATTCCCAAGTATCAGTATTCATGACAACAAAAACGGAATCTTTGGCCCCGATGAACAAACGGGATGAATCCGCAGCCGATGCCAATTGTTCGTGAACCAATTTTGGATCAGAAATTTCAATTGTACATTTTTTATCCCAATTTATTGGTTTTGGATCTGGGTCTGGGTCCCTGCGACATGATGTGGCCATTAAAATGGTTGCCAATGCGGTCAATCCAAATCCGCGAATTGTGCGCGAATTAAATAATGTTTTGAAACCCTGTTCCAGCTTTTCTGTACGTTTTGTCATAATTTGGCCTCCTATATCCTTTGCCTATATTCGTAATATAGCACTAATTTTTTATTTGTCAAGACAATTACAAATATTTTTTATTCATTCGCTATGCCCGGCTAGCCGTGGGATAAAAGTCATAAATCATTGTTTTTTGCCATAAAATTATATCACAACCAATGCCAATTTGCAAGTTTTTATGGAATTATGTGGAGATCGCACCCTCACCGGCCGTGGAACATTAACATTTGTTGCGATAATTCGCGGGTATATTTTTGTGATTGGCGCATCATTTGTCTAATTATTTTGGACATGCGTGGGCGCGCGGGATTATATTTTGTCCCAATTAATCGGGTCATGAAAAAATAATGTATATCCATGCAATCCAAATAAAATTCGTGTTCAAATTCATGTTGAATATATTTTTTTGATTTAATTTCGAATTCATTAATTGGACGAAATGAATGACGGACGTTCGATTCCGGGTCTTTGTCGCAAAATTGCATAACATCGCGCCAACGGCTGGCGTATTCAGGGGCATTGAAAAATAACGGATCAAAAATAACAACACGACCGTCAACCACAACACCAGCCGCCACATGATATGTGGCCGCATGCCACGCGTTATTATTTATATCGATTAATAAATTGTCATTACGACGGCGACGTTCACCGATCATCACAGTTATCGGTTCATATCCGTTTTCCACCAATTTTTTACATATATAATTTGCACGGTAAAAACAGCCGTCGCATGGAACATCCAAAAACAACATTGGATCTTCGACCAATTCGTTGAATATAGAAACCAGTCCGCGTAAATTTATTGCCTTCATATTGCCCCCGTTGTTTACAGAAACAATATATCGGATATTTATTTTTTGTCAAGCGAAAAACGCGATTAAAATCATAAAATTTCATAATATTGTCATCGCGAGCGCACGCGTGGCGATCCAGTAATAAAATGATCGCAACGCGACATTATATTGATTCAATTTAACTGAATCCTTTCGCCATGCTCAGGATGACCAGGAATAAAGACCTCATCCCCGGGAAGGCAAAAAGCTTAAAAACTTAGGACAACGCGCTTACCCAATCAAAGATTGGGCTCCTTGTTACATAAATGAGGAATGACAATAAACAAAATCCCCTGGATTGCTCCGGGGGATTTTGCCTCAGTCTTCCAAAATCGCTTATTCAGCAATTTCTTCGGATTTTTCAGCTGTTTCTTTTTCAACAGCTTTGTCGGCGGCTGGTTTTGCCGATTTGCCGGCAACCAATGCTTCGATTTCTTCGTTCGTTGGCGCAATGTAAACACGAATTGGCACAATAACATCGGCGTGTAATGCAACAGATGTTTCAACCATTCCAACTGTTTTAATTGGATTGCCCAACAAAATTTGATTTGATTCAACAGCAATACCCTGATCGGACAATGCGCGTGCAATGTCACGTGTGGAAACAGAACCGTATAAATGGCCTGTATCCCCTGCTTGGCGGATCATGTATAATTTTGCTTTTTCAACTTTGGATACCAAAGCTTCTGCTGATTTTTTTGCAGTTGCGTGTTTAGCTTCCAAATCTTTTTTCTGTTGTTCAAATACTTCGGCATTTGCTTTGGTAAAACGCAATGCTTTTTTGTTTGGCAACAAATAATTTCTGGCGTATCCTGTGGCCACATCAACAACGTCGCCGATGTTTCCCAAATTTACCATTTTTTCAGTTAAAATAACTTTCATTTAAACCCCCAATTATCCCAAATTATTACGAACAAATGGCATTAATCCCAAATGACGAGCACGTTTAATTGCCAACGCCAGAGCACGTTGATTTTTCGCGGAAATTCCGGAAATACGTGATGGGACGATTTTGCCACGTTCAGAAATGTAACGGGACAATAATTTAACGTCTTTGTAATCGATTGCTTTGTTTTTTAATGGATCTGATTTTTTGCGATAGATCGCTGCACGTACTGCCATTATTCGTCTCCTTCGTCATTGTTTTTCATCATAATGCTTGGACCTTTTTGAAATTCATCTGTCGCGATGTTCAAAAAGCGGATAACGTCTTCGTCGATACGCAACAAACGTTCGTATTCGGCAACAGCTTCGCCTGGCAATTCGATGTTCAACATTACATAATGTGCTTTTTTGTTTTTGCGGATAACATAAGCCAAAGTTTTCAAACCCCAAAATTCGGAATTTACAACTTTACCTTTTAAATCCTTCACAATTTTTGTGAATTTTTCGGCCTTTTCTTTGACCTGGGCCTCGGTCAGATCTTGGCGAAATACCAAGACGCTTTCGTATAACGGCATCAATAACTCCTTTGGTTAACCGTGGTTAGCCGGACACATACGATGCAGGTATCCAGCAGGAAGCCGACACAATATATACTTAAATTTACGAAAATGCAAGGATTTTTATTATTCCCTCTTGATTTTTGTCATATATATAAATAGAATTGCCGCATAAACATGAGGGTTTACATGAAAAAATACACAATATTATTGGCAACACTGCCGTTTTTGGCCGGTTGCGCAACATATTTGGATTATTCAAATATGCCAAACGAATTGGAAATTCAAAATACCGATAATGCTTTGATGAAAATTGCAATTGAATCGGATGCTGGGATTGATGAAACATATGCACCAAAAATTGTTATGGCCCGTCCTACACGTAATGGAGATTTAACAATTCGCGTAATTGATCAATGTTATTATTCCGAAACAAAAAAATTAGAAGTAGAAACAAATTCAAACATTTGGTGGAATTTGATTATGCCTCCATTTTTCTTGGTTGATTGGGCAACGGGATATATGTGGGAATATCCAACGAAAATTATTTTAGACCCTGCCCGCAAACCGGTTTGTTCCGAAAATTCGGTTGTAACATTCAAAGAATTGGTGAAATAACATGAAAAAATTAATTGCTTTATTTTCAACTGTGTTGGTTGCTGCTTGCGGATCATCATTTACACCAAAAAATTTGGATCGTGAAAATGTTGGATATTTAATGATCCGCCAACCATACGCGTCCAAGGTTGCATTTGAAAACAAAAAGCCAATTGGTGGCGCAGACAATGAATTGATATTGGAACCAGATTCCGATTATGAATTGTTTGAATTAACACCTGGCACTTATTATATGACTACATACAGCTTTTTGATGGGCGTTACACAATACACCACATTCCAGGGCCGTCAGCAAGTAACCCACACCGTTTACCATTATCGTAACCCAACGGACAAGGCAAACAAAATAAATTTGGATAAACGCGATTCCCATAATGGAATTTACGCATCGTTCGAAATTAAACCAGGTGTTGTAAATTATGTTGGTGATTTAAAATTTTATCACGTGGTTGAAAACATGGTTTTGGGATGGACCGATGAATCGGACGAAGCCAAACAATGGCTGGCCGAAAAATATCCAGAATTAATGCCAAAATTTGATAAACATTTGGGCAAACGCGGACCATTGTTTGAAAATCAACGTGTTGATATTTCGGACAAAGCCGCATACGAAAAACGATTTTATTTAAAGGGTGCCGAATAAATATCGCACAAAACAATTCAACGGTCGGGATACGACCGTTGTTTTTTATCCTATTGGAAATGCTGGTCGGACATGATATAATTGCCGGATGATTGGAATTGTACTCGCCTTTGCTCATACAATATTTCATGCGTTTTCAAATGTATTGGATTCCCATATTTCAAATAATATTTTTACGCGCCCGACATCCATTACTTACTTCAATAATTTTACAAATTTATTGATAATTCCGTTTTTGTTATTGATTTCCATGCCCGTGGCGCTGTCGCTCAATACCGTAATTGTATTATTGATTGTTGCCATGATCGAAGTGCTGTATCAGATCCCATATTATCGCGCATTGCAAAAAATGGATACTTCGATTGTTGTTGCGCTGTTTTACTTGGGCCAAATTATTGTACCGGTTATGGCCTATTTCCTGGTCGATGAAAAATTGTCACCAATAAAATATATTGGATTTTTTATAGTTATATTTTCAGCCATAATTTTATCATTGGAAAACGTTAAAAAATTAAAAATCAATGGCGCATTTTATTTGATGTTGTTATGTTCATTTATGTTATCGGCCCAGATTGTTTTAATGAAATATGTATTGATTGAAATGAATTGGGTCAGCACGATTATTTATATGATGTTGTTTTCATTCGCTTTGTCGCAATGCTTTTTATTGGCCCCCGCCATGCGTCGCGATATTGTACCAGGATTTAAAAAGTACTTTAAAAACATTCATTTATTCATCGGCACAGAATTTATGACACAAATGGGATCCATTATCGGGATCATAGCATTATCCATGATTCCAGTTGTTTATTTTGAATCAATTGATGCGACCCAACCAATCGCTGTATTGATAATCAGTTTGATTTCAGGTGCATTCATGGGCAAAAATTTATTCGAAAAAAATAACCGAACCAACATAATCAAAAAAACCGTTTGTTTTGCATTAATCGCCATGGGCGTTTATTTGGTAATTGCTTGACAGTTTTGCGTTTGTGATGTATAAATCCCGATATCGGAGTGTGGCTCAGCCTGGTAGAGTACTTGCATGGGGTGCAAGGGGTCGTGGGTTCAAATCCCGCCACTCCGACCATTAATATATTTGAAAATGCGCCCTTGCGCAAATTGCTTGTTTTTTGCCGCGGCACGTACCAATACGTACGCTGGCGCGCGGTCAAAAAACCGCGACAATTCACCCAATGATCACATTTTGAAATATATTTTTATAGGATGCGCAGTTCGAACAAGTCGAAATCCCAACATTGAAATCATAACGCACCGACCATTTATTTAATATTTTGTTACAACTGGCAAACACTATAAAAATGTACGAGGGAAATAAACCGGGCCAAATCCGACTCGTCCCAAAAAATGAGACATATATTTGGGTAACCCGTGGAGATGAAAAAGTGCGTCCTGAACACTCGGCGCTGGACGGGGAGGAAGAAAGATCGTGGTATGATGATCCACATCCAGGCGAAGAATATGGGTGTCGATGCAGTGTAATTAAGGCTGATTAAATTTTTTGTTGTATTATTTTTTTGTGCTTCTTACACGAATAATACCACATATACAGATTACTATGATATGGATTACGGATTACCGAAAACGCCGGACAATATTGAAAGTTTTGATATAACCGAGGACGAAGAATCCGGCACTTTCTATGGGACATCAAACATAGATACTTTTTATATTGACATAAATAATGATGAACGAAAAGACGCCATCAAACGCGGAACGTTTGTTACAATGACTGCTCACGGGTATACTTTTTATGAAATTTATTTAAATAACGGCAAACGTATTGCGGAATTTAGGACTATCGAAGGTGCAGATTGCTTTTTACAGGTATATAAATTTCAGTTTAACCCATTTATCTTAACCAAAGCGTCTCGCCCATTGGGGGAAGAGAGTTGGATTCAGCCAACAAAATCAAAAATTGAAAAATTTCAAATAATTGATGATAAATTGGAAAAAATATCAGAAGACTCTGGCCCAACAATTTGCGATGTCCGTGAATTGTTGTAAAAACTAAAAAACCACCATTTTGGTGATTTTTAATTAATCAACACCAGTTAACATTAATTTGGCGTTTAATAATAATGCGATTGCCTGATCGACTTCGTCACCGGACACGGGCGATAATTCCGCAACACCAACGGACGAATCGGCCGCGTTTGCAACCATTGCGCCACCACCGGTTAATAAAATCTTTTTCACGCCACGGATTGTATAACCCTGTTTGTATAATAAATCCTTGATCATGGCCAACATTTTCAAATCGTTTTCACGATAATAACGGCGACCGCCACGACCGGTAACGGGTTTAATCATTGGAAATTGTTTTTCCCAAAAGCGCAAAATATGCGACGGCAAGTCCAGTTTTTTGGACACTTCGGTAATTGATAAAAAGTAACCGTTTTGCTCGTTCATATATTCCCCCCAATATAACCCATCAGCCGTTTGCAACTTTGGATTTAAATGTTGGTGCTGGTTTAAAACTGATCACACGACGTGCGGAAATAACGTGTTCCACATTCGTTTTTGGATTACGACCAACGCGAGCACGTTTCTCCAACACACGAAATGTTCCAAAATGTTGCAATTTAATTTCTTCGCCTCGAATTGCAGCCCCGGCAATTTCTTCGAAAATTAAATCAACCAGTTCGTATCCTTCGGAAATGGATAATCCCATGGTTTTGTTAATAGTTGCTGCCAAATCGGCGCGTGTAATGTTTTTTATCATAATACTTATACCTTAATCACAGCGGCGCCCCATGTCAAGCCCGCACCGAATGCGGCGGCCAAAACAGTTTGTCCGTTTTTAATTTGACCCAATGTGCGTGCATCATCGAATGCCAATGGAATTGATGCCGCGGATGTATTTGCGTGTTTGTTAACTGTTACAATTACGCGATCCATTGGAATACCAAAACGGGAAACCACGCCTTCGATTATACGGATATTTGCTTGGTGCGGAATTGCCCAATCAATATCATCGCGTGTTAAATTTAACTTATTCATAACGGCCAATGCTGCTTCGGGCATGCGTTGAACTGCCTGACGATATACGTCGGATCCCTCCATATAAATGGTGCGATTATCTGTGGCGTGTAACATTTTTAAATATTCGCCATTTGCAAAAATTTCCGTTCCCAAAATTCCCATTCCTGGTTCATCGATTGCCTCGAAAATCATGCACCCTGCCCCATCGCCAAATAAAACGGCCGTGTTGCGATCGGTCCAATCAACCATTTGCGACATTTTTTCAGCCCCAATTACCATTATGCGCTTGAACATTCCAGCCGCAAAAAACGCGCGCGCTTGGTGTAACGCATAAATAAACCCAGTACAAGCACCACGGACATCCATCGCAGGCGCACCATGAAACATTCCAATTTTATTTTGAACAATACACGCAACCGACGGAAATTCCAAATCTGGCGTTGTTGTTGCAACCAACAATAAATCAATATCCGCCGCTGTTAATCCAGCATTTTTCAATGCACGTTCCGCCGCACGCGCGGCCATGTCGGATGTTTTTTCCAATGGACTGGCTATGTGGCGTTCTTTGATACCTGTACGCGACGCAATCCATTCGTCGGTTGTATCCAATGTTTTTTCCAAATCTTTGTTCGTCAAAATTTTTTCAGGCAAATAAGAACCCGAAGCAACTAGTTTACAAAACATAATTATGCCTCCACCACTTGTTGTTTTACATCTTTAACCGCAGCCACAGCACGTTGAATATGGCCGTTAAAGTCATTGGTTGACAATTCCAAGGCATATTTGACAGCATTGGCAAAAGTCAATACGTCTGAATTTCCATGGGTTTTTACAACAAATCCGTTTAATCCAATGAACACAGCGCCGGCGTACGAACGCGGATCCAATTTGGCCTTTAATCTTTTGAATACGTGGAACAAGAAAAACGACATCAAAATCGCAATTAACGATTTTTTAAATGTATCTTTCATAACACGCGTGATTAATTTTGCGGTACCTTCGACCGTCTTTAAAACAATATTTCCCGTGAAACCATCGGTAACAACAACCTCGACCACGCCGTGGCTGATGTCATTACCCTCGACAAAGCCGATATATTCAAATGGTAATTTTTCAGAATTATTTTTAAAAGCAGTATTCACATTGCGCAATGAATCCAGACCTTTTTGATCCTCTTCGCCAATGTTTAATAAACCCAATTTTGGATGATTTACCCCGCCCATAGTTTTGGCATATACAGATCCCATTACTGCGAAATCTATTAAATTTTCCTCATCGCACACTGCATTTGCACCCAAATCCAACAATACTACTTTTTTATCACCGCCGCCGGCTGGCAACATTGTAACGATTGCCGGGCGCGAAATACCATCAATCGTTTTTAATGACAATTTGGACAAAGCCATTAAAATTCCCGTATTTCCTGCGGAAATGATTGCTATGGAATTACCCTCTCGCACGTCTTTGATTGCCATGTACATACTGGTATTTTGGGATGTTCGAATTATTTCACGTAATTTATCAGTCCCATTAATTTTATCAGGGGCATGAATAATCGTTGAATATTTTGCAACGCGCGGATACTTTTTAAATAACGCGCGCATTTTAGCCTCGGGCCCGAATACACGAAAATGAATATCGACAGAATCGGCATTAGTAAACAAAAAATGATTCAATCCTGCAATAACGTCAACAGGGGCGCGATCGCCCCCCATTGCATCAATTGCAAAAACGTATTGTTTGTGCTTCATGAATTCCCGTTGATAATATTGTTATTATTTTGAAATAACGTTTTTATCGTTGTAAGTTCCACAAGATGGGCATACATGATGTGGGCGCTTTCTTTCGCCACATTTTTTGCATGTACCAGATGTTTCAATTGCAATCGCATCATGTGCACGGCGCATATCACGACGAGATTTAGAAGTTTTCTTTTTTGGAGTTGCCATTTTGGTTTCCTTTGGTTAGCCCCCCTATTTTAACCATATTGTTTATAATTTCAAGTGAATTTTTGAAAAACGGTTGCAAAATGCCGTATTCAGGTTATAATACAGGGACAATTATATGAGGTTTGATATGGTTTTAAAAAAATTATCAGCAACTTTTGATTCTGTTGCAAAAAATATAGGGTTAACATCTGCACTGGATTTTGTTCCTTCGAATCGTCCAGATTTGGCGGATTTTCAATCAAATGATGCCATGAAACTGGCAAAAACCATTGGAACAACCCCACGCGAATTGGCCGAAAAAATCGTTGGTGAATTAAAAAAACATGATGAAATTGCGGATGCCTCCGTTGCCGGCCCCGGTTTTATCAACATTAAAATTTCAGACAAATTTTTAATTAATGCCGCGAATGAATCAATTTCGGATAAATTTCAAATATCCGCGCCCGAAAAACCATTTGTAATTGATTTGGATTACGGCAGTTATAATATTGCCAAGGCATTACACATCGGGCATTTACGCACAACCGTTGTTGGCGATACATTAAACAGAATTTCCAAATTTTTGGGACACAAAACAATTTCATACAATCATATTGGTGATTGGGGGCGCCCAATGGGAATGGTAATTTGCTGGATACGCAAATTACATCCAGAATGGCCTTTTTTCCAAACGAATTTTGATCCGAATATGGATTTATCCGAATATAAAATTGATGCGCGCGATCTGGAATACTATTACCCACTGGCCAGCGACTATGCCAAACAAGACCCCGAATTCATGGATTTGGTAAAAAAAACTACAACTGAATTCCAAGCTGGGCATCCTGGGTATCAGGCTTTGTATAAATTATTCCTGCCTATTTCGATTGCCGACATCGAAGATTTGTTAAACGATTTAAACGTATTGCCATATGATTATTGGCATGGCGAAAAAAATGCGTCCAAAAATGTGCCCGCTGTTGAAAAATTATTGCGTGATAAAAATTTATTGATATTGGATGATGGTGCCATGATTGTGCGTGTTGCGACTGAAAATGACAATGCCCCCATGCCGCCATTAATATTCGAATCGTCCCATGGTGCCGATACATACGGGGCCACCGATTTGGGCGCAATTTATTACCGCGTAAATAACGACCATTGCGATTTTAATTGGTATTTTACCGATTTACGTCAAAAGCTCCATTTTACCCAGGTTTTTCGCGTGGCGGAAATGATTGGATTAACCGAACACACAAAAATGGAGCATTTGGGTTTTGGAACAATTACTGGCGCTGATGGCAAACCATTTAAAACACGCGATGGCGGTGTTCCTACGTTGCGGGGCATTATTGATATGCTGATTGAATCTGTGCAAAAACGCGTTGCGGACGCAGGTAAAGAATTATCACATGACCAAATTAAATCAATCGCGATTTCTGCATTAAAATTTAATGATTTGATGCATGATAATAAATCCGATTATGTATTTGATCCGGACATGGTTACAAATTTCGAGGGGAAAACTGGCCCATATATTTTATATACCGCCGTTCGTATGAATTCAATTTTGAAACGTGCTGGCGAAATTAAATCTGTTGAATATTCAAATGCATTGGATCCAATGGAACGTTCGTTATTATTGGCTATGTTGGATTTTGAACGTACATTGAACCGATCATTTGATTCGCGCACGCCGGACGTATTGGCAAATTATACGTATGATTTGGCACAAATTATAAATACTTATTACCACCATTTCCCTATTATGCGTGATGATTTGGATGACAAAACACGCGTGTTCCGATTGAAAATGATTTCATCTGCATACACTGTTTTATCATCCGCAATTAATTTAATGGGTATGAACGTGCCGGAAAATATGTAGCTTTAAAAAACCGTGTATTTCACGGTTTTTTTATTAAAAGCGCCATCTCTCTGGACAAAGAATCCCCCTGTGTTATCAAAAAATTTTATAACCTGGGGATAATACATATCAACAATCAAAAATTTCATTTAAAAAAAAATATATTTTAATGCACTTTTGCCTTGCGCGACCCAGTGATATTTTAGTATTGTGTTCCTGTGAAGTGTGGGAGCATTATGGAAAGATGTTAAAAAAGTTAAATTCTTTTCTAGGTTTTTTTGCCTATTTTTCTGTGTTTTTATACACTGCGGGCCCTGCACAGGCAACTGATTGGCACGTGCCGACCGATTCTTTGCAAACCGCTATTGAAAACGCGACGGACGATGACAATATAATAATTGACGCCGAAGTAACCAGCAATTTGGCGTTAACCCCAACACCTTTTGTAATCGATAAAAAGCTACATTATTCCAGTAATCCACCGGGCCCATATGCAATAAATATGTATGTTAGTGCTGTTGCAGACTCTAACCGTCATTTTAATTTTTCATCTGGGGCTTCGGGAACTACTTTTACCAACCTTGCGCTGAATAATATTATGAATGTTGGGTTATCAGCTGCAATATCTATGGGCGGGGCAATTTATACCGATGGCGCTGATTTGACTTTGAACGGGGTAACATTTGGCGGGACCCGTGGCAATCGCGTAGCAGATGCTGGGGGCGCAATTTATAGCATAAACGGCAACCTTGTAATAAACGATGGTTCCCGCTTTTCAACCAGCTCGGCCCTGTCGGCAACCAGCACGGGGGGTGCAATTTATATTGAATCCGCAACCTTGGAAATAAATGACTCTGTTAATTTCACAACTAACAAGGCGGCATTGGGTGGCGCAATTTATGCAAAAGACACCGCCATAACATTAACTGGAAATACCAATTTTACATCAAATGCTGCGACTGGCGGGTTAAATTTGGGTGGGGCAATTTATTCTGATGGCGGTGACATAACAATTGATGCGGCAACGTTTAATTTAAATACTGCGACAAATGGCGCCGGGATATATATAACAGGTGCAGACATTGATATCACCGGGGCTGCGTCATTTACATCAAACACCGCGACCGAATCTGGGGGCGCAATTTATTCTGATGGCGACTATATAACAATTGGCGATGGTGTCTATTTTATTTCTAACAAGGCGAAAATCGGTGGCGCAATTTACGCAAAAGATGTGTTAATAACATTAAATGGGGCCAATATTTTCACTTCAAATGCTGCAACCGGCGGATTAAATCTGGGTGGCGCAATTTATTCTGATGGCGGAGACATAACAATTGATACAGCAACGTTTAATTTAAATACTGCGACAAATGGCGCCGGGATATATATAACAGGCGCAGACATTGATATCACCGGGGCTGCGTCATTTACATCAAACACCGCAACAAATTTGGGTGGTGCAATTTATTCTGATGATGGCGATATAACAATTTCCTATGGCACCAGTTTTACTTCTAACAAGGCAGCAAATGGTGGCGCAATATATATTAATAGCGGAAATCTTGATATTGACACTGCAACATTTGCATCAAATACTGGAACAACTGCTGGCGGCGCAATTTTCGCCCAAGGCGATGGAATAACAATGAATATTGCTGGTATTGATGGAAACGACATGGCAATATTCCAGGGCAATATCAGTTCCGGAAATTTGGATTCCGTACGTAAAATTGGCGCAGGCGCAATATTTTTCGACGGAATAACAGCGGTTACGGACGCTTCGTTTGATTCAGGGTTCGACCCCAGCGCGTGCGCATTGTGCATTTCATATACCAAATTCGATTCGAACAAGGCAAATGCCAGCGTTGGCGGCGCAATGTATATTAATAATACCACCGCAACAATTTTGAACAGTGAATTTTCTAGCAATACGACTGGTGTCAATGGTGGCACAATGGGTGCTGCGATTTATAATGGACCCGGGGCGAAAACATACATCGAAAATACTTCCTTTATCGGCAATTCAACTATTGCTTCTGCGGCATATGGTGGGGCTATTTATAATTCTGGATTTATGAAACTGGTTAATGTTACCGTTTCTGGCAACAGCGCAAAAACATGGGGCGGCGCCGTTTTAAGCGGGGGAAACTTTAATAACGGGGAAGCAGAATTTTCCCCCGAGATAACAGTTATTGATAGCTATTTTTATCAAAACCTCTCTATCGGGGGCGGTGGCGCGTTTGGCTCTGCCGATAATTCAGCAAGGGCAGATGTTATAAATACTAAATTTATTGAAAATTCTGCTCAACACGGTGGTGCGATTTATAATGAAACTGTTGTTAATATAAAAGATTCTGAATTCACCAACAATATTGGAACAAATGGCGGAACCGGTGGCGGCGCTATATGGAGTGGTGCAAACTGGGCCATTGGTGAAAAACTTGATTTAACCGTCGATAATTCGACATTCACTGGGAACAGAACCAGTTCCGCGGGCGGCGCAATATATTTAAACATATCATCTACTACTACAACTGATCCACGCTTTCCCGACTGGAAATACCCGGACACGAATACAACCAGGATTACAAATTCTTCGTTCAACAATAATCTGACGACTGGCACTGGAAATGGCGGGGCAATTTATGCCAACGTTTCCCTGGGGGGATCTTTGATCCAAGACAGAAAATTAATACTGGATATTGATACTGTTACTTTTGATGGAAATTCTTCCGGGGGTAATGGGGGGGCGATTTTTATCAGCACTGAATATGCCGACACCGCAAACAACAAGGTTGGTACTGCGACATTAACAATTAACGACACAGACTTTACAAACAATGTGGCCGCGACAAATGGTGGCGCTATATACGGATCTATGACCAGAGCGGGATCGGAATTGAACATAACTCTGTCTGATGTTGACTTTGATTCCAATACGGCCGGCACAAGTGGGGGCGCGCTGTATTTGTCCGGACAATCGGCAACAACCAGACAAAATACAACAATATCAAATTCAACTTTTGACAATAACAAAGTTAGACGAATTGCCGTAATTGGCGCATCATACACGTTGAGTGGCGGGGCGATAAATAATGCTCAGAATTCAGACCTGATCTTTATCGGCAACCACGAATTTAACGCAAACAATATTGATGGATCTTTGACCAACACAGGGACCGGAACAGCCAATTTTAGTTTGACCATGAATGCATACGGCAGCGCGATTTACAACGCAACAAACAGCACCATAGATTTTGGAACATTTGTGTTTGAATTTAATGAAAACTTTGCAGAATCTGTTGTTAATGCAACAAATTCGGGAACTTTTGTTTCAACCTCCACCGCAAATGCACATGGCGGGGCGTTTTATAATTCTGTAAACACGACAATTGAATTTAACCCAGGTTCAGTATTTGATGAAAATTCTGTATACGCCGAGGCGAATTCGACAAACACCGGAACTGGCGCTGCAAACGCCACAGCCAATGCATATGGTGGCGCAATTTATAATTCCGCCGCAGGGATTATAAATATTCAAAACTCGTCCATATTCGTGAATAATGCCGCGGCGGCTGTTGCAACGTCAACTGGATCCGGGACAAAAACAACAAATGCAAATGCTTATGGCGGCGCGATTTATAATACAGGAACAAATTCAGAAATTAATATTATGGGTCTCGAAAAAACTGGAATCGACGAAACCCGTGTTGTATTCCGCGGGAACAGCGTAATCGGTGGTGCTGCTAATACATTTGGTGGTGCGATTTATAATGCTGCCAAATTAAATATTACATACGCATTGTTTGAAAACAATCTGTCATCGGGACTTGGCGGCGCGATTTATTCCGCAAATCTGCCAATTACATTTGATGAAATTGAATTTTCCGGAAATTCTTCTGATGTTGCCGGAGGCGCACTGTATATTAATGTTGCAGCCGGGACATTTAATCTGAATAATGTAACATTTACGTCTAATTCGTCGCTTGATGGTGGAGCATTTTATTCCAAAATGGCAACAAATGTTTCCGATACTGTTTCGTTTACAGACAATACTGCGACCGGATTCGGCGGAGCATGGTATATCAACAGCGGAACTGTAAATTTAAATGCTGCTACATTTACTGGAAACTCTGCCGCAACAGGTGGTGGCGCAATCTATAACAATGGAACATTAAATGTTAATGGCGGCACAACATTCGCAAACAATTCTTCGACAACGGCCGGCGGCGCGATTTATACAATGCAAAATCTGACATTGAATTCAACAGCCGGCAATATAAATTTCACAAACAATACTGTTGCTGGTGTTGGGAACGATATTTATATCAATGGGATTACAGCACGTACAATTACAATTAATGGAACAACAAACAATGTCATTATGAACGGCGGCTTTGCAACCAATGGCACACCAAACAGCGGTAATCACACTATTACAAAAACTAATGCTGGCAACTTGCTGGTTACCGGCGATAATTTTGGATTTACCGGGACGTCGACAATATCCGGAGGCCAAGCAATCATAGATGGCAAATGGATAAACGGATTAACAACGGTTAACAACGCCCTGCTCCGCGTGACCAGCGAAACTGTTCATGAACGCGTAACCGTCGCCAATTCTGCTGGAATTTTTGAACATTTATCAAATTCTTTGACCAGGTCAGACATTGCAAATACCAATTTTAAATTTTCTGTTGGATCTGGCGCAACGATGAAATTTATGGCAGATTCTTCACTGGTTGGACAATTGGCAAAATATAATTTGGCAAATAATTTGGCGTTTACACTTGTCGGAACAAACAATGTATTGTTCAAAGATTCTGATGTTACATTTGGGATTAATTCATATCTGAAAAATTCCAATGGATGGATAAATTACACATTCCAGGATTCTGTTATCAACCTGGGCAATGCGGCCATCGAAACAACCAGTTTTCAGCAAATAACATTGGATAACGCAAAATTGTCATTTGATGTCGGCTTTAAAACTGATGGAACTATTGATTCGGATAAAATTGCAATCACAACATTGGGCGGAGAGAATACAATAAAACTGGGTAATGTTTATTCCGTGAACGGACAAAATGACAACGGTTTGACACAGGTTTATACTTCCCAGGTTTTAATGCCAACTGGATTAAATTTCGATTCGTCATTAACCACAACAGTTAAATCTGATATATACGAATATCTGGCGACCGTCAGTGGGAAAAATGTAACCCTGACTGTTATTGGGGCCGCGGATGAAAATTCTTTGTATGCTGCAAATGCGCAAACGGGAACACGCTCGTTTAATATGACATATTTTACGGCGACACCATATACATACAACATCGGTCAAAACCTGGGGGCTACGTCAAATGGGACATTTAATGTTGTTGGAAATTCAGCT
Source organism: Alphaproteobacteria bacterium (assembly GCA_031549365.1). Taxonomy (GTDB): domain Bacteria; phylum Pseudomonadota; class Alphaproteobacteria; order Rs-D84; family Rs-D84; genus JAVBPX01. The sequence continues at coordinate 17,919 of JAVBPX010000003.1, forward strand.
GCAACCAGTATAATTTCTGGAATATTGGTCGATTCTGATGGCACACCAATTGGGGGCAAAGGATCATTCTTTGACGTTTCCGGCACAACAAATTTAACACTGGAAGCTATCAGCATTGTTGATGCATACAAACTGGGCGATGGCTCTGTATTGTCTGTTAACGGAGGCGGATCTACAATTAATTTAAACAGCCTAACTTTGGCAAATAACGAAGCAACCGCGAATGGTGGTGCGATTTATAATTCTGGCGTTATAACAGTTACTGGCAACAGTAGTTTTGAAAACAATATTGCGGGATTAAATGGTGGTGCGATTTATAATTCTGGGACTTTATTTTTGAATTCAAACACAGGGAACATCGTATTCTCAGGCAACACCGCAACTGGGGATGGGAATGACATATACAACAATAGCGGCACAATAAATATTAACGGAACTGGGAATGATGTAATTTTCAATGGGGGAATCGCTGGAAACGGAACCATCAATAAATCCGGAGCCGGACGATTGGTTATAAACGCCGATGTTTCTGATTTTAATGGGATATTTGCTCAGAGTGCCGGGACAACAATATTTTCAGACGTCATGTTTGATGGCAATATTAACGTTTCTGGGGGAACCGTTGAAATTGCAAATGGTGGTGAATTTTCAAATAACTCTGTGCTTGGATTATCCAGCGGCGGCACACTAAATATTACAACGGGATCAAACATTATACTGACTGGTGGAAATTTAACTGGACTTTCTGGAACATACGGAACGGTTAATAAATCTGGGGCAATGGATTTGATTTTGGATGGAAATAATTCCGTATTCCGCGGCATATATAACCAAACGGCGGGCAGAACCCTTGTTGATTCCACAAGTTTGATGTTTAATGGCACAAATAATATTTCAAACAGTATTTTGGAAATTTCGGCATTGACTGTATATGAAAAAGCAAACATTGGCAACAATGGTCAACTGATACATACCGCGGAAATTGCTATAACTTCGGCAATTAATGATGGAAATACAAATTTACAGTTTATTGGAACTGGCGGCAGCATGCTGTTCGATGCATCCACGTCTTTGGCAAACGGAACCAATTATAATTTGGCCAATAAAATTGATAACGGCAATTCAAATACTGTTACTTTTAGTAAATCAAATGTTTTATTGGGGGCAACAGATTACACAGGTGGAACCACATACGCATTTAGCAATTCCACGATTGATTTAAATTCTGGGGCACTGAACAATGTTGTATTTTCCAAGACCAAATTAACCAATGCAAAGCTGTCATTTGATACGCGTTTTGCAATGTCCGGAAGCGATCCTGTATTAACATCAGATACATTTAATGCGGGCACATTATCAGGGGACAGCACGATAAACATCGGAATAATAAGAATTTTGAACGATGATGCGGACACAGGACTGTCCGGGATGTATACGTCCCAAGTATTGTCTGATTCATCGTCTCTGACCTTTGGCGGATCTTTGGACACGATGTATTTGTCTACGAATGTTTATGAATACGAGGTTACAACCAACGGGAAAAACGTCCAACTGTCTGTTGTAAATGCTGCGGATATAAATTCTTTGTACAGAATGAACGACACAGCAAACAAACGCGGATTTAATATATCATATTTTTCTGGCTCTGCTGTTTATTACAACATCGGACAAAGTTTGGGCATAACCAAAGACGGGGAATTTATAGTCCAAGGTTTTGACAATGATCCAGAACATGGTATAATTTCCGGTGAAATAGTTGATCAAAACGGCGATTCAACTGACTCTTATGGCTCATTCTTTAAACTGGCCGGGGCTACGATTTTTACATTGAAAAACCTGACTATCGAAGACGCGTATTCTGTTGGTTCTGGATCTGTGCTGTCTGTGACTGGGGCAGCGTCATCCGCATTGGTTGAAAATATGATATTGCAAAATAATGAATCCGTCGGAAACGGTGGTGCTGTTTATGCGACTGCTGGGGAATTGCATATCGGGCAAGCAATTTTTGATTCGAATAAATCCGGTGCAAATGGTGGGGCGATTTATAATTCGGGTAATACATCTTCTGTTGGGACAACAAAATTCGAAACTAATGTCGCTGTTTCAACCGGTGGGGCGATTTATAATTCGGGCACCATCAGCTTTGCCGACTTGGTTGAATTCATTTCGAACAGATCGGTTGATGGTGCGGCTGTTTATAATACTGGGACCACTGGATTTAACGGCGTTACAAATATACAGTCAAATATCGCCACAGGCAACGGTGCTTTATATAATTCTGGGAACACTACATTCTATAACGAAGTTAACATGATCGCAAACTCGTCTTTAAACGGCGGTGCAGTTTATACAAATGGCGGCTTGTTAAGCCTGAGAGCTTTGGCAAACTTTGAAAACAATAATGCAACAACAAGCGGTGGCGCATGGTATATAAATTCTGGAACAATAACAGTTCTGGACGAATTGATACTTGACTCTAATTCTGCGAACGCTGGAAATGGCGGCGCAGTATATGTATCCAATGGCGGCACATTAAACATAAACGGTGATGCAACAATATCGGATAACGATGCTCTGTCTGGGTTCGGTGGCGGAATATATCTGGCTGGAAATATGAATCTGGGCGGAACATCAGCAACAGATATTGTGTTCAGTGGAAATTCTGATAGCTCTGGGTTAAACGACGTTCACATTGCGAATACTGGCGTATTGTCTGCAATTGGCTCTGGCACATACAGCTTTGATGGGGGCATTTCTGGCGATACAGGATCCGCAATATCCGTCAGTGGTGCCGGGGCCCGATTCAGCGCAGAAATGACCGACTTTATCGGAAATTACACTCAAAGTGGGACTCTGTCGTTATCGCAAATATATGGTATATTAAATGCAAATTATACTATAACCAATGGGGTCGCTCAATTCATCGATTCTGGATTATCCGCGGGCAAAACGATCACTGTTAATGGGAACGGTATTGCACAATATTTGGGTTTAAATTCTGATAATCTGGGAACTGTTACAGGGTCTGGGACATTGGTTGTTGCCAACACATTGACCAATACTGGCACGATTGATGTTGGAACATTGCGCATTAATTTTGACACCATAAACGACGGTACTATTGATTCTGATTCAACAATTATAAATGCGGATGTTACCAATAATTCCGCAATATCTGGAACCGGGACAACAACAATTATGGATGGTGCCAATTTATTAAATCTGGGCACAATTCAACAAAATCGATTAATTATAAATTCTGGTGCAATAACTGAAACAATTGCTGATGATTTGACGATTGCTAATGGAATTACAAACAATGGAACACTGATATTTAATGGCGGGACCAATGCAAACGTTATATCTGGGAGCGGCCTTTTACAAATTATTGATGATGTAAATAACACTGCTTTGATTTCCATTGGAGATGTAGAAATCATATCCGGCAAAGAATTTAATTCCAACGCATCAAAAATTTCCGCATCAAATGCCATACAGAACCAAGGTTTGTTGAATCTGTACGGCAATGGCACATGGACTTCTGCCGTAACGGGGACAGACGGAACCACAACATTTGGCAATGGCACTCTTAATAATACCGCCACAATCCAACAAAAGGGCTTGGTTGTAAATGGGGATGGTATATTTATTACTGATGGTGGATTAATACAAACCGGCGACGATGGAATAATAGTAAACGGCACACTTAATGTTACCAGGGGGAATTTGACCGCTCAAACAATATCCTTGGTATCGTCTGGACCATCTGATGTTCCGACATTTGATCTGCGCAGCACCTCTGTTGCAAACGGAGCATCTACCATCAGCGTGGATTCCATAAATGCAGATGCGACCAGCAAAATATATATGGAAATATTCTCGAATAAACAAAACGATACAATCAACGTGTCTGGCGCAGCATTATTAAATGGCGAATTGCACGTCCGCGTAGGGGTCGGGACGTATCGAAACGTAACATTTACTTTGTTAAATGCAGATTCTTTATCTGGGGATTTAATTGACGATATAACCAGCGGCAACGATCCAACATTGGCATTCATTGATGCAGCGAACATTATCGACGGACGTTATGATTATAAATACGATGCAGACTCTAATACTATTACATTGTTTTTTAATGGTATTAACGCAAGTAATTTCAAAAGCATGCCTAACCTATCCTTTAACCAGATGGAAACTGGGGGCGCGCTTGATATAATTTCCAGAACGGCGGTTGGTGATATAACTACTGTTATTAATGATATGATTGACTTGAATGACGAGGCCGTTACACGCAGCATGCTGGGTGAACTATCCCCATACTTTATCGCAAATATCTTGCGTCCAACAACAGATAACGCGAATCGAACTCATCTGTATGGCCGAATAAAAGAATATTGTAAAGATTGTTCTGGCAACGGTTTGTGGATTGATGGAGGAATGAATAATTATAACGTTGGTTCAGATGAAAATTCCATTGGCGACGCAGCCGACACAATAACCAGCGTATCATTTGGATATGACCATTATTTCCCAGAATCTGAAATTGTTCTGGGGGCGTTCGGAAAATTTGCCCCAGAAACAGTAACCCAGGGCGAACATAACGCCGATATCCAGTCCATGGGCGGAGGAATCTATTTTGGGTTGTTGCGCGACAGTTGGGATATTAAATCGTTTGCAAGCATCAGCATGAACAGCTATGCCACATCCCGAAAGATTTATAACGATGCCCTGAATATTGATCGGGTTGCAACGGCGGACTTTGGTGGTTTCGCAGCGGATGCAGATTTGGAATTTGGGTATAAATTTAAATTATCTGATACGTTTGTTTTACGTCCTTATGCTGGCGGATCGGTACAGATGCTCTCCTATGACGATTTTACTGAAACTGGCGCGGATTCTCTGAGCATGGATGTTACTGGGGGTTCGAATATGGGCATGGCGGCACGCGGCGGTTTGGGATTGGAACAAAAACTGGCCCAGATGTCGTGGTATTTGTCTGCGGAATATGACATATTAATGTCTGGAAATTATATTGAATTGGAAACAAAATTTGTTGATACAGATGTACCATTCCTGTCCCGCGGTGCGGATATCGGAACCGGAGTAATTGCTGTAAACGCAGGCATAGATTATAATATAACAGACAGGTTTAATGTTTACGCCAGCGCAAATTACAGTATGGGCGACAATTTTGATGGATATGGGGCACGTTTGGGCTTCAGATATACTTTCTGTTCTGACAAAAATATCGCAAATATACCATTAACTGCGACCCGTGTTGGCGGACCATACTATTCGACAGACAAGTATAAATTGACCAAATCATCCAAAAACGCCATCCAAGATATTGTCAACGAATACAAAGATACGGCTGTAAAATTCGTAGTCGAAGGCCACGCGGATTCATTCGGAACCGAAAAATCCAATCTGAACATTTCTGAAAAGCGTGCACACGAGGTTGCGAAATACATGCTGGATTTGGGTATATCCCCGGACAAAATCGAACATCGCGGCGTCGGTTCCAGCGACCCAGAGGCCAGCAGTCTGTACCCTGCTGGACGCGGACGCAACCGCCGAGTAGATATTATGATGTTTTAATCATAATCAAAGAGAGCATACTTCAATGTAAAAACAAACGGCAAAAATTTACCACCGGTCCAACCGGTGGTAGTTTTATAGCAAAAATGCCGCATATAAATGCGACTTTAATTGAATCTGGTCGGTCGTTAATCTGTTGCTAACTTTCCCATACCCAAATTGATAAACCTGTGATATAATACGAGCATGATTGAACGAGTTACTGTTGTTATCGATGATGAATTTATTTCAACTTGGAAAGGTAAATCCTATCCACTTGGCAATGCCGATTTGGGCGGCACAAAAATAACTATTCGTAATTTTGTTCCAAAAGATAAAAATAATACAATACAAGTCAATCTCGCCAATCGCATGAATGCCGCCGCAAAGAATACCGAGGCCCATGAAAAACAACATGTCCACAATAGCGCTGTAAATATCATTAAATGGGCAAATTCGATCAATGAAGTGGCTTTAATGGGCTTTTTGAACGAAGTGTCTGCACATCTTGCCGGCGAATTATCAGATAAAGAACCCAACAGCACAAACGTTTTCGAGGCTTTGATGAAATCAATGTCGGACGCAGCGACAGAAATATACATGAATAAATTGTACCCATCAATAATTGATAAATTTCTGATTAAAAAACCAAATTCATTTATGAGTATAGAAGTACGCAAAGATGTTATTAAAAAAGCTATGGCTTGCTATTTTGACATAATTGCTAAAGGACAAGTGTTAGACAATTTAGATAAATCACAGATTATAAGATTCCAAACCGCATATATGAAAATCAAAGATAAATTGAATATGCTGTCGCAAAATAAACGCGCCGATTATTTTCGTTCCCATCAAGGAAGTAGCATCGACTATTGACTCCTCGAAAATGGGCATTGTATAGAAAGGGGTATATTTATGGCAGAATTGGGCATAATAATCCCTATACCAAAGTCAATACAAACACAAAGCCCGCGAACAGCGGGCTTTACAGCAAAAAAGCCGCAATTGACTTGCGACTTTTATAAATCATGGTCGGAGTGGCGGGGTTCGAACCCACGACCTCTGCGTCCCGAACGCAGCACTCTACCAGGCTGAGCTACACTCCGATATTTGCAAATATAATTCAAACAGATGATGTTCGCAACGATTATTTTTACAACCCCGGGTTGTTTCATGTGAAATAAATCTTGAAGTCTGAAATTTTTATATCATTAAAATATTATCATTCCCATTCAATATTTAAATATTTTATATAAATGATTTCACGTAAAGCCACTCCCCCGACGGCAATATTTTCGTCAACATATTTTTCATTTTATTGCGCATAAAATCATAATGTTTCCTTTTTGTCATGTTTTTATTGCTGTATTTTCAAAATATTATTCGTTTATTTTTCATTTTTTGAACCTTTTTCACGTGTCCAGTTTTTGTATATACAAATGATAAAATGATATATACACGGTAAAAAATGCAGCTGGATTTTTATTTATACCTGCCCTATAATGGATATGTTGAAAATAAGAGGAAATAAAAATGGCAAATGCAAAATCAAAAACAACCGCAAAAAAGTCCACGGCAAATAACAGCTCATTAATATTTTGTTGTGATTGCGGTACAAAAATCAGTCGCAATGCCGTAATATGTCCAAAATGTGGCGCGCCAAATTTACAAAACCCGGGTTATGGTCAAAAAAACAAATGGGTTGCGGCAATTTTGGCTTGGTTTTTGGGATTATTGGGAATTCATCGTTTTTATATGGGTAAAAATGGATCCGCATTGGCCATGTTATTATTAACATTGACCGTATTTGGAATTTTTATCACCATGATTTGGTCTTTGGTTGATTTTGTACGTTTGTTATGTATGACCGACGCCGAATTCCAACAATATGTGGAACAAAAGTAAAAGGGGGAACCATGGCTGATTACGATTAGGGCGGAGAAGATCCTTTGCCCTCGGCGCGGGGACCGGGAATAAATAGATGCCAAAATATCCTCTGGATGACTGAAATTCAAAATTATTTCATCATTTAAACAAATATAATTCGCGGGCGGAATAAACCGTTGGGCCCGATACCAATAAATGGTCCAGCAAATCAATGTCTTGGTGTGATAATGCATCGCGCAATGAAATTGTCATTTCAATATCTGCGGATGAAAACGAGGTCAATCCCGTTGGATGGTTATGAACCAATATAATTGCGGCCGCACCCAAATTTAATGCACGTTTTGTAATTTCACGCGGATAAATTGTTGCCCAATTAATCGTTCCTGTTGCGTGTGTTTCGTCCAAAATCAATTGGCGGGCCGAATTCAGGTACATAACATGAAATTCTTCGACCGTTTTGCCGTGCAATTCAGATTTTACATATTCGCGTAACCGTTCCATATTTTGAAAAATCGGGGCATCGCGCAATTCGGACACAAATGAACGCATCATTAAATCATGAATTACTTTCAATAATGTCGCTGTATTTTCGGCAACGCCCGGAATCGACATCAAATCATTTATATCTGCATGGATTACGGCGCGAATGTTTCCGAATTTATTCAATAAATCCTTGGCCAGGGGTTTTACATCCGTACGCGGGATTGCGTACATTAATAATAATTCCAAAACTTCGTAATCGGGCAATTTTGATCCAGCGCGGAATTTTTCCCGCAACCGTTCGCGATGTCCGACATAATGTGGTTCGGAATTATTTTTAACCATTTATTCCCCGCCCATCCCCGGTTCGAATTGTTTTTCTGTGAATATCATGGCGCCGTCCTCGGTTATGCCAATCGTGTGTTCCCATTGCGCGGATAATCCACCATCGGCCGTGCGGGCGGTCCAACCATCAGCGTCGATTTTATATTGTTCGGTTCCAGTATTAATCATTGGTTCAATTGTGAAAACCATGCCGGGAACCATTTTAATTTTATCGTACATCGGTTCATAATAATGCAAAATTTGTGGGTTGTCGTGCATAACTTTGCCAATACCGTGGCCAACAAAATCACGCGCAATGCCAAATTTATATGGTTTTACAATTCGTTCGATTGTTTTTCCAATTTCGGATAACGGAACATCCGGGCCACAAATTGAAATGGCAGCCATCAATGAATCGTATGATGCGCGCATGACGTCTTCGGCCATTTGCGAAACCCGTCCCACACGATACATCCGCGAAGTATCGCCATGATAACCACGATGCTGTACGGTAACGTCAATGTTTAAAATGTCGCCCTCTTTCAAAATTATCTTGTCCGATGGAATGCCATGGCAAATTACATCGTTCAATGAAATACAGCATGATTTTGGAAAACCGTGATAACCCAATGAAGACGAAGTCGCATCATTTTGTTTAATAAATTTTGCAATTAAATCATCCAATTCCGCTGTTGATACGCCCGGCTTTATATGCGGTTCAATAAATTCCAGTGCACGTCGTGCGATATCACTCGCCTTTAATATTCGTTTAAAATCTTTTGGAGGATAAACCGAGCTGACCATTTTATTAACCCCTTCGTTTTTTAGCATTTAATTTCGCAGCGTATATTGCCATTTTCAAGCTGAAATCGGCAATCACAATTTCCCCAGGCATACCTGTTGTTTTGCATTTCTTTTCCACCTGGACCAATTTGTCCAACATGGATATTATTTCAGAGGCTGGCCAAAAACGGGCCTGATTCACCATTTGGTTTTCATATTTAAAAAATACAGCCGGACGCAATTGTTTGACCGCCATTGGCGCCACAGCATCCGACGTTACAACCGTTAATAAACGTTTCATATGATTTGTTAATGCACGCGACATTTGAACAGGAACTGCGCCATCGGCCAACAAACGATCCATTGCATTTAACATTTGCATCATATGGCCAGATGCAACGCCAAACACAAATTCATCCATTGATGCAACACCGGAATCGCCCAAACATTTTTCAACAGAATCCAATGTAATATGTTTTGTATCATTTACATATAATGACAATTTATTTATGTATGATCGTGTCATACCGCGATCCTCGCCCAGATGTTGGCACATATATGTCATGGCGTCTGAATCAATTTTTGTAATTCCCAATTCGCGCAACATTTCGGTAATTACCGTTATCAGAGTTCCGCCGTCATCAAAATAACAAGCCATGGCGCCGAATGTTGTGCCGTCTTCGAATAATGGTCGCAATTTTCCGCCGGATGTTTTTGGCTTTAAATTATCGGATGCAACAATTATAAATGCGTCCAAAGACGAGTGCGAACATAATTCTGAAATAATTGTGGCATGAGAATCAGATGCGCCACGAATAATTATTAAACGGCGACCACCCAGTAATGATGGGGTAAATGCTTCGGCAAAAATTTGGTCCGCCCGATCTTTTAAGTCATGGGCATCAACAACCGAAACATTCATTTGTTCAATACCAATGGATTCCGCCATTTGATCGGTTAATTCATCGACCTGACCCGCGTCCGGACCATAAATTAATACAGCCTGGACACCGGCGCAACGTCGGGCACATGCTGATTTAAAATCGTTTATCTTCCATTTCATTTGTTTTTCATTATCGCCTGAATTCTGGTTCCAATTCGATCACCCAACACACGCACCGCGTTGGTTTCGGCCATTGTTTGCGAGGCCTGGGCCGCGATTAAATCCTGGACAAAAGTATACGATTCAGATGCTGTTTCAGATCCGGTCAATATAACATTACCTGTTTTTGCATCGCGTAGGGTATAATCCGCAGTAAATCGTAATTCCATCCAAGATGCATCACCTGTTTTTTGGATCGCCTTGTAAATTGTTTCCGGCCCGTTTAATTTAACAGTCAATTCAGATGTCGCAGGATTCGGATCGCCCAACGGATTTAAACGTGTGCGCAAACGATTTCGCATTTCAATTCCGTTTGTCCCAACAATTGGTTTTACAAATATGCCCGCTGTTTTATCGGACACATTGTTGGCGTCATCGTACATTGGCGTAAAACCGCAAGATACAGCGAATATTGACACAATCAGAATCAAAAACTTTTTCATCTATTAACCCTTTATCACAAAATTGACCATTTTATTCGGAACAACAATTGTGTTTGTAATGTCGCCCGTCAAATATTTTTCGACCATTTCACGGGCATTGGAAATTAGTTCTTGGCGGCCGATTTTTGTATCAACCGAAATTTCAGCACGACGTTTCCCATTTACCGATACAACAATTGTCATGGTGTTCGATACCAATGCGGCTGGATCAAATGTTGGCCAAGGCGTAAATACCAACATATCGGAATGGCCCAATTTTTCCCACAATTCTTCACACATGTGTGGCGCAAATGGGTTTAAACATTTTAACAATGTTTCATAACATTCTGTCGGCACAGCATCATATTTATACAGAAAATTTGAGTATTCCATCATTGCCGCAATCGCAGTATTAAATTTCATGGAATCAATTCGATCTGTCATGTCGGACACCAATTGGTTCATCATACGATTTTGTTCGTTGTCCATTTTTGCATCGATTGTAACACGGTCGAATAATCCTTCTACCCTCTTTAAAAACCTTGAAACGCCGGACAATGTTTCTTCGGACCAAATCATGTTTAATTCCCATGGACCCAAAAATAATATGGTTGTGCGTGCGGCGTCAGCACCTGTTCGATCGGTTACAGTTGATGAACTGACCGCATTCCCCTTGGACTTTGACATTTTTTGACCGTCTTCGCCCATCATTAAACCGCTGGATGTGCGTTTGGAAAATGGTTCAGACGTTGGAACCAACCCCAGGTCGAACAAAGCCTTGTGCCAAAAACGAGCATACAATAAATGACGGGTGTTGTGTTCATTTCCACCATTATAAATATCCACCGGCAACCAACGTTTTAATAATTTTTGATCCGCGAATTCATTATCATTATGTGGATCTACATAGCGTAAAAAATACCATGATGACCCGGCCCATCCCGGCATAGTATCAGTTTCACGACGACCATCCCCACCGCATTTTGGACATTTTGTTTTTACCCAATCGGTCGCACGGGCCAAGGGGGATTCGCCATCATCTGTTGGACGAAAATCATCCATGTGCGGCTGCATAACTGGCAATTCATTGTCCGGAACCGGCTGCCATCCGCAATGTTCGCAATAAATTAATGGAATTGGTTCACCCCAATACATTTGTCGAGAAAATCCCCAATCCTTTAATCTGTATTTTGTAGTCTTGCGTGCAAAACCATGTTTTTCACCGTACTCAATGGCAAAATTAATGGCTTCATTTTTGCCCATTCCATCCAAAAATTTGGAATTGATGTGTGGCCCCTCGTCCGTAAATGCAGCCGCAGAAATATCTCCACCATCCAAGACTGGAATTATTTCAATATCGAATTTTTTTGCAAATTCGTAATCACGTTCATCATGTGCAGGCACGGCCATAATTGCGCCATATCCGTAATTTGCCAAAACATAGTCCGAAATATATAACGGAATTTCAGTATTGTTATATGGATTTTCAACCATAATACCATCCAATTTAACGCCTGATTTTTCACGCGTCATATTTGTACGTTCGATTTCGGATTTTGCTGCGGCCATTTTTTGATATTCAATTACAGCATCAGGATTTTTAATTTTGCCGTTCTCCAACCATTTTTTCACCAATTCGTGTTCGGGCGCAATTACACAAAATGTAACACCAAAAATTGTATCAACACGTGTTGTAAACACTGTCATAATGTCATCGCCAACACGAAAATCAACATCCGCACCGATTGATTTTCCGATCCAATTAATTTGCTCGGTCTTGACGCGTTCCGGATAATCAACGGTTGACAGATCATCAATCAAACGATCCGCATATTTTGTTATACGAATGTTCCATTGTTCTTTCATCTTTTTTTCTACTGGGCCGCCACAACGTTCACAACGCCCATCTTCCAATTCTTCGTTTGTTAAATTTGTTTTGCAATTCGGGCACCAATTCATTGGCAACGCGTCACGATAAACCAATCCTGCTTTGAAAAATTGAATAAATTGCCATTGAGTCCATTTGATATATTCAGGATCCGATGTTGCGATTTTTGCATCTGGGTCAAACGATAATCCCATGCATTTAATTTGTTTTTCAAAAATTTGTATTAATTCACGGACAGAATCACTGGGGTGTTTGCCCGCCTTGACCGCGTAATGTTCCGCAGCAATTCCCATGGAATCATAACCAAATGGATACAATACATCGTACCCAGACATACGTTTATAACGCGCGATAACATCCATACCAGTATATGGCAACATGTGCCCAACATGCAGGCCCGAGCCCGACGGAAACGGGAATTCCACCAAATCATAATATTTTGGTTTTTTGCCATCGTTTGTCGGAGTAAAAGATTTGGCATCATTCCATTTTTTTTGCCATTTTTCTTCGCGGGATAATATCTTTTTTATTATATCGTTCATTATGATTTCCTGTATTTTGATAAATGCACCTCATATGATACCCTATTTCGTTTGGGTTTCAAGGTTTTTTTTCATATTCAAACCGTTATTTAACGCGCGATTTTTTGTTAAAAATTGTCTTGCGTTTTTGGGATTATAAACCTATGATTGTGGCATTATGACTGTATCATTAAAAACATTGGTATTTAACGGATTGAACGCGACACAGGTCGAGGTCCAAGTCCAAATTTTCGCAGGCATGCCCAAATTTAATATTGTTGGCTTGGCCGATCGCGCCGTGAATGAATCGAGAGAGAGAATTGAAAACGTTTTGGCCGCATTAAATTTATCATTACCGCCGAAACGATTGACCATTAATTTGTCCCCTGCGAATTTGGAAAAATCTGGATCACATTTTGATTTGCCAATACTGTGCGGAATATTGGTGGCTTTGAACGTATTGCCGCATGACTTATTGGAAAAATACATTATAATTGGCGAAATTGGTTTGGATGGGACATTACAAAAAACCAACGGTGTTTTGCCTGCATCTGTATATGCGGCCGATCATGATTTGGGAATAATCTGCCCCGAGGCCCAGGGTGGCGAAGCCCGTTGGGCCGGACATACAAATATATTGGCGCCACGTCATATTTTATCGTTAATAAATCATTTTCGTGGCAATCAAATTTTACCTGTTCCAAATGCTTCAAAACCAGATTCCGTATCAAAATCAAACGGTATGGATTTATCCGAAATTCGCGGCCAAGAATCCGCCAAACGCGCATTGGAAATTGCAGCTGCCGGCGGTCACGCAATGTTAATGGTTGGGCCACCCGGATCCGGAAAAACAATGCTGGCATCGCGATTGCCTGGGATTTTACCACCAATGTCAACGCGTGAAATGCTGGATTCATCGGTTATATATTCAATATCTGGGATGCTAACATCGGGCGGATTGATTTCCACACGACCGTTTCGTGCGGTTCATCATACTGCATCACCCATTGCACTGGCTGGCGGCGGATCGGATGCAAAACCTGGGGAAATTTCATTGGCACATAATGGGGTTTTATTTTTGGATGAATTACCTGAATTTCAACGAACCACCCTGGAAATTTTACGCCAACCAATTGAACAGGGAACAATTACAATTTCGCGGGCGAAAAAGAATGCAACATACCCGGCCCGCTTTCAATTAATTGCTGCTATGAATCCGTGCCCTTGCGGGCATTTGGGAAATGCGCAATTGGCTTGTTCCAGGGCCCCTCGTTGTGCCGAAGCATATCAAAATAAAATTTCGGGTCCATTATTGGACCGAATTGATTTACATGTTGATGTCGATCCTGTTAATCCATGGGATATGTCAACCGATACAACACGCGGGGAAACATCCGACATTGTACGAACACGCGTTATTCTGGCACGCGATCGCCAATTGGCACGTTCCGAAAAATTATTTGGGATGCCAATAATTAACGCGCATTTGGATGGCGACAAATTGGAAAAATCCGTTGTATTGGATCAAAAAACATCTGAATTTTTAAATGCTGCGGCTGAAAAAATGGGATTGTCGGCTCGTGGATATAACCGAATTTTACGAATTGCGCGGACAATTGCGGATTTACATGGGGTTGACAATGTTTCATATGATGATGTTGTTGAATCGTTATCATATCGTCCGTTACGTCGTGGAAAATATGGCGCTTGACATAATTTAATTTGTGTTTATTATTTCCATCTATGAAAGATACAAACAAACCAAAACGCCGTTTTTTTGATCCAATTGAAAATGAATTTTTATCTGGATGCATTATTCCAATTGTTTTTTGGACGGCTGTTTTAATTGGCGTTTATCATATTGGATACTATCGCGGCAAAGCCGCACAACGCCACCAAATCGAAAAATTACAATCCGAAAAATCCAAATAATTACTTATAATCGTCCGGGTTTAATCCAGCGTCAATCATGCGATTCAATATTCTTTCACGGATTGCGTTCCCCAATTCCATCAGAATCGGTTCATGTTCATAATATTTTTTCTTGAACATTTGAACATACATTTTCCAATAAACATCGCCCCATTGCTTGATATATTCAACGTCATGGCACGACACTTGGAAATCTGCGTCCAGCTTATCAATCGCCTTGGCAAATTTGGCGTCATATGTTTCCGCCGCATTATATTCGTGAAATAATTCAACAATTTCATCACCAAAATCATCGCCCAAAATATCACGTAATTTTTCCATGGCGGTGTTTTCCATTATATCCTTGGCCGCCTTGGCATCACAATCATTACACGTTGAATGCAGTGGCGTATCATGAACCATTGATTCGGCCAAATCGTGAACCGTTATAATTTTTAAAACACGCTCCAAATTTATCGGATTTTTTAAATGTGGCGCCAATAACATTGCCATCAAAGACATCATCCAGCAATGTGAACCAACCGTTTCACGACGGCCATTTGGCAATTGAATTATCCGTTCTTCGGCTTTTAATTTTTGCGCAATTTCCAAAAATTCGATTATTTTATTCATTTATTGCCCTTTTAAAATCATCCCCTGACCAAATTGTTATGCCCAATTTTTTTGCGTCATCCAATTTGGATCCGGCGGAGTCCCCTGCAATTACAATGTCGGTTTTTGACGAAACACTTCCCGATATTTTCGCGCCCATTTTTTCCAAAATTGACTTGGCAACATCCCGGCCAAATTCAGATAGTGTCCCGGTTAAAACAACGCGTTTGCCAAACAATGGATTTGATGTGTCGACATCCTCAATTTTAACATCCGAAACATTCATTTGCTGCAATAAATCGTCCAACATTTTTTTATTATTTTCGGCACCGAAAAAAGAAACAATTTCATGCGCCATTACATCGCCAATCCCGTCAATTTCCAATAATTCAGGTTCGGTTGCGTTTCGAATTGCGCCCAAAGTTTTAAAATGATTTGATAATAATTTTGCTGTGGCCTCGCCCACCTCGGGGATGCCCAGGGCATAAATAAATCGATTTAATTCAATTTCACGTTTTGATTCAATTGATACATTTAAATTCGATACAGATTTTTCACCAAACCCATCCATTTTTTTCAATTCCGCGCCATGCCGTTCGATTAATTTAAATATGTCGGCAGGTTCTGTTAACCAATTCAATTCAACAAATAATTCGATTTGTTTGTCGCCCAATCCTTCGATATCCAGGGCGCGGCGTGATACAAAATGGATCAATGCGCCAACGCGTTGTGCTGGGCATGAAATTGTATTAATGCATTTGCGCGCAACCAATCCAGGTTTTTGAAAAACATCGCCGCCGCAAACAGGACAATGGGTTGGGAAAATATATGGTTCTGAATCTGGCAAATGTTCCAATGATTCGACAACCTGAGGTATCACGTCGCCCGCACGTTGGATTGTAACACGATCGCCAATTCGAAAATTTTTGCGTTCAATTTCGTCCGCATTGTGTAATGTTGCATGCTGGACCAAAACACCACCAACATTTACAGGTTCCAAAATTGCCACTGGCGTTAAAACACCCGTACGCCCGACCTGGACCACAATATCTTTAATATGCGTTACTGCACGTTCGGCTGGGAATTTATGAGCAATCGCCCAACGCGGGGACCGAGATACAAAACCCAATTTTTGTTGTAATGAAATGTCATTAATCTTGTACACAACGCCATCAATATCAAATGGCAAAACGGAACGTGTGTTTAAAATATTATTATAAAATTTTAATAATTCATCACGACCGCGGCATAATGTTGCGCCAGTGGCTGTTTGAAATCCCCATTCATGCAAACGATCAAAAAATTCGGATTGAGTTTCCCAATTTTTGTCCGATACCGACCCCCAAGTATATGCGAATGCGCGCAATGGTCGCGATGCCGTAATCTTTGGGTCCAATTGGCGCAGAGAGCCCGCGGCGGCATTTCGTGGGTTTGCGAAAATTTTACCACCGAATTTTTCGGCATGTTCATTCATTTTAATAAAGTCCGATTTTGAAATGTATATTTCGCCCCTGACTTCGACCACATTTGGGAAATCGCCAGATAATTGTTGTGGAAAATCTGTTATTGTTTTTAAATTTTCAGTAATGTCTTCGCCCGTCAATCCGTCCCCTCGGGTTAATCCGCGGACAAATTTTCCATTTTCATACAACGCGGAATACGATACCCCATCAATTTTTAATTCCGCCCAAATATCGGGGACATTTGATCCTCCCAAAAATTTTTGAATCCTGGTTAAAAATGCATCCAAATCATCGTCATTAAATAAATTGTCCAATGATAACATCGGAATTGCGTGCTGAAATGATTTAAATTTTCGGTCAATTGCCGAACCAACACGGCTGGAAGCAGAATCAACAGACACCAATTCCGGGTATTGTTGTTCCAATGCCAATACGACCGATTTTAATTTATCATATGTTGCGTCATCCACAGCCGGTTCGTCATTGGTATAATAGTAATAATCCCAATCGCGCAATTGTTTCATAGCACGTTCGTGTTGGGAACGAATTTCGGACGGAGTTCCAAATAAATCGATTTGTTTATTCATGCCAGGATTATAGCGATTTTCATGCTTTTATTCAACATAAAAAACACCCGGATAACCGGGTGTTTTTTGATTGTTTTCGAATTATTCATCCATTGCTTTTAATACAACGTCTTTTAATTCATTTGGCATCATACCTGTAATGCTGTAACCACAATCAACGTGGTGAATTTCACCAGTAACCGCAGATGAAAGCCCCGAGAACAAATACAGCGCAGCACCCGATACATCATCCAATGTCATGTTGCGTTTTAATGGTGTTAAATCTGCGTTTAATTTCAACATTGCGCGGAAACCGCCAACGCCAGACGAAGCCAATGTCATAATTGGGCCCGCAGAAATTGCATTAACACGGATATTTTTTGAACCCAAATCGCACGCCAAATAACGAACCGACGAATCCAATGCAGATTTTGCAACACCCATAACGTTGTAATTTGGGACGGCTTTTTCACCACCGAAATATGTCAATGTTACGATTGAACCGCCATCGGTCAACAATTTTGAGGAACGTTTCGAAATATCAACTAATGAAAAAACCGAAATATCCATTGTGTTTTTGAAATTTTCACGACTTGTGTCAGCATACATTCCGTTTAATTCGCTTTTATCAGAAAAAGCAATAGCGTGCAAAACGAAATCCAATTTGCCCCATTTTTTTTCAATTGCGTCAAACAAAGCATCCATTTGTTCATCGTTTTGAACGTTTGTTTCCATAACGAAATCCGCATTAATTGATTCTGCCAATGGGCGAACGCGTTTTTCCAACGCAGGCATCGCATAAGGCATTGCAATTTCGGCGCCATGTTCGTGGCATAATTTCGCAATCCCCCAAGCCATGGACATATCGTTGGCAACACCCATAATTAAACCGCGTTTGCCCGCAAGTAATTTTGTCATAATGTTTTCCTTTTTGTTAAACAGAGCCCCAGAATACCACCCAAACAATCAAAAGTCAATTTTTGATATATTTTGTTGACAAAGCCGATATTAACGTCTATATTGTGAATAAAATCAAATACGAGGTGATAACATGGTTAACAAAGACACTATTATTATGGCGAACGAGCTGAGAATCATCGCAAGCCACTGGAAAGTAATAACAGACATGTTTAAATTAATCGAAAAAACAATCACCCAATTTAAACGCGATGCAAAGAGTATTGTTAGATCCAAACAAAGCGAATTGTTTACTCGGCACGCATCAGAAATTCGCGGATACGCCAATGTAATAACAAGCCATTATCGCGAAATTAAAAAAAGCAAACAAATTATTACCAACTTGAAATTCGCAGAAAAAGAAAGATTGGAATACGAATTAGCCGCAGAAATTAGCAATACGCACGCATTTGAATCCAATTTCAAAAGCACCAAGGCACAATTAAAAGAATTGGGATTCCAGGGATTACATCGTTAAAACTGGGGGTTAAAATGGGAAAACAAGAATTTGAAAATAAAATTCGAAACGATTTAATGATTTTCAAAACAAAAATGGATTTTTGTTTAATCCAGGTTGTTTCTATGTCTGAATTCTTGGATAATTTTGAAATGAAAGTTGGCGAACAAATTGGACAAAATAGTTTAAATCACATTTCTGCATCTGTTGTAAAAGAGCAAATTTTCTATCTGTTTCGCATTTTAAAACCGTTACGCATTGCCGCAGGACAAGTTGAAAACCGATTAAAAAAATTAAACGCTTTTGACTATCGCCAAAACCATGAATTAATTGAATTGATGAATATTGCTATGTCTGCCAGGGAAAAATACGATCGAATAATTCGCGACAATGCCGATCGATTTCAACGATTGGGATTGATAAAAAGCACAATGACCAAATAAACATGCTTGACACAAATTATTAATTTGTGGCAAACCATAAACAGGATTAAAAACCAAAAGGATGAAATATGTTGTATGCTGTACAAAAACCTCAGACACCTGTTATTGCTTATCGAGGACCTGCAGATGATGCATTAAATAATAAACCTGGGGAAAAAAGATCCGAAGTAAAATTAAAACCGCACGAAAGGTTACAGCAAGCAATTGTTGATAAAAAAATTACGCTAAGCGAAAACGCAAGCGAAGATCAAACAATGTTTAACATTGGGAATTTACGTAAATATATTAAAAAACAAAAGCAAATTGATGAAATTCCAGAAACTCAGAGATATTTGACCCAGCAAAAGGTTAATTGGACCGTTTACAAATGGTGTCTGGATGAAGTTTCCAAAACGTTAAATGAATATCACAAAGAAAAAAACAAAGACCCGCACGGCGCGTTTGGTTCGGCGTCCGTTGAATTAACTGCGTTAATGATGTATGCGTTCGAAGCACACGAACAATTGATTTCAACAAAAAACGTATTGCTGTCTAAAAGGATTAATTTGGATAACGGAAAAAACAATACAAAAAATCCCGAGTTTGATAAATCAGTTAAAAAAATTATAAAAAAAGATCGCGAATGCGAAAAAATTGAACGCAGCCTTGCCCGACGCTTGTTAAAGGCAAAATTTATTGATATTTCTGTTGCCGAAGAACAACGAAATAAATTGTGCCGATATATGTATAAAATGGGCTTCTTTAACGAGAGATAAAAAACATCCCGGATTATTCCGGGATGTTTTATTGGTGAACACTACACCTCTAACCCTTTTTCACATCACGCAATTTTTTATAATATTCGGGTTTTACTGATATTGATGTTGTATAACGATTGATTATGTTGCCATCGTCGCCAACCTCGGCCACGGATATTTGTTTGGCCGTTTTCAAATGATTTCGAACACTTGTTGGCATTTCCGTCAAAACCAATCCTTCGACCATGTTTCTCCGTAACAACGCTGCCCGGCGCCCATCATAAATTAACACGGGTCGTTCAACGGGCGTCATGCGTTCACGCAATACCAAAACCCAGTCGGCATTGCGACGCACAATCATGTCAAAATATGGTTCAATTGTAATCATGTTGATATAATATCATAAAAAAGTCCAAATTTAAATATTTTTGGTATGGAACAAACGTATTCATTTATGATATGATTAAATATATGACAAACGACATTAACGACATTATGAAAACAATCCAATCAAAATTGGAAGATCCAAACCGTGGCGATGTTTTGCGTAACGCAACCGCACCTGAAAAAACACCAATCCAATCGATTGTCAAAAACTCAACTGTCGCGCAACAGGCAACTGGGCCTCAGCCACTACGATTGTCACCACAAAATATTACTTCGGAAATTTATATAATTGCCCCATCTCAAATAAAATTGTTGTCGGCCGCATTATCAAAAACATTGGCAGGATCACTGAATTTACGCGCATTAACACCAAAGATTCAACAGGTTTTGGACACCGCATTGATTGATACAATGAAATCTATGAAACGTACAGGATTTAAAAAAAGTTAATTATTTTCCAACAACGTGTCGAATATATCCCGGCACAATGTCATCAGAAACAATATCCGAAGATATTATTTTTGCGCCATTTGGCAATATAAACCTGTTTACATCTAATTCCGTCGATATCGTATCAAGATTGGGATTAGAGCCCAAGTCAAATTTTAGATTATTAACAGAATTTTTATCCAAACCGTTTGAATACATATGAATTTGAAATATTTCGCTACCACTATTTTTCATAATTGTATTAAAATCCAGCGGATCAATTTCTCCATTACACATCGCATATAGAAATGCGTTTGAAACACAAATTTTTGAAGGATCCAAATATTTCAGAATTTGCCATGCTGGGATTTTTGGATTGCGTAACTGAAACATTGCGAATCCTTTGGGAAAACGAAAGATTACATCCGGGTAATAATTGCGAAGCAACATTAATTTTCCAAAATTGAATTGCAATTCGCCCCAAGGCAAAAATTCAGACATATTAAAATCAAAAACTTTATCACCGCGATCAATGCTGGGCAAATAGCCAAAATCCAATAATTTTGTAATATTAATTGGCGCTTTCTGAGAAATTTGTTTTGTATGATGAAAGTATTTCAAGTTATTTATCCAGGTTATGTGCGGGCCGGATAATGTACCAAAATAATTTAAATGTCAAGAAAATAAGAGAGGGATCAATAAGCCGGATTCTGTCATGGACGATGATTCATCTGCGCAATAATGTTACCATTATACGTCAAGCTGCCTACCCGGTGGCATTGGGGAACACAATATTACCACCCTATTTGGCATTGCTGCGGACAGAGTTTACCGCGTTTCACTCCGCACTTAAACGGCTCGTCTCTGTGGCACTGGTCCTGGGGTTGCCCCCGGTGGGCGTTACCCACTGTCCTGTTCCCAGCAGTCCGGACTTTCCTCGGACATGTTTCCATGTCCGCCATCGTCTTGACCCCTCGGGCACCAATATACGTTTTTTTCAGAGAATTGCAAGATATTTATAAAAAGTTCAACCATTCAGTATTGACATTGATGGCCACTTCGGCTATATATAGAGGGTTATCACAATTTACGGAAAGGAAGTATAATGTTGTGGATTAAAATGTTGGGCAAAATCATTGGATCGGCCAATGATCGTGAAATTAAAACTTATTCAAAAACTGTTTCATTAATTAACGATTTGGAACCAAAATATCATGCTATGCAGGATGATGAATTACGTCATCAAACTGAAATATTTCGCGAACGTTTGAAAAATGGTGAAACCGAAATGGATATTTTACCGGATGCTTTTGCCGCTGTGCGCGAGGCGTCAATCAGATCATTGGGAATGCGTCATTTTGATGTACAATTAATCGGTGGTATGGTTTTGGTTGATGGCAAAATTGCTGAAATGAAAACCGGCGAAGGAAAAACATTAGTTGCAACATTGGCGATGTATTTAAAGGCTTTGTCTGGCCAAGGCACACACCTGGTTACCGTAAATGATTATTTGGCGGCACGCGATGCCGAATGGATGGGTAAATTATACAAATTTATGGGATTGAGTGTCGGGATTATTCAACATGACATGAACGATGATGAACGCCGCAATGCGTATGCGTGCGATATTACGTATGTTACAAATTCAGAATTGGGATTTGATTATTTGCGTGATAATATGAAATTTTCAGTTGAACAACAAGTTTTGCGTCCTATGCACTTTGCAATCGTTGACGAAGTCGATTCTATTTTAATTGACGAAGCGCGCACACCATTAATTATTTCAGGCCCGGCCGAGGATTCATCAGGACTATATATGTCAATTGATAATGTTGTTAAACAATTAAAGCCTGAACATTACAAAAAGGACGAAAAAGACCGCCATGTTACATTAACCGAAGAAGGCGTCGATTTCATTCAACAGATTTTAATCAACGAAAAATTAATCGAAGGAAACAATCTGTATGATTCTATCAATTCGTCCGTTGTTAATCATATTCAGCAATCATTATTGGCGCATTTAATGTATCAAAAAGATGTTAATTATGTTGTGCGTTCGGGCCAAGTTATGATTGTTGATGAATTCACAGGTCGCGTACTAGAAGGTCGCCGCTTTTCCCGCGGATTGCACCAAGCGCTGGAAGCCAAAGAACACGTTGAAATTCAGCCAGAAAATCAAACGATGTCATCCATTTCATACCAAAATTTATTCCGAATTTATCCAAAATTATCAGGAATGACTGGTACCGCCATGACCGAGGCGACAGAATTCGAAGAAATTTATAAATTACAAACTGTATCAATCCCAACAAATCGCCCGGTTTCGCGAATCGATCATCATGACGAAATTTATCGCACTCGCGATGAAAAATATGATGCAATTTTAAATGTGATTTCCGATTGTCAAAA
This sequence comes from Alphaproteobacteria bacterium, assembly GCA_031549365.1. GTDB lineage: Bacteria > Pseudomonadota > Alphaproteobacteria > Rs-D84 > Rs-D84 > JAVBPX01. The sequence continues at coordinate 41,277 of JAVBPX010000003.1, forward strand.
ACGCGGTCAGCCTGTTTTGGTTGGAACAATCACGATTGAAAAATCCGAAGAATTGGCACAATTGATTGAAAAAAAATTAAAATTAAAGCCCGCTGTTTTGAACGCAAAACAGCACGAACGCGAGGGTCGAATCATCGCCCAAGCCGGTCAACCCGGCGCTTTGACAATTGCGACCAACATGGCTGGCCGCGGAACCGATATTAAATTGGGTGGAAGCGCCGAAGATTTAATCGCAGATTTGGACGCGTCAGACAAAGATTTCGAAAAGAAAAAAGCCGCAATTTATGATCGCGTCGAAGCCGATAAAATTCGCGTTTTGGATGCCGGCGGACTATATGTAATTGGAACCGAACGTCATGAATCGCGCAGAATTGATAATCAGTTACGCGGTCGTTCAGGACGCCAAGGGGATCCAGGAAATTCCAAATTTTTCCTGTCATTACAGGATGATTTAATGCGAATTTTTGGCGCTTCTCGATTGGATTCAATGTTGGTTACATTGGGATTAAAACCGGGAGAGGCCATTATTCATCCCTGGATTTCCAAGGCTTTGGCCAAAGCACAAAAACGTGTCGAAGAAAGACATTTCGAAGCCCGCAAAGAATTATTAAAATATGACAATGTTATGAATGAACAACGCTTGGTTGTTTACAAACAACGTCATGAATTAATGACGAATACAGATTTACATGATTTCATAATTGACATTACAACAGATGTTGTTGAACAAATTGCAGAAACAAATATTCCTGAAAAATCAACAACCGAAGATTGGAATATCGATCGTATGCGCGAACAAATGTTGATGACTTTTGGTTTGAATATCACAGACATGGACAAATGGCGTAACGACCCCGAAATCACAGATGTCAAAGCATTCCAAGCATTGCATGGATTGGCTCGCGATCGATATGATGCCCAACGCAAACGTTATGGAAATGAATTAATGCACCAAGCAGAACGTCAGGTTACATTACATGCATTGGATACATGCTGGAAAAAACATTTGCAGAATATGGATCATTTACAGGCTGGGATTGGGCTCCGCGGGTACGGGCAAAAAAATCCATTGAATGAATACAAAAAAGAAGCTTTTGAATTATTTGCTGAAATGATGTACCATTTCAAAGTAATGGCGTTGACTTATATTTGTCGTTTGGAATTGTCCCGCGATGATTTGGATGCAATGAAACGCGACCAAGAACAACATGACGAAAATTTGAACGAAGCCGATGTGGCCGAAAACCAGGGCACAAAAGTTTCCAGAAACGACCAATGTCCATGTGGATCTGGGAAAAAGTATAAACATTGCTGTGGCAAATTGGTATAAAGGGGGAAATTTAAATGGATGCGCGTTTTGTACATTTGCGATTACATTCCGCGTATTCGTTATCCGAAGGTGCTATTTTTGTAAAAAAAATTCCGGATTTATGCCAAAAAATGGGCATGCCCGCGATTGCAATTACAGATACAAATGCTTTGTTTGGCGCCCCCCTATTTTCAGTTGAATGTAAAAAAAATAAAATTCAGCCAATTATTGGTATTACTATTTCTTTTAATCAACACGATGTGTCAGTTACAAATAATTTGCGGCAAAATCAATTGTCCAAAATTGTTTTGCTAACCATGAACGAAGATGGATTTCAAAATTTATCCAAATTAATCACTGACGCGTATTTGAGAATCGACAATTTGCATTTGGGCCCATATATTACATTTGATGAATTGGCGACGAATAATTCTGGGTTAATTTGTTTATCCGGCGGCGTTAACGGACCAATTGGAATGGCTTTATTAAATAACCAACCCGATTTGGCACGCGATTTTTCAAAACGTTTTGCTGATATGTTTTCAGACCGTTTTTATATGGAAATTCAACGACATGCAACCGATGATGAAATTAAAACCGAATCAGATTTTTTGGATTTGGCGTATGATTTAAATATTCCTGTGGTTGCTACGAACGATGTATATTTCCCAAATGTGGACGCTTTCGAAGCGCATGACGCGCTGTTATGCATTGCGGCCGGGACCAAGGTAATTGACCCGGATCGTCGTCGCGAAACACCCGAACATTATTTTAAATCCGTGGATGAAATGTGTGAATTGTTTTCGGATTTACCCGAAGCAATTAATAACACCGTAAACATCGCCAAACGTTGTACATACGTTGTTCCAAATCGCCCACCATTATTACCAAAATTTGCAGAATCGTTCGATCGCGAAATTGAAATTTTACGTGAAAAAACAATGACTGGATTGATCGGCCGATTGAACGCTGAAAAAATTCCACAAGATGAACGCCAACAATATTTTGATCAGGCTGAATTTGAATTATCAGTTATTATTCGAATGAAGTTTCCAGGGTATTTTTTAATTGTTGCCGACTTTATACAATGGTCCAAAGACAATGATATTTTGGTCGGTCCTGGTCGTGGTTCGGGCGCTGGTTCAGTTGTCGCGTGGTCATTAAATATTACAAATGTTAACCCTTTGCGATATGGATTGTTGTTCGAAAGATTTTTAAATCCAGATCGTATTTCCATGCCCGACTTTGATATTGATTTCGATCCAGATGGCCGCGATCGCGTGGTTGATTATGTACAAAAAAAATACGGCACGGATCGGGTTTCGCAAATTATAACTTTTGGTTCATTATTGTCGCGCGGAACGATACGTGATGTTGGTCGCGTGTTTGGAATGCCTTATGGTAAAATGGACAGGCTGGCCAAATTAATTCCGTCTGGCCCTGGCGCGCCCGGATTACGCGACGCAATTGATCAATCAATTGATATCCAAGAGATGTTGGACGCGGATTCCGATTTGAAAAAAGTTGCCGAAATTTCCACACAATTGGAGGGGTTATTCCGCCATGCCGGCGTTCACGCGGCGGGTGTTATTATTGGCGATCGGCCATTGGTTGAATTGGCCCCACTGTACAAGGATCCATCAAACGAATTACCTGCAACCCAATACGATTTAAAATTCGTCGAAGACGTTGGTTTAATCAAGTTCGACTTTTTGGGATTGAAAACTTTGTCCGTTATAAAAAAGGCTTGTTCTCTGATTGCGGAATCACGCGGAATAAAAATTGATATTGATAAAATTCCATTGGACGATTCAGAAACATTTAAATTATTAAAATTTGGCAAAACTGTTGGTGTGTTCCAATTGGAAAGTTCCGGCATGCGTCAGGTTTTGGCACAAATGCAGCCAACATTATTCGAAGAAATCGTTGCCGTTGTTGCGTTGTATCGCCCGGGGCCTATGGCCAGCATTCCGGATTATATTGAGCGCAAACACGGTCGGTCCAAAGTTGAATATGTTCATCCGTTGGCCGAACCGGCCCTGAAAGAAACATATGGCGTTATTGTGTATCAAGAACAAGTCATGGAAATATCCAAACGCTTGGCTGGATTTACCCCTGGTATGGCGGATACATTGCGCAAAGCAATGGGTAAAAAAATCAAGGCCGTTATGGACGATTTACGTGTCAAATTTGTCGAAGGTTGTCAAACAAATTCAGGCATGACCGAAACTGATTCGAACCATTTATATGATGTGTTTGTAAAATTTGCCGAATATGCTTTTAATAAATCCCATTCTGTATGCTATGCCGTTATTTCAATGCAGACAGCGTATTTAAAGGCAAATTTTCCAGCCGAATTTTTTGCAGCTTCGATGAGTTACGATTTGGCAGATTCCGACAAACTGGCATTATTTATTGATGATGCAACATCAAATTTTCGTTTGGAAATCGTTGCCCCAGATATTAATAAATCCGGTGCCAGATTTCGTGTTCGCGATAATAAAATTTTGTATGCGTTGGCCGCAATCAAGGGTATCGGAGTATCTGCTGTAATCCCAATTGTTCGTGAACGCGACGAAAACGGATCATTTAAAAACATAACCGATTTTGCGACACGTTGTTCCGGGATGTTAAACAAACGCGTATTGGAAGCATTAATCAAAGCCGGCGCAATGGATTCATTATGCCGCGACCGCGCATTACTGTACCAAAATATGGATGCTATTATTGGATTTGCAGATAAAAATAAATCCAAATGCGGAAAACAAATTTCATTATTTGAAATGACAGATGCAGATGATGTTGGCGACGACAGATTAATGTTAAATTTACCACGCACAACACCGTGGACTTTTGGCGAACGCTTGAAACATGAACACAGCGTTTTGGGATTTTATATTTCCGCGCATCCGCTGGATCAGTATCGTGAATTAATGGATCGCGATGGATTGGCATGTTCAACCATGTTAAAACAAAAGGCTGACGGGTCAATAGTTCGAATCGCAATGTGCGTTGATAATGTGAACAAACGCACCACGCGCGCAGGCAAACCAATGGTTATAGTTACAGGATCCGATCATGTTGGATCGATTGATGCGGTTGCGTTTGGATTTTCAGTTGATACTGTTTATAAAACCGCAACATCTGAATCTGCAATTGTTTTAACGGCCAAAGTTTCACAACGCGACGATTCAACATCATTAATGGTCAATGCGATCCAACCATTATCCGAATGGGTTGCGTCTTCTGCACATAAAATTGTTTTGGATGTTCATAATCAAAATGCTTTGGCTGATTTAAAAATGGTATTGGATAATTTGCCATCTGGCCTCACAAAAATTCACATGAATTTATATTCAAATGGCAAAGTTACATCGATTATATTGCCGCGCTCGGTCCAATTGGATGGCGCATCGATTTTAAAATTAAACGAATTGGTTACCCGGGTTTCTATAACTTGAACCGCCCGCGCCGAATTTAAAAAATCCCGGAATATCCCGGGATTTTTATTAAATATTTGAAATATTTTATTCTGCTTCGGGCGCTGGCGCAACTTCGGCTTCGTCGTTAACAATTTCAGCCTCGATAATTTCTGGGGCAACATTGTCCGCCAATTCAGCATCAATTTCTTTTAATAATGGATCTTCTACTTCGGTTTCTTCGATTGCATTGAAATCGATTTTTCCCAATGATTTATAGCTTTGAATTAATTCGTCGCGCAATGCATTTGCATCCAATTTCCCAGATGCAATTTCACGCAATGCTATAACGATTCTTTTATCGTCACGGGTTGGAACAACCGGTTCGGTCCCAGCAGTTAAATCGCGGACACGTTGTCCCGCCAATAAATTTAATTCGTATTTGTCATCAACATATTTCATACAATCGGATATAGTTGTGCGTGCCATGGTTTTATTCCTTTCAGTCTTGCAAAATGATTTTGTCGTGTTATGATGCGGTAAAGGATTTGAAAATGCAAGAAAAAAATGTAAAAATGGCGGTTTTTGGCTGTCGATTGAACAGTTTCGAAGCTGAAAAAATACGAACAATTGTATCAAATGCGAATTTTGATGATGTGATTGTATTTAATACTTGCGCCGTCACGGCCGAGGCTGAACGCCAGGCTCGCCAATCCGTGCGCCGAGCATATCGCGAAAATCCGAACCGAAAAATCATTGTTGTTGGGTGCGCAGCATCGGCCAATGCCGAATTATTTGCAAATTTACCCGGTGTAATCAAGGTCATAGGGAATCGTGATAAATTTGATATAAATGCATATACCTGTTCCAATGTTATCGTTAATAATCCGATGGCTTTTGATGAATCTGCGCCAATGCATTTGGATACAATGGTTGAACATTTTGAAAAATTAACCCGCGGTTTCGTCCAAATTCAACAAGGATGCGATCATGCATGCACGTTTTGTCTGGTGCGAAAGTTACGTGGGGCAAATAAATCATTCCCATATGAACATATTAGGGCCCAGGCTGAAATTCTGGTCAATCACGGATATCATGAAATTGTTTTAACTGGTGTGGATATTGCAGGATACCGCGATAATGATGGAGGATTGATATCGTTGGTTAAAAAATTACTAAACGATATTAATGGAATTAAACGCATTCGTTTATCATCATTGGATCCCGCATTGGATTGGCGCGAATTGGTTGATTTAATGAATAATGATGATCGTGTTATGCCACACATTCATTTGTCAATGCAATCTGGGGCTGATCCAATTTTACGGATGATGGGACGCCGCCATTTGGTCGAACACGTTCGAAAATTGGTAAACTATGCAAATTCGGGTGCACGCGAAATAACATTTGGATGGGATATGATTACTGGATTTCCGGGTGAATCGAACGAATTATTTTTGGATACACAAAATTTGGTTCGCGAATTAAAACCAACGCATTTACATTTGTTTCCATATTCCCCCCGCCCTGGGACCCCGGCCGCGTCCATGACGAACGCCATTCCGAAACACGTGGCGCGGGAACGCGTTGCCGCATTGAACGAAATTGGACAACGCAATTTATTAAACCATATGATGAAACAAGTTGGAAAAACAGTTGAAATTTTGGTAGAAGACAATGGCGTTGGATACACCCCAAATTATGTCCCTGTGAAATTAAACAATCGCCCAACCCCATTTTCAATATTAAATGCTGAATTGACGGATATTGATCATGAAAATATACGGTTCATTGGAAATGCCAAAGATTGATAAAAATTTATCATCAAAAATATCCCCCTCGCCCCTTGCGGGAGAGGGTCGGGGTGAGGGGTCGCACAGAAAATACGATATCAAAACGAAGACTTTTGCAAGAAATTTAAGAAAAAATCAAACAGATGTAGAAATAAAATTATGGTCAGTATTGCGAAATAATAATTTTAAAGATTTTAAATTTCGCCGACAATTTCAAATTGACAATAAATACATAGCCGATTTTGTTTGTTTGGAAAAAAGGTTAATCATTGAACTTGATGGCGGGCAACATTCAGAAAGCAATCATGATAAAATACGAACAAAATATATAAACAAACAAAATTTTAAAATTTTACGATTTTGGAATAATGAAATTAATAAAAATATGGATGGATGCCTGGCCGCGATTATGAATGAATTGTTAAAAAACCCTCACCCTGACCCTCTCCCGCAAGGGACGAGGGAACATATTGAATCTAGAAAACAATTTAAACGCAACATCGAAAATTTTATTTGCAAACATTGCGGCACATCGGTCGTTGGCAACGGATACACAAATCATTGTCCAAAATGTTTATACAGTTTGGATGTCGATATTAACCCGGGCGATCGAGCATCAAATTGCGGTGGGTTGATGAAGCCGATTGGGATTACAGTACGTGGGGATGATTACATAATTCATCATAAATGTGTAAAGTGTGGCAAAGAACGGCCAAATAAATCATCTCCAAACGATGATATGAATGCAATAATAAAAATATCAAAACAAGAAATTTAAAAAACCAGCGCGAATACTGGGCAATAAAAAATCCCCCGATTTGGGGGATAAATATTAGAATCCGAAAACCATTTTTTGTTTTGATTGACGTTTCTTTTCACGACGGACAGCTTCCGCGCCCAAGCGTTTTTTTGCTTCGGTTGGGGTTTCGTGGCGTTGACGTTCCTTCATTTCGCGATACAGTCCTTCCTTTTGCGCTTTACGTTTTGCAACACGCAATGCTTGTTCAACGTTGTTATCACGAACAGACACTTTTACCATTTAAATACACCCCCTTTTTGAAACGTTTGATGGTTAAACAGGCCCGTATTATGAACATATTCCATTGAAATAGCAAGAAATAATTTAAAAAATAAAATCGGATTGCCGGCCATGCTGATTTTTGCTATAATGCATCGGCATTTTAAATCACACAAAGGAGTATTAAATGGCAAAAAAAATTCGCGTTGCAATTAACGGATTTGGTCGTATTGGACGCTTGGTATTACGCGCAGCATTGGAATCCGGACGATCGGACATTGAATTCGTTGCAATTAACGATTTGGCACCAGTGAATGTATCGGCCCATTTGTTGGAATATGATTCGGTTCATCGTCATTTGGATAAAAAGATTAAATTCGGCAAAGACTTCATTGAAATTGATGGAAAAAAAATCCCGGTGTTTGCGGAACGCGATCCGAAAATGTTGCCTTGGAAAAAATTAAATGTTGATATCGTTATGGAATGTACCGGCATATTTACCGCCGCAGACAAAGCGCGAGTTCATTTGGATGCCGGCGCAAAACGAGTATTGGTATCGGCCCCATCCGATGGCGCAGACGCCACTATCGTATACGGCGTTAATGAAAAAACTTTGAAAAAATCACATAAAATTATTTCAAATGCTTCGTGTACAACAAATTGTTTGGCCCCGATTGCATCCGTGTTGGATGAAAAATTCGGAATTGTTTCCGGATATATGACAACATGCCATGCTTATACCGGCGACCAACGTTTGGTTGATACTGAACATCGCGATTTACGCCGCGCACGCGCAGCCGCCATGTCAATGATTCCATCGTCAACGGGCGCTGCCAAGGCGATCGGTTTGGTATTACCAAAATTGGCCGGCAAATTGGACGGAACATCAATCCGCGTTCCAACACCGGACGTATCTGTTGTTGAACTGGTCGTTTCGTTAAAAAAGAAAACAACCGAATCCGAAGTAAATATCGCAATGGATGCGGCCGCAAAAAAACAATTGAAAAACATTTTGGGATACAATCAACACCAATTGGTATCGATTGATTTCACACACGATCCACGCAGTTCAATTTTTGATGCAACCCAAACCAAAGTAATTGGCGGTAATTTGTTGCATGTAACCGCCTGGTACGATAACGAATGGGGATTTTCAAACCGCATGTGCGACACCGCTGTTGCGATTGGCAAATTGATTTAATTCGATTTAAACCCTGCCCCGTATAACGCGGGGCTTTTTTATGTAGTATATTCTTATTGACAATACTTTTCGTTTGTTACAAAATGAAAGTCATAAACCAAAGGATTATATTATGTGGACAAATAAAACATGGTTAAACAAAAAATGGGTTAATTTGCAAGCGATTACGAAAATCAAGAATAAAGCAGATAAATCATCTGTGGCAACAGAAGCAGAGTTTTCAGATTTTGAAAACGCTGAAATAGTAAAGTTTTTGGATTTGGGATATGGCCTGCGCTATGTTGGCGGAGCGATAAAGTTATACCACAGCCTGAAAGAGATTATGCCAATACTATCGAAACACAGATCAAACAATTCGGTGGACTTGGTTTGGAGCGAATCTTTGGAATATGAAATTGGGATAACAAGAGAATTACATCTTTTGGATAAGATTAAAGATTTAAAAAAAGAGCTTGCAGAAGTCGAATTAAAAAACATAGAAAAAGCGCGTAAATTAGTGGAAGATATGCGCGAAATATCAAACGGAAGATAAAATGTCCCCATATCCCAGTCCCAGAAAAATTAAAAAATTATGCAATCACCTCATCGATTTAGCCCACAGTTCTGGTTTAACTTTTTCAGAACGCCGACGTTGTTTGTCCTTGGCCGAAATGCTGTTAATAATGTCCAACAACCCCAATACCCCAATCGATGCGGTTAAATTTACATACGATGTGGCAATGTCCCACGCAAACACAGTTGAATATAATAAAAGAGATCGTTACCTGAAAAATTTAAAGCATTTGGGACAACGCGCCATCGAAAAATTTAATCTGGGCCGATAAGTTCGGCCATTTTTTTATAAATAAACCCGATATTAATTCTTGACAAAATGATTTATTGTGCTAGATTATGACTATAACGACCATAATCAAAGGAGAGCGATATGGACCGGAATCAATACAAATCAAAATTTTTCTCGGAATCCACACCATTGAACATACCATGCGCTGCCGATTTGCTGGAAATGTTCCAAGAAACGCGCGACGTTACCGGATTAAAGAAAAGAGAACGCTCATTACGCGCCCATTTTTATCGTAAATGTTTACGCGCCATTAACGAGTGTATAATGATTTCCGATTCTGATTTATGTGAAATGGCAAAGTTCGCACATAAATTGGAAAACATGAAAGAAAAACAAGAACAATCAATGTTGCACTTGGATTATTTAAACAGCCCTGCAATTTATGGATCACATTTACGTTATATTGAACGCAACAACGGAAAATAAGAGGAAAAATTATGACAAAAAGAATTAATATCCCTGAAAACTATCGCCCTTCGATAAATGATTTTATTTCATTGAACGACTTGTTATTAAAGCTGAAAAATGTAAAGAGATTATCCCAACACCGCGCACTAGTTAACACATGGCAAAAACAATGCGAAGCCATTGCTGATTTTTTGGTAGCCCAAGTGAAAAACGATATGATAATAACTCGGAAACTCCCAAATCAGGAAAAACATAACATGGCCCGCAATGGGTTTATAACCGATCAAAACCATGTTGATTTCTTTCATAAAATTGCGGATTTTGCATTAAATGCCCGTCCTATGGTTTCAAATAATGTTTTGAATTCCATTGAATGCTCCAAAGACGATTTCCAGGAACATTATGCAGAAATGGCCCCCATTGTGCATGTTGTTGAAGATAAAAAGTTTTACAGCCCATTGTCAGAAATCAGGGCCAGCGCAAATTCCAAATATCACCTGGCCAGCAAATAATATTTTGCGTTAATTTAAACAAAAATCCCCGGGGCACCCTTGGGGATTTTTTCATATTAAAAAACTATAAAAAATAAAAAAATCAAGTAATTTTTTTAATAAATGGTGCCGTATATCCGCCATTTTTTGATTTTTATGAACTTTTTTTACACCCCCAATTTGTGATATAATAGTGGTTATGAGAGAGAAGATAAATAAAATTTTATCCGGCGATTGCATTGAACATATGCGGACACTTCCCGATGCATGTATTGATGCAATTTTTGCAGACCCGCCATACAATATGCAATTGGGCGGCGATTTATCACGTCCGGATCATACACACGTTGATGCTGTGACGGATCATTGGGATCAATTTGAATCAATGGCCATATATGATAAATTTACACGCGAATGGATGGCACAGGCGCGCCGTATATTAAAACCAACTGGCACGATTTGGACTATTGGATCATATCATAATATTTTCCGTGTTGGGTCGATTTTACAGGATTTGGGATTTTGGATTTTAAATGATATTGTTTGGGTAAAAAACAATCCTATGCCAAATTTCCGAGGTACTCGATTTACAAATGCACACGAAACCATGATTTGGGCTTCGCGTGAAAAAACTGGAAAATATACTTTTAATTATGAAACTATGAAACGCATGAATAATGGCAAGCAAATGCGATCTGATTGGTTATTTAATATTTGCGCGGGACCGGAACGTTTAAAGGGGGCGGACGGCAAAAAAGTTCATTCCACCCAAAAGCCCGAGGATTTATTGGCCCGCGTTATATTGGCATCCACAAATCCAGGGGATATTATTTTGGATCCATTTTTCGGATCTGGCACAACTGGCGCAGTAGCCAAACGTTTGGGGCGTAATTTTATTGGGATCGAGCGCGAGGCCGAGTATATCGCCGCCGCACGTGCCCGAATTGATGCTGTTGAACCGGTATTGGATTTATCATTGATATCGGTTGTCGAAAAACGCGCTGAAACACGGGTTCCTTTTTCAACATTAATTGACATGGATTTAATCAAACCTGGCGCACGTGTACAATTTGCAAATGGACGTGATATTGCAACGGTTACCACGGACGGAATGTTAAAACATCCGATCCATGGAATTCAAACAATTCACAAACTGGGCGCCATGATTAACAATGCCCCATCATGCAATGGTTGGACAAATTGGTATTTATTATTGGATAACGGCAAAAAAACATCCATTGATGAATTGCGCACAATTGCGCGCGAAAAAATGCCCCGCGCCGCATAATACAAAAATGTCAAATTTTTAAAAATTTCCCTTGAAATTACAATAATTATCATGTATATTGGGCCGCATACGAATAAAACAGAGGTATATTATGAAAAAAGGAATTCACCCAGAATATCACACAATCAAAGTAACTTTGGTTGATGGAAAAACAGTTGAAATGTTTTCTTCTGTTAAAAAAGACATGGTTTTGGACACAGATCCAACAAACCACCCTGCTTGGACCGGCAACCGCGTTGTTGCAGATCGTGGACAACGTTCAGACAGCTTTAAAAAGAAATTTTCTGGCTTTAAATTTTAATTTAATGGGGTTTTGTTAAAAAGCCCCATATCTTTTTGTAAATATGTAAACAACGGGAGTTATAAAATGACATTAACAAATGAAATTCGTATCAAAGGTTCGCAAACATTAAACCAAATGTTCGAAGCATTAACGAAAACAGCCCGCGGTTTACAACGCGATTTCGGAGAAATCGAAAATCTACAACGTTCTTTAAAGGGGTCAACTGGATTTGTTGAAAAAGCAATTCAGAGGATCGAAGCAATGATTTTATCCGATTTACAATTGGTTCGCCCTCACGCCGGCGTCATTACAACAAATGTTTCCAAAATGGGAACCCAGGACGAAGAATTCATATTATCATTATCCGGTGCCGACAATTTTGTTCGTGGAATTTCACATTTTGCTATTTCATTGGCATTACGCGTACGCGGCAATGTTGAAATCGCATTAATTTACAGTCCAATTGATGATCGGTTATATTATGCCGAGGCTGGCGAAGGCGCATACATATTTTCACCATTTCATCGTCAACGCATGCGCGTATCGGAACGTATGGATCCGGCCGATATTTTCGTTGGAACGGATATGTTATCGCATGAACAATTGAAAAAAATTCCATTTAATCATATTCGTTTAACTGGATGCCCTGCACTGGATATGGCATGGGTTGCTGCCGGCAAATTTGATGCTTTGATTATGGAGCAAAAAAATTACGCTGAAATCGCAGCCGGGGATTTAATCATCCGCGAATCAAATGGATTGATTATTTCCGACGATAACGGTATTATTTGTATAAACACAGCATTAAAAGATACAAAATTTTAAGAGGTTTGAAATGAATTATCATATCGACAGACACTATTCAGATGACATTCGTGGTCAAAGCCAAAATAAAAAACCATTTGCGGACGCCGCGTCTTTGAATAAATCAATTGAACTATTGGAAGCCATAATCAAAAAATGCAATTCCAAAAATGGGAATCCTTTCATTGCCGCCAGGGCAATGAAACTGGTTTTTCGGGCAAAAAAGTTGATGGCAGAATCGGAAAATCCCGCATATACAGTTAAAACCATTGCAAAAAATGGGCCCGCAAAAGATATCGAACAATTACCACGTGTATTAAAAGCAGACTTGACCCATATCCAAGGCGAGATGGACACATTTATTAAAATGGCCAGAGGAAACGAAACCTTGAGCCCTGTTGTAGCAAAGATTATTGGTCTGTGTCTTGAACATATTGCGAAAGACAAAATCCACGGGATATGAAAAAATCCCCAATCTCGGGATTATATCAAATCATCCAAATTTCCGGCATCACGCAAAATATGTTCGGACGTGGCCGTATATGAATGGTCATCATTATGAACAATTATGCCCGCATAAAATTTTGATGGGGATTTTACGCCCAATCGCGCCCGCAATAATATTCGTTCCGCAACACCGGTTTTAACAGACGAAATTAATGGGACGACAGTAATATCAAATGCGTTCGAATCATGACACGCGGCAATAATTTGGGACGCCCCGCCCGCATCCACAATTGTGTAAAAATATCCGCGCGGCTTTACACGTTTAATGCAATTTTTGGTCCAGGCATACAAATCAATTGCGGTATGTGCGCCGGACTTTAATTTATTTGGGGATGATGCGCCCGCAAAAAATGGTGGGTTCGTTACAACAATATCGAATGTATCACGAATCTTGGGCTTTAAAATGTCCGCGTTTATCAATGTCAATTCGCGTTCATTTAAATCCGCGTTTTGTTGGCAAATTGTCAACATATCGACATTATTATCAACGCCTGTAATTTTGGCAGATGGGCAACGTTCCAACATGGACAAAGCCACCCCGCCCGTTCCGACACCAACATCCAGGACGGCTTTCCCATTCCCATTAACCCAAGACGCCAACCAAACCGCATCTGTGGACACGGCGTATCCTGGGTTGGTTTTTAAAAATTTAACCCGCCCGCCCAAGACTGTTGAAAAATTTGTTTGTTTACTGGACATTTTGCCCCCATTATGTTTATAATAGCATAGCAATTTTTATTAACAAAAGGCAAGTTTCATGTTTTCATTCATATGCCCAGCAAATGACGCCGGATCCAGCATTGCAAACACAGCGTGCAGCGCGTTTCAAAATTCCGCATTGACTCCGCCAATGTTTTTTACTGTATTTTTAATGATGTTATTGGTTTATGCCGGTGTTTATTTTTTGGCAGACGTTATATTGGAAAAATGGTTATCCGATAAAAAACGCCGCCCATATATAATTAATATGTTTGTTTTAGGCGTAATATTCATTTGGGCTCTGTTGTTTCAGGGGGACGATTCCGCCATGCGTGCTGGATTTTCTGTTGCGTATATTTTAATTGCATCTGTTTTATTTGTGTCTGGATTTGTTTTGTCTTATTTATATACAGGGCAAAAAATGTCCGATAATGGCACGAAAAAGAAAAAGGATTAATCATGTTGGGCGTAATATTTTTATTAATGTCTGTTGTATGTGGATATATTTTTTGGCAAAAAAAATTGCCACGGAATCGTTGGTTTAAACCGGCTGCCATTTTGTTTTTTATTTTGGGCGTTGGATTTTCGGGTCATCCGTCATGGATTGGATTTTTATTACCAATTGCCGCCGTTGGATGCGGATTGATTGCCGGGCATGCGTGGGCAAAATACAAAACTGTGCCGACCGCGATGCTATCAAATTATTTGGTAATTACAATTTCAGCAATTATTTGGTTGGCAACCGCCGCGATCGTTATGCAACCAGAATATTTCCAATTCGGTCGCATGGGTTATTTAACAGTATTTCATTTGGTGTTTTTAATTGCGATTGCAATGATTGCGCCATTTGTTATTTCAATGGGGATTTTTACAAAAATTAAACGCGAAAAAACGTTTTTAAATGCGGCAACACATAAACACGCCATTATGTTATTGCGCTTGTTAATGTTGTTGGGATTGCTGTTGTTCGCAATGACTGAATCCGTTTTAATGTTTTTGATGATATCCGTTATATCGGCCGCAATTGCAGGCGTTTCCGGTGGCCATTTATTGTCGACCCAAACAAAACATATCCCAGATATGCTGTTTTCAATGTGGTTAATTTTATTGGGATTATTTGGAATTATTACAATTTTGCCTGTATTAACAATCGTTGCTATATTATTATGGGTTGCGAATACGCCAAAAAATTTATGGAAAAATATTCGAGAATTAATTTAATTAATCCGTTAATCCGACCAAACCATTTACATAATCACGCGCATTAAAAGGACGTAAATCGTCCAGTTTTTCACCGAACCCAACAGCATATACCGGCAATGGATTTTTGGTTTTTGATGCGTATGAAATCAAAGCCCCGCCGCGTGAAGACCCATCCAATTTTGTAATTATAATTCCTGTTAATGGGGAAATTTTTGCAAAATGTTCAATTTGCAATAATGCGTTTTGCCCCGTTGTTCCATCCAAAACCAATACTGATTCGTGTGGCGCATCTGGGATAACCTTTTGAATTACGCGTGTGATTTTGCCCAATTCATCCATTAAATCGGAACGTGAATGCAATCGTCCAGCGGTATCCAATAAAACGATGTCGGCACCCTGTTTTAATCCCAATTCAGTCGTAGAATACGCAACGGCCGCCGGATCACAACCAATTTTTGAAACCATTTCAACGCCGGCACGTCCAGCCCATACATCCAATTGTTCAACCGCTGCGCTGCGGAATGTATCACATGCACCGATTAAAACTTTTTTGCCGTCCGCTTTCCATTGATTGGCCAATTTGCCGATCGTTGTGGTTTTCCCAGCACCGTTCACGCCGGATATTAAAATAACCGTTGGCGTGGCATCAAAATGCCATGTACATTCCAATGGTTGGACCATTGGGAACATAATATCAGATAATGCAGATTTAATTTCTGTATCTGTAACATCGTCGCCCGGTTTAAACTTTGATCGTAATTTCACAATAATATCGTTTGCAACGGACGCATCAATATCTGCACCGATTAATAATTCCAATAAATTTTCCAGCGTTTCAGCATCCAATTTTTTTGATTGAAAAACGGATGCGATTTTATTGCCCAGGCGTGAAAATAATCCCATATTATTCAACCTCTCTTAATGCTTCGACGCCGGGTAATTTTTTCCCTTCGACAAATTCCAAAAACGCCCCGCCGGCGGTCGAAACATACGTCATATCATTCATTGTATTTGTTGCATTAATTGCGGCCACCGTGTCGCCACCACCACAAATGCTTTCAATTTTTCCCATCTTGGTTTGTTCCGCCAAATGATTTGCTATTGCGAATGAGCCACGTGAAAAATTCGCCCATTCCGCCATTCCAACGGTTCCATTCCAAATAACCATTTTGGATTTATCAATCGCCGCCAATTGTCGTTCTGTTGAAATTGGACCCGCATCCAAAATAACATCATCCGGTTCAATTTTATTCATATCACGGAATATCGGATCGGATTCTGGCGCATACTTTTTTGCAATCGTTTTATCAACAGGCAATATTAATTCACAGCCGTATTGTTTTGCCAATTCCATGATTTCCAGGGCTGTTTCCTTCATTGTTGGTTCATACAATGAATCCCCAACCGCATATCCCATAGCATAACAAAAGGTAGTCCCCATTGCACCGTCAATTATCATTGAATTTACTGATTTTATTAAATTTTTTAATACATCAATTTTTGTTGAAACTTTGGATCCTGCGATAATTGCCAATACTGGTTTTTTCGGATTATCAAAAATAGACGACAATGCGTTTACCTCGGCGTGCATTAACAAACCAGCATAAGAAGGCAAAATTTGTGTAACACCATACGTGGACGCATGGGCCCGATGGGCTGTTGCAAATGCGTCATTTACAAAAATATCGCAATTTAATGCCAATTGTTTTGCAAACTCTGGATCGTTGGCCTCTTCCCCCGCATAAAACCGTAAATTTTCCAATAAAATAACGTTGCCTGGGTTTAATTTTAAAATCTCGGCATCGACAACCGGCCCAATGCAGTCATTAACAAACGGGACACTAGTTCCCAAACGTTCGGATAATAAAGGAGCGATTGGTTTCAAAGTCAAACTTTCGTCCCGCCCATTTGGACGACCCAGATGTGATATAACAACAACCTTGGCCCCACGTGAAATCAAAGATTTAATTGTTGGGATGATTTGATCAATTCGAAATGTATCTGTTACAACACCATCAACCATTTGAACATTTAAATCGGCACGTAATAAAACGACCTTGCCCTGAATCGGCGCCAAAGACATATCTTTTAATTTCATTTTTGTTATCCCCCTGTGGTATTGATATTTTACATAAATATATATGGGTTATCAAGCATCCTTTTTCAAGAATGCGACTGTGTTAAACCAAAGCTTGTTGCAAGGACAGCTATATTTTGACGGCGAAACATTAAAACTATTTTACTGCCGTTCATGATTTAAATTTATCTGGCGTTGGTTTGATGTCCAAAATATCACGCACAGGCCCAAACGATTTGCGATAATGTTCATTTACGCCATATTTTTTAATTGCCGACAAATGATCTGCCGTTGGGTATCCCTTGTTTTTCACCCAATTATATTCCGGATATTGTTCGGATAATTTCGCCATTAAACGATCGCGCGTAACCTTGGCCACAATGGACGCAGCAGCAATTGATTTCGAAATTGCATCACCAGATACCACCGCGGATCCAAATAAATCCCGCGGCAAACGATTGCCATCAACCAAACAAAATTCAGGCGCCTGCGGCAACGCGTTCCGCGCCCGATCCATGGCGGCCATGCTGGCCCATAATATATTTAATTCATCAATTTCGGATGGGGCAGATTCCGACACGGCAATATATACCCGGCCACAATCCATTTCATTATATAAAAATTCAAATGCGGATTCTCGCGCACGTTCGGTCATTTTTTTAGAATCAGTTATAATTTTGCCCCACGATTTATCATGCCATAATTCAGACGATATCATTACGGCCGCCGCCACAACCGGCCCACACAAAGGGCCACGCCCGGCTTCGTCAATGCCGGCAACAAATTTGTAACCAGATTCAATTTCCAGATTAAAGTGCGTTGGATTCTTTTGCATTGCGTGCCGCCATATTGTCATCGGCCGCATAATATTTTGGCCATTGACCATTTGCCAATTCAGTAATCGATGTTAATGGTTGACCCAAACGCGCACGGTAAAGCCACAAATTGGTCAATACACGCTTTGTATAATCTCGGGTTTCACGCGCGGGATAGCTTTCGATGAATAATAACGGATCCTCGGTCGAAAAACGCTTTTCCCATTTCAATAATGTTCCGGCACCAGAATTATATGAAATCAACATTTTTACCAAATTATTGTCGATATATGATTTATCCAATAAATCCGCGACCAATTTTTGTCCTAAAAACATGTTGTGTTCTGGCTTGGATAAATCCAAAGAATTTAATTTAACATTATTCTTGGCGGCCATCAATTTCGCAGTCTTTGGCATTAATTGCATGATCCCTGTTGCGCCCGCCCGGGATTTTGCGTTTGCCTTGAATTGGGATTCCTGTTTTGCAATTGCAAATAATAATGCACGATCAACTTCCCATCCGTGCATTGGTTCCCAATCTGGAACTGGATATTGGGCGGCAATGATAATGTCGCGGTCGATATCCAAAATACCCTTGTCCCGCATAACGCGTCCCATTTGCAGGGATAAACGTGGTAATTCCGCAGCCTCGGACAATGCGTGAATTGCATTTAACAATGCATCAGACGCCGATTCGGTTACAATCAAACGCAAATGCTGTTCGGCGTATTCCGGTTTGCCAATTTGCATAAACGCCATGGCACGAACACCGGCTGGTTGTTTCATTAATTCTTCGACGTTGCGACGCGTCATACCCGATTCGTAAAATGTGTATTCTGGTGTGCGACCCAACATTGCGGCAGATAATGCGCCATAAAATAATTGTGGTTTTTCCGCACCAATTTCAAAATATTTGCTCGCAGCCGAATTTTTACCAGCCAATTCAGATGAACGCCCGGCCCAAAATGCGCCTTCGATTTTTCGCGCTTGGTTAACATGGGACAATTTGGTCAATCCGTCAAAATATTCAATGGCTGTATCATATTCCCCTGACTTGAACGACATCAAACCCATGGTCCAGAGCCCATATTCCGATTTTGCATCAGCACTGATTTTTCCATATTCCGCGGCGTTATCAAAATATCCATCGGCATAATAAACAAAAGCCAATCGACCGCACAAACGACCGTAATCTTCGGCGCTCAGATTTTTTTTGAAATTTTTATCCGCCAACAAATCCCGCGCATTTTTAGTTTTACCATGACGCAACGCATTTTGGAATTTTTTAATATTTTGTCCTGTTGCGCCCGAATATGTTTTTTTGGTCCAGCTTTCTGATTCTGCCCATTCCGATTCGCGACCATTAATTAATCCAGATGTTGATTTTGGTGCCCGGGTTGCATTTTTTGCATTTGCCCCACCCTTTTTCAATGCCATTTTATAAATGTTTGTGGCACCAGGGGCATAACTATATTCATGCATCCAGTCCGCCAATTCACGATAAGTCGATGTATAGCCCCGCGCCATATAACGTTCATATAATACGGCCGACATTAAAATTGGATCTTCGATTTCACGATCCAATTTTTTTGCCTCGGCAAATTTGCCAGCGTTCTGTAATTTAAAAATTTCAACATATCTATTGGCGTCGTCATCGGACAAAATTATCGGCAAATCATTCGCAGCAAACGACGTAATCGGCAATAACGCCAAGAACAACATTACGATTATTTTTTTCATTTTAAAACAAGCCCCTCTGCCCGCCGACCTTGCGTCGTGGCAATTCACATATGTCGGCCCCTTCGTCAGCCTCGGGAATTTGGGCAATAATCTTTTTAAAATCTGCCACTCGTTGGAATTTTTTATAAACGGATACAAAACGAACAAACGCAATCGGATCCAACATTAATAATGATTCGGATACCATATCGCCAATTGATTCGGATGTGATGAAATCGTCCCCTGCATCAGTTTCCAAACGACGTTGAATTGATGTAACAATTTTGTCGATTTGCGATTCAGTAACATCACGTTTACGACAAGCCAATCGGATTGAACGTTCGACCTTGTCCCGATTGAATGCTTCGACCT
The DNA here is from genome assembly GCA_031549365.1 of Alphaproteobacteria bacterium. Classification (GTDB taxonomy): domain Bacteria; phylum Pseudomonadota; class Alphaproteobacteria; order Rs-D84; family Rs-D84; genus JAVBPX01. The sequence continues at coordinate 61,527 of JAVBPX010000003.1, forward strand.
GACCGTTGGTTTTACGGACCGATAATTCGCGCAATTGAATTCTTTCGAATGTTGTAAATCTGGCCCCACATGCATTGCACACGCGGCGGCGACGAATTGTTGCGTCGTCGTCAGATGGTCTGGAATCTTTGACCTGGGAATCACAGGTCGAACAATAAGGGCATCGCATAATTTATTACCAATATTTCTGTTTTATACATGTATTTAAGCCCAAAACATACCCCTGGGTCAAGATAATAATCAAAATCCTTGATTTCGGCGTTATCGTATGGCACAATCAATTTCGTTCAAAATACAGCAAAATACAAAGGATTTATTATGCCAGCCTCATCAATGGAAGATTTAATTTCACTATGCAAACGTCGCGGATTTGTGTTTCCGGGCTCGGAAATTTATGGCGGGTTAAAGGGATTTTACGATTACGGTCCACTGGGCGTTGAATTACGCATGAATTTGCGCAAATTATGGTGGTCATCCATGGTATATCAACGCGATGATGTCGAGGGGCTAGAGGCAGCATTAATTAACAACCGTACAATGTGGAAATATTCGGGGCATGAAGACGGTTTTTCAGATCCATTGGTCGAATGCAAAAAATGTCATCAACGTATGCGCCAAGATACAATGACGGACCAAACAAAATGCGAATATTGTGGATCACATGATTTGACCGAACCGCGTTCATATTTATTAATGATGAAGGTTGGCGTTGGCCCGATTGTTGATGAATCATCGTATGCTTATTTGCGTCCTGAAACCGCGACAACAACATATGTTAATTTTAAAAATGTTTTGGATTCAACATCGCGCAAAATTCCATTTGGAATTGCACAAATGGGCAAAGCGTTTCGAAATGAAATCACGCCACGAAATTTCGTATTCCGTATGCGCGAATTCGAACAAATGGAAATGCAATTTTTTGTTAATCCATCGACTGATGATTCTTGGTTTGAAACATGGCAAAAAAATCGCATGAATTGGTGGTTGTCTTTGGGCATTCCTGCCGACAAATTGCGTTTTAAACCACACGAAAAATTGGCCCATTATGCCAAGGCCGCAACGGATATCGAATATCAATTTGCACATGGTTTTGACGAAGTCGAAGGCATTCACAATCGCCAAGATTTCGATTTAGGATCGCACACCAAAAATCAATCCGAATTTAAAATCAATGCGAATGTTATGAAAAACACTGATTCAAACACTAAACTGAATTATGTCGATCCACAGAATGGTGAAAACTTTATTCCATATGTAATTGAAACCGCGATGGGATTGGACCGCGCAATGATTGCCGTTTTGGATAATGCATATACTGTTGAAAATTTGGAAAATGATAATACGCGTATTGTTTTAAAAATGCATCCGCGTTTGTCCCCGATCAAGGCCGCAGTTATTCCATTGGCGCGTAATGTTCCAGAATTGATGGATGTAACGCGTGAAATTCATTCAACATTACAAAAAATGGACATTGGTCGTTTTGTTATCGAAAATTCCGGCAACATTGGAAAAAATTATCGCCGTCATGATGAAATTGGAACACCTGTATGCATCACAGTTGATCACCAATCATTGGATGACAAAATGGTAACATTGCGTCATCGTGACAATATGCAACAGGAACGCATCGCAATCGCCGATGTTCCGGCACGCATTCGTTCAATAATAATGGGCGAATAAAACCGTTGGGGGAATCATGAAATACAAATATAAATTGGCGTTATTGGGCGCTGTATTCTGTGGTTTGTTTTTGTGGGGATATTTATCGTTTCAACAACATACTATTCGCAAATCAAACCGTCGCGATTATAATTTGATTTTGGTATTTTCAACGGTTGACGGAATATTCCCGGGATCCGACGTTATGATTGCGGGCGTTCCAGTTGGAACTGTTACGTCAACATCGTTGGATGAAAACCAAGCAATCGTTAACGTATCAATTTCAAAAAAATATAAATTGCCTGCTGATTCATCGGCATCAATTTATACGGACGGATTATTGGGCCGATCATATGTGAATATTAATCCGGGTTCGGACGATGAAATGTTACAACCCGGCGACATAATCGAAATGACCCAGGGAACATTACCAATAACCGATATGGTTGGAATTGTTTTGAACAAATTCATTGACCAAGACAAAGCCAAAGCGGCAAAACCAAATGTCGCTGAATAATAAAAATAATTCGGAATTTATTCGTTTAATAAACAAATTAAAACCGTTTCGCGCGCATGTTTCCGCATGCATTATAAATTTAGAAACCGATGAACATTTTGAATATAATCCAAATGAATTAATTTATCCGGCCAGCACATATAAAATTTTCATAGGGGCCGAAGTACTGCGTCAGGCAGAAGCCAAAAAATTTTCATTACATGATAAAATTACAATAAAATCACCAAACGATATTGATGACGAATCTCGTTTTTATCCAACGGATATATTCCCTGTATTGCAAGCGGGCGATGTGGTTGATATTGAAACATTGTTAAAAATGATGTTACAGCGCAGTGATAACACCGCTTCGAATTGTTTGATTGATTTGGTTGGGCGTGAATCAATATCCAAAAATATCATTCATAAAAATGGATGGGATGGCAGCGACGTTACACGAAAATTTTTAAATCGAATACACGAACATAAAAAATATCGTTATGCCGACATTACCCGCACATGCGGATTACATTTGGCCAAATTTATGAAAAAATTGGATTCCGAGGAATTAATCAGCCCAAATGTATCAAAAAAATTATTTGAATATATGGCGCATGATCGCGATTCTTTGGATACACGTTTACCACATCGTGCCGCTGACAATTGGTTAACCGGGACCGTTCGGGAAAAAGGCGGTTGGATCCAAGCATTCAGTCCTAAATTTCCACGTATAATTCGTCGAAAATATTATATTCGTTATCAATCCCAGGCGGCAATTGTTGAAACAAAACATGGGAAATTCGCAATCGGCATTGTATCCAAATACAATACGATTTTTCCAAATCGATATTTTAAATTTTCAAAAATAACAGAATGGCTGGATAAATAAAAACTCCCAAATGGGAGTTTTTATTTTAAATCCTGGGTGATACGCGGATATAACTGCCCATATCTGTGACGGAATATCCAAATGCGCGCAATGCGTTTTCAAATCCACGACGTTGATCAATATTTACGCCCATACGTGCGGTTGCGGCGGATATTGTTTGGGTTGTTGGATGAATATTGTTATCAGTTTCGATTTTTTGAATTTGCCCGCGTAATGTCGCCCATGAACGCAATCCCGACGGTAAATCAAACAAAAATATGGCTTGATCCACGATAACCATTGTTTGACCCAAATGTTCCGTGATCCAAAAATCATTAATCAAACGAACGATTGCGGTGGCCACGGCCGCCGAACCGTAACCCAAAATTGTTGTTTCGCGGGATTCGCGCGATTCAACATTCATAACTCGGATTTTTGTATTTTCACCCATTTTTGTAATTTGTGCTGTATAAACCAAAGTTTCGTCTGCAACATATTTATCGCCAACCGATATCAACATTTTCGATGAATCCATCCCACGAATAATATTCATAGTGTTTGATTTCATTGTCGAATTATCCGCGAATTGATCCACAGACAACATTTGAATATATGCTGGCTTTTTCGATTTTATCATTGTATATGGAACATCATTTTTACGCATCCAATTAATCATGGATTCTCGGGCCACTGTCATAGTAACGTCCGCAACATAAGATGTTTGTGATTGTTTTTCATTATCAATATTTGTCGCGCCAACCAATGCTGCGATATCCGAATTTGAAAGCGATGGCAACAATTCATTTAATTTTTTTGAATCCCCAAAACGATAAAATATGGTTGATACAATATCGCGGCGCGCTTCGTCCATCCCCTTGTTTTTCGCAGTTGTCGCAGAATCATCGCGTTTATCAATATGGCGAGATTCAACAAACATAGGATCGGCCGCAATCGCAGTCCCAATAAATAACAATGCAAACAAAGATAAAAACAATTTTTTCATATTTCCCCCGAATTTATGTATCCACCCTATTCTATAATACGCGCGATCGTTTTTCCAGGGGAAAATAAATAACATCAAAAAATCCCGAATATTACATGGGGATTTTAAATTTTAAAACTTGGAAACAATTCCGACGCGTGCGCCAATTTGTTTATAACGAGCGTCAATTTCCTTGGACGTTTTGCATGAACCATTTGCGCCACATGTTTGTTCGATGTAATCAACGTCGGCCTGGGTAATGCGGCTGTCTGGATTATTGGCCTGATCCTGATACCATGACAAATCATAATTTGTGGTCGCATCACCGCCGGATAAAATATAATAATCATATACAACGCCCAATACCAAATCCAATTTTGGTGTAATGCGTCCAACATAATTCATTGCGGCGCCAATGTGATATGCTTGGCCGATGCTGCCCTCGTCCTTGAAAGATGTCGGGTGTTGTAAATCCCCGCGATCTGGCCAATTGGCTGTTGCTGAATAAATTGGCAAACCAAATTCCAGACGCCAATTGATTGCGTTCGCAGCATTTATATGATTATCAATATCCATTGCAACGAATGGGCCTGCCCATGTTGCCTTGTACTTGTGCGTTGTGCCGGATAACATGTCATAAAAGCTGTCCAAAGGAGTTCCGCCCGTACCATTTGATGGGACGTAACCATCAATAAAACCGTCTCCATTGTTATCAACCGGGGTCCATGGCACTATACCCCATATAGTCTTACCATCTGCTGTCCCTGACGCCACGTACAATACAGGATTCCCATTGCTGTCTACTTCAATAAACACCGCGCGTGAATCTTCGACCTTTAATTCTTGGGTTATTGAACGGTAACCAATCGACGGCGTAAATGTTACGTTGCCCGCAGACCACATATCTTTTAACCCGAATGCAACATGATATCCCATCATGGATCCATCCTGACCACCGACACTGAATGCCTTTAATGATTTTGGGTATTCACTTATAAGCCCGCCACCAGTCCCAGAATTTACAACATCAAACAAAGTTGTATCAATTCCGCCATTATAAACGTCGTCGTCAATCGCGCGCCCGGAATCCATCATGATTCCATATACAAATCCGAAATCAATCATCCCTGCGATTTTATTAATCGGTTTCATGATGTATCCACCGTTTAATGATAATGTGGTCCAGGTTGTGTTGCTCCATGATAAAATTGATTTTGCTGAATTCATTTCAAATTCAAAATCGGACCAAGCCATCCCAATATTTCCGCCCAAATAAAACCCGGATGGCGTTTGATATCTATCGGATGGAATTGTTGCAACCGGCGCAGTGCGCGCAGCAACAGTAACAACACGTGGTTGTTCGTAATAATCTGGCGCCTTGGTCGATGTTGTATTTGTTCGACCGCCGCCGTATTGTTGAAAATAATCAATATCATCGGCAAGCACAGGTGTTGCCAACATTAATATAAATAACGATGATAAAATTTTACGCATATTAAATACTCCGTACATTCGTATATATGGGCATTATAGCGTATTTGAAAATTTCAGGCAATCGGAAAATGATTAAATATATTTTTATGCTTTGGCTTATTTATGCACGAATTTTATTTTTTAATAATTTCGGTCCTGGACCCACAGATATCCCATGCTTCATCTTCCAGTTTTTTAATTTGTTTTAACAGCGTTGAAATTTCTTTTAATTTTTCTGCGTACCGAACGCGGCCGCGTGCCAGGTCTAAACGATATTGGTTTTCGAGATAATCGGCCATGGCATTAAAAAATTCCGAACGCGCCCCATGCGTCATTGCGCCAATATCATCGGCCAGATTGGATAATGATCCATTATAATTTTCGCAATAATTTTTATGAGCACATTTTTTGTCCACGATATGTCCTTTCAGGCTGTTGCACTTGGTCATCGCGAACGTAGTGTGGCGATGACAATTAAATAATTCTGAATGTTACTATAAATGATTATCCTAGACGGATGGTGCGGGTAACTGGACTTGAACCAGCACGATCGCAATGATCAAAGGATTTTAAGTCCTCAGCGTCTACCATTCCGCCATACCCGCATATTAACAAAATAAATTCCAAGTGGTGCGGTCAAGAAGACTCGAACTTCCATGGATTTCTCCACAGCCACCTCAAGGCTGCGCGTCTACCAATTTCGCCATGACCGCAGTAAACGCAATAATAATGCCTTTTGTTCCAATTTTCAAGTGTTTTATTCAAAAATCCGGATTTTTTTAATTATTAAAAAACGCCCCGGTTCGGGGCGTTTTTGTTTTGGCTTTAAACCTGTTATTCAAATCCGATTGGGTCGCCGTATGACGCGACTTCTTGGCCCGCAATGAAACAAGAAATATCAGCGATTTCGGAATCATACGCATTGTTCAACATGATTTGGCGGGTAACCAAGAATCCTGTTGTTCCCAACGCAGCGCCACCAACGGCATCGGAAATCAAACGACCCGTTTTATTCAGCCCCTTGTTTTCTGCCAAATCTGCGCGGTCATCGACAGCGCTTTCCCATGCTTTTTGTTGTTCAGAACACTTGCTTGAATCGTTCGAATTAGTACTCAAACATGAATCCAACTTGGTTTTCTCTGCTCTGATTTTTGCGTCAGCCTGGGTATAATCATTGGATTTTGATTGCTTGTTACCAATATTTGCAATCGCGTTATTGCCCCAAACTTCCATCAATCCGACACCGGCGCCCGCGGACAATAATCCAACACCAGTTGAAACCCATCCACGTTTGTTGCGGGCCGCTTTATCACCCGTGCGAATATCTTTTTTCAAATCAGATTCGCTGTGCCATCCGCCGCAAATTGTTTGGTCGGACATACGCATTTTTGCGCTGGACAAATTTTTCAATTTTGGATTTGTCTTCGAAGACAATTCAACTGTTACCCAACATGTATTATCCAAATCATCGGTTGCAACGTTGGATGCATTCGAACGACTGGCCCAAGTATAACTGCCATTATTTGTGATATCGGCAGCTTTACATTTTGAACGCAGGGCCATAGCGTCGGCCTTCATTTTATTTTTTATCAATGCACTGGTATCTTCCAACAATTCTTGGAATACTGTGGCGCCATCATTACCGGATGATTTAACAGAATTCCATGCAGCGCGAACATTTGATTTGCCACCCCATGTTGAACTGGTCGAACCTTCGGCAAAGAATGTATCCTTGCAATCCGCATCATTTTTAACTGTTGCCATACACAATGAAGCCACAACTTCGGCATCCAATTCCTTGGCTGTTATATCATAACAACGACCATAATCAGCACCACATTCGGTTTTAATACATTTTTCAACGGATGCCTGACAGCTTTCACGCATTTGCGTAATCATTCCGTCCGAAAAACTGGCGGATAATTCACCGTTCAATTTTACAACAAATCCAGCGGCATCATTTGTCCATAAATGTGTGAACAAACGTGATGCTTGACCACCAGCTGCGACTGTGTATGCGTCCTGGCATGCCAGGGATGAATTTATAACTTCTGTACAGCCATTTTCAATTTGTGTGTTAACATTTGCGGCAGCTTTTAAATCAACGCGGCCCGACACTTTGGATTGGGTGTAACAAGCGGCCAACGAACCACCAGCACAATTATTTTGAACGCATTCGCGAACTTCGTTATAACACAGACCTTGCTGTTTAACGATATTTTCAGCAACCAATACGGCCAATTTTCCCTTTAATATTTCATAACGATCATTGTAAACATCGTCGAATACGAAGCTGGCCTCGTCAGTAATAACTTCGTCGGACGCATTTGCTTGGGCATTAGCCATCATACGACATGCCTTGGCGCGACCAACGGTTTCCAAACAAGATTGTTTTACGTATGCCTTGACATTCGTTGTCGAATTTCCGGTCGATTCAGTACATTTTCCCAAATTAACAGAACAAGTCGAAATCATACATTCGTCCATTGTTTTGTAACATGCATCAACTGCATTTTCAGCAGTTAAAACGATTGCATCGGCGATTGACTTGTTCACCAATGATTCCAGAGCCTTTTTCCCAGCGGCATCACATGAATTATAAACGTCGGCACAATAAACCTTGACCGCGTTAAATTCTTCAGATGTTGTACAATTTTCAAATGTTGATCCGCAAGCACTGTCACGGCGTAGGCATCGCATATATTCCGTTGCGCATTTGCCCGTTGTCAATGTTGTTGACGTAGATTGCTGGGTTTGTTGTTGCGTTTGATTTGATCCGCGAACTGTCCCAACGGTCAATACGCCACGTGCCCCTGCCATGCTGGCACGCGGTGCCGGCGTTGCAGCATTTGCCGTCGCAACCATTGAAATTGCGCCAATTATTCCATATAAACACATCCGAAATCTGGACATATTTTCCCCCTTTCATTACGTTTCATATGCTTTATTTTATCATATCGCCCCAATTCGCGCAAGCGGTAATGTCAATAAAATTGCGCCTTTGCTCTATAAAAAATTTTGTGGTTGATTTTATGATTTTTTCGTTCATCATACGCACATGATTAAAACAACAAATTTGAATTTTGATCCACAGACCCTGCCCCAAAATGTTCAGGCGGAACAAGCAGTATTATCAGCAATATTATTAAATAACCGTGCATGGGAAAAAATTTCGGATTTTTTACGCTCTGAGCATTTTTCACATCCTGCGCACGCAGCCATTTATTCTGTTATTGAACGCCAATTGGCGCGTGGATACCCGGTTGATAACGTTACTATTAAAAATTATTTGGACCAACAGGGAATACTGGATGATGTTGGCGGAATTGGATATTTATCGGAATTGATGAACGCAGGGACTTCGGTTATGAACACCGAACAGTATGCACGACTGGTTTATGATCACGCATTACGTCGTCAATTAATTCATGTTGGACAAACGATTACTGAAACTGCTTTTGTTGAACATTTGGATTTGCCTGCGACCAAACAAATTGAAATCGCAGAACAACAATTATATGATTTGGCATCAACTGGTGAAATTGAACGTGGCGCAATTGGATTGGGCGCAGCGTTACGCGAATCGTTGGAAGCAACCGAAATCGCATACAAACAGGATGGACAAATCGCGGGATTAACGACTGGCTTTGTTGATATCGATAAAAAAATGGGCGGATTGCATTCGTCCGATTTAATTATTTTGGCGGGACGTCCGGGTATGGGTAAAACCGCATTGGCGTTAAATTTTGCATTTAATGCGGCGCATGAAATTGCGATGGGCCGAGTTTCCAAAAAGCATTCCGGCGTTGTTGCATTTTTCAGTCTGGAAATGAGTGCAGATCAGCTGGCATCACGTATTTTATCCAACGTGGCCGAAGTTCCATACCACAAAATGCGTAATGGGACGATTACCGATTCCGAATTTATGACCTTGACAGAACGTTCACGCGTATTGGAAAAATTACCATTATATATTGATGATACCCCCGGAATTTCTGTTCCCATGATTCGGACACGTGCGCGCCGTTTAAAACGTATGCATGGCGGATTGGCGATGATTGTTATTGACTATATCCAATTGTTAACTGCGCCGGGCGGAAACAAATCCGACAATCGTGTCCAAGAAATTTCCGAAATGACACGTGGATTAAAAATGCTGGCCAAGGAATTAAACGTCCCTGTCGTTGCGTTATCCCAATTATCACGTGCGGTTGAATCCCGTGATGATAAACGTCCAATTTTATCCGATTTACGTGAATCTGGATCAATCGAACAGGACGCCGACATTGTAACATTTACATATCGTCATGAATACTATTTGCAAAATCGCGATCCGAGCCAAAAATTAAACGCCAAGGGCCCGGACATTCATCTGCGCTGGGAAGAGGAAATGAAGCGTGCAAAAAATCGCGCTGAATTCATTATTGCAAAACAACGTCACGGCCCAACAGGAACAATTCCAATGGGATTTTTTGGCGAATTTTCAAGATTCACTGATATGTTACCGGGAACGTATGGGCCCGAAACTGTGCAACAAAATTATAATACTCCGACAGCCGGTGCGACACAAACTGTTGCGGAACCAACCATCGATGCGCCTGGCATTGAAATCCCTGACGATTTACCGGATGATTTCATCTAAAAATTATGAAAAAAATATTTGAAATAATCTTTGCTGTTTGCGCAATTGTTACAACTGCGTCATGCGCGTCGCATGATAAAAATAATATTCCGTATGGAAAATCAATACCTGACACCGCCGAATTTTTCATTGGGCAACCATATATTGTTGCACCATTGGGCGAAGGCAAAGACGGCAAAATTGATAAATCCCCCCTGTTCAGATTTGATGGATTTGATTGCGTAACATATGTTGAAACAGTATTGGCATTACATTTATCCAGCGGCCAAAATGAATTTGAAAAAAACATGAATTCAGTTCGGTACGCCGATGGAAAAATTTCATACGAAAACCGAAATCATTTTATTGAATTGAATTGGATAAAAAATAATTCCAAATATGTTACCGACATTACAAACACGCTGCCCGGGGCCAAATCCAAAACGATTCGCATTGATAAAAATTCATGGGCAAATGCGCGCGAAATTTCAGCCAAATTTGAACCAGCTGAAAATGTAACTTTGCCATACATTCCACGTAATAAAATTGATTCGAGCACATTAAAAAAATTGCCAAATACTGCAATAATAAATATTTTAAAATGGGACCCAAATGTTAATAAAAAAATCGGCACGGAATTATTTGTATATCACATGGGATTTTTAATTGATAATCGCGATTTCTATCACGCGTCAACATCGGGCGCTGTTGTTCGGGTTGATTTTATAAAATATATTGAATCAATGGGGAATAATTTTGTCGGAATAAATGTGTTGGAAATTCGCCCACAACCCCTATAATTTTAGGGATTTTTTTATTTCACCAATCCGTTTTGTTTTTTCAATTTAATGATTCGATTGTACGATTCCCGAATACGGGATTTTGAAATTTTACCATCCCGTACCAATTTAATCACCGTTGCATGTGTTTTGGACGCAATGTCTGGATCGTATGTCATGTTATTTCCCATTAACAAAATATCAACGCCTGCATTTATTGCTAATTCAATCACTGCATCCTGGCCCCATTCGTTGATAATTGCACCCATTTGCAAATCGTCTGTGATAACAACACCATTATATTTCATATCACGACGCAAAATATCAATTGTGTTTTTAGACAAAGATGCCGGATATTTTTCATCAATTTTTGCATTCATAACGTGGGCCACCATAACCATGCCCATCATGTCTGATTTTACCAATTCGTAATACGGCTTTAATTCATCGACATCCCACGTATTTGTAATATCAACCATTCCATGGTGGGTATCGGATTTGCTGCTGCCGTGGCCTGGAAAATGTTTAAATGAAAATATAACATTTGATTTTACCAAACCATTTGCGAATGCCGCCGCGTGTTTTGTTACAACATTCGCGTCACGAGAAAAAGCACGTTCCCGTTTTGCAATGATTGGATTGCCCGGATTTGTCGCCAAATCAACATCCGGAGCATGATCAACATTAAATCCCAATTCATATAAACGTTTGCCCAAATCATATGCAACGCTATATGTATTTTCGATTGTCCCACGACCCAAAACAGCCGCCGATTGGGTTATTTTAAAACCAGCATCCGGTGTTAATCGATTAACCGTTCCTCCCTCTTGATCAATTGCGATAAATAATTTTTTGTTGCCAGATTTTGTCGCAACATTTTGTAAACGCACATTTAAATTTTTTGTTTGTTGTGTCGACAAAATATTACGTGGGCCCAAATTTGTTGTAACGTCTTTGTTAAATAAAATCACACCGCCAACGTGTCCCGCTGCAATTTCAGATTCCAATATTTTTAAATCTTGTTCATATAAACCTGTGCCTGTACCACGAAATCCAACCAAAACCATTTGACCAACCATTTCAGATAATGATGGTCGCGTTGCATAATGATATGTTGTCGCACCCGCACATAAAATTAATGCAGCAATCAATACGCGTTTAATTGAATTTTTCACAACATACCTCTTTGATTTTGCCCAGCTATTGTACTATCCAAAAAAATCATTTCAACTTAAAAACCCCGGGTTTAACCGGGGCTTTATGTTATTTGCGTTTCGCTGGCTTTTTAGCGGCTGACTTTTTAGCGGCCGGTTTTGCCATTGGTTTTGCGGCGGCTGGTTTGGATTTTTTTTCATCCATGCCAACTTTTTTCTTTAAATCAGCAACTGATGTTTTTGTTTCCAACATCCAGTTATAAAATACAAATGCGGCTGTGGCAATATTTACCAACGACCACATAAACCATGAAAACCCAGGCAAAAATACAGGGTTAAACAAAATGAACACCAAAATCCATCCCGCAAACATAGGTGTGTTTTTGTTATTCCATGTTGTGTATGCTTGGTATCCCGCCAATACAAATACGAACAATTTTAATAAACGATAATAAAATGCTGGCATTGGAAATAATGCCAAAATCAACATTATCGCAGCTGTTAATAAAATATATTTCATGTTATCAGTTATAAATTTCATTTCCTTACTCCTTGGTTTTGGAACCCGTCAATTGTACCATAAAAATAATGCACTTGCAAGAAATCCGTTATATTGATTTACCCTGGCAAATATAGTTCATTATATGATCACCCAAATATCTTTTGTTATTTTCAGCCATATAAGAAACGAACGATTGCAATGCATCCGGACTTAATCCTAAATCTGAAACATTTGCGATTGATTTATACAATTGTTTGTTTAAATTTTTAATCTCGGCGTTATGTTTTGCCATATCTATTGCCAGATTAATTTCACTTTTTCTCAACTTTTCATCGATGCTCGCACGTTTGGATGCGAATAAATCCATTTCCAACTTCCCAATAAATCCACGCGACTGATTGTATATTATGTATTGGTTTTGCATTTCAATATAATTTTTATCATCCAAAATTGATTTTAATTTTCTGCTAAATTCTGGCGATTTTTCATGTAATTCGTTTAATTTTTCAACAATTTGATCTATTGGTACGGATTGTTTTTTTGCAAACATTTTACCACCATTACTTTGAACGAATAAACACTTTATCAAAAATCCGCCCAAATTTTGTTTGCTGCGGAATACGGCAAAATTCAGTGAAACATTTTTCAATCTCTGGATAACGAGATAAAATAAAATCAAAATTGTTTGCGTCTACTTTCGGTTTTAATTTTTTAATGTCTTGGAATAATATTTTATTTTTTTCGATGAATTCGGAATTATTTTTATATTTTTGCTCGGCATATTGAACTTGTAAAAAATGCATTGTTAATACAAATCGGGATTCTGGGTTTTTAATTTTTCGCATTATATTTTTTATCAATGCTGTTTCCTGATCATATCCGCTGTTTGACATTTCAGCACGTGCATTTGCCGCAACAAAAATTGTCCCGACCAAGGTTGAAGTATTAACTAAAAATTTAGCATTTAATGAAAATTTTGCAATCTCCAGCATAGACCAATGAACAAGTTCTGCCATTGCTTCGGGATCTTCTTTGGCCAGTTTGGCCCATTGTTCCGATTTTTCTTTATTTTCTGTTGGGATTTCTGTTTTTAATTCGGCCATGATTTTATCCTTTGTATCCAATCAATATTTACACAATAAAAAATATTTATCAACAAAATAATGCCCAAAATAAATGAACCTCCACCGGCTTACACTGCCTGTATCATTTTAATACAAATTTCATTTGTCCCAATTTTTTCTGTGTCCCCTAAACAAAACTATCCGGAAATCTGCAAAAATTGGGATTGCCTACATCTACCTGCTAATGGGGTAGTTTTACGTTTGCAATATAAAAAACCCACCGGATGGTGGGTTTTGAATAATTGTGCGGTTTTTATGTGTTGGTCATATGCTTTGTCCTGGCGGCGTCCTACTCTCCCGTGACTTAAGTCAAAGTACCATCGGCGCTGTGGGGTTTCTCAGTCTGGTTCGAAATGGAGCAGTGAGTGGCTCCCACGCCAAAACCACCAGAACAAAGCATATGTCAATCATCAGTCAATACTTGTATTATAATTATCATTAGTGTATTCGTTCATTTTATCAACTTGCGTTTCAAGCATGCTTGTTTAAATAATTAAACAAACAAAGATAAAAAGTCATTCATTCGATTAGTATGGGTAAGCTGAACGCCTCACAGCGCTTACACCGCCCACCTATCAACGTGATAGTCTATCACAGAATTAATTGGGATATCTTATCTCAGAGGAAGCTTCCCGCTTAGATGCATTCAGCGGTTATCTCATCCGAATTTAGCTACCCTGCACTGCCGCTGGCGCGACAACAGGTACACCAGAGATTCGTCCATTCCGGTCCTCTCGTACTAGGAATAGTTCTCTTCAAATATCCAACGCCCACAGTAGATAGGGACCGAACTGTCTCACGACGTTCTGAACCCAACTCACGTACCTCTTTAAATGGCGAACAGCCATACCCTTGGGACCTGCTCCAGCCCCAGGATGAGATGAGTCGACATCGAGGTGCCAAACACTACCGTCGCTATGGACGCTTGGGTAGCATCAGCCTGTTATCCCTAGAGTACCTTTTATCCGTGTGCGATAGCCCTTCCATTCGGGGCCACCGGGTCACTATGACCGACTTTCGTCTCTGCTCGAGGTGTCCCTCTCGCAGTCAGGCTTGCTTTTGCCATTGCACTCACCGGCTGATTTCCGACCAGCCTGAGCAAACCTTCGCACGCCTCCGTTACGCTTTAGGAGGCGACCACCCCAGTCAAACTACCCACCACGCACTGTCCTGGACCCCGATCAGGGATCTCAGTTAGACATAAAAACAAACCAGGGTGGTATTTCACCAATGACTCCACGATAACTAGCGTTATCGCTTCAAAGTCTCCCACCTATCCTACACAAGTTTATCCTTATGCCAGTACGAAGCTGCAGTAAAGGTTCATAGGGTCTTTCCGTCTAGCTGCGGGTACCCGGCATTTTCACCGGGACTTCAATTTCGCTGAGTCTATGTTGGAGACAGTGGGGAGATCGTTACGCCATTCATGCGGGTCGGAACTTACCCGACAAGGAATTTCGCTACCTTAGGACCGTTAGAGTTACGGCCGCCGTTTACTGGGGCTTCAGATCAACGCTTGCACGAATCACCTTAACCTTCCAGCACTGGGCAGGCGTCAGTCCCTATACATCATCTTATATGATTTTGCAGAGACCTGTGTTTTAGATAAACAGTCGCCCCCCCCTGGTTTGTGTCACCTTCTTAAAGTTACCTTGAAAAAGGTCATCCTTCTTCCGAAGTTACGGATGCATTTTGCCTAGTTCCTTCAACATAGTTCTCTCAACCGCCTTGGTCTACTCGACCTGACTACGTGTGTCCGTTCTGGGTACGATCTATACGATGGGGCTATTTCCTGGGACCACTTCACTGCATCACCAATCCATTAAGGCGACACAATACACATGATCCGTCACATCCCATCAGGTCACGGAATATTAACCGTGTTCCCATCGACTACGCCTTTCGGCCTCATCTTAGGGGTCGACTCACCCTACCCTGATTAACATTGGATAGGAACCCTTAGTCTTTCGGCGACAATGTTTCTCACATTGTTTAGCTGCTACTCATGCCAACATTCGCGCTTCTGATACCTCCATCGTGGCTCACGCCTTCGACTTCACAGGCTTACAGAATGCTCCGCTACCGCTGCGATAAAATCGCAACCCGCAATTTCGGTAAATAACTTTAGCCCCGTTACATTTTCGGTGCCGAAACTCTTAACTAGACCAGTGAGCTATTACGCTTTCTTTAAAGGATGGCTGCTTCTAAGCCAACCTCCTGGTTGTTTTGGAATCTCGACCCCCTTTCCCACTTAGTTATTATTTAGGGACCTTAATTGGCGGTCTGGGCTCTTGCCCTCTCGACCATGGACCTTAGCACCCACAGTCTGTTTCCCGAGCTATATCTTATTGGTATTCGGAGTTTGATATGGTTTGGTAGAGATTTCTCCCCCCTAGCCATTTCAGTGCTCTACCCCCAATAATAAACACTCGAGACACTACCTCTATAGTTTTCGCGGAGAACCAGCTATATCCAAGTTTGATTGGCCTTTCACCCCTAGTCACAAGTCATCCCCTAAGTTTGCCATCTTAGTGGGTTCGGCCCTCCAGTACGTATTACCGCACCTTCAGCCTGCTCATAACTAGATCACTTGGTTTCGGGTCTAATACCACATACTCAAATTCGCCCTATTCAGACTCGGTTTCCCTACGCTTACACCTAACGGCTTAGGCTTGCATGTGACATTAACTCGTTGGCTCATTATGCAAAAGGTACGCCGTCACACCTCAAGGGTGCTCCGACAGATTGTAAGTATTCAGTTTCAGTTTCTATTTCACTCCCCTCTCGGGGTTCTTTTCACCTTTCCCTCACGGTACTTGTGCACTATCGGTCGATCAGGAGTACTTAGCCTTGGAGGATGGTCCCCCCATATTCAAACGGGATTTCACGTGTCCCGCCTTACTCGAAGACTAAAATATTTTCTTTCGCATACAGGGCTATCACCTATTGTTGCTGCCTTTTCCACGGCATTCTGCTAAAAAATACTTCAGCCATTGGGCTGGTCCGCGTTCGCTCGCCACTACTTGCGGAGTCTCAATTGATTTCCTTTCCTATGGCTACTAAGATGTTTCAGTTCGCCACGTTTGCTTCTTGACCCTATGTATTCAGGTCAAGATGATGCATATGCATCGGGTTTCCCCATTCGGACATTCCGGGGTCAAAGCTTATTGACAGCTCGCCCGGACTTATCGCAGTCTTTCACGTCCTTCATCGCCTCTGATCGCCAAGGCATCCACTAAACACTCTTTATTACTTTTTATCTTATGCTTGAAACGCAATTCGAAAATTGAATTTCAACATAAAAAAGCAAATGAACAGCTTTGTTGATTCTTGAACTTATTCTACTATTATTGAATTATTCTATTTCTTGAATTCCTGTTGGTTAAACCCAACAGATACCAAGACCTTATTTTTTAATATTTTACTGATGTCAAATTATTATAACCGTTTCCGATTATAAAATTTAAACATAAAAACCTATTCACAATATAAGCAACTCCTGAATTTGCATTCAGAAGATTTAAGATGTCATAAACATCTTGAAACTTCTGATCGTTGTTTCCCTGAATAAATGGTGGGCCTGGGAGGACTCGAACCTCCGACCTCAGCTTTATCAGAGCTGCGCTCTAACCACCTGAGCTACAGACCCATTCAAGGTTTGTTCAGTGGTGGAGCTAGACGGATTCGAACCGACGACCCCCTGCTTGCAAAGCAGGTGCTCTAGCCAGCTGAGCTATAGCCCCAGCGTTAAAACAACATTCTTCAAAAAAAGAGATATTCAGATAGTCATGACGGGCGTCCAATTCTGCGTGAACAGTTGATTGGATCTTTCTCTATAAAGGAGGTGATCCAGCCGCACCTTCCGGTACTGCTACCTTGTTATGACTTAACCCCAGTCACCAACCCCACCGTGGCCGGCGGACTCTTTCGTTATCCTACCGTCTTCGGGTGAAATCGACTCCCATGGTTTGACAGGCGGTGTGTACAAGACCCGGGAACGTATTCACCGTGGCATTCTGATCCACGATTACTAGCGATTCCGACTTCATGCTCTCGAGTTGCAGAGAGCAATCTGAACTGGGATGGCTTTTTAGGATTTGCATCCCCTCGCGGGGTAGCTGCCCTTTGTTGCCACCATTGTAGTACGTTTGTAGCCCGACTCGTAAGAACCATGATGATTTGACGTCATCCTCACCTTCCTCTGTGTTAACCACAGCAGTCTCCTTAGAGTGCCCAGCATAACCTGATGGCAACAAAGGACGAGGGTTGCGCTCGTTGCGGGACTTAACCCAACATCTCACGACACGAGCTGACGACAACCATGCAGCATCTGTCACCGATCCAGCCTAACTGAAGACAAGCATCTCTGCAAGTCGCGATCGGGATGTCAAGAGTCGGTAAGGTTTCTCGCGTAGCATCGAATTAAACAACATACTCCACCGCTTGTGCGGGTCCCCGTCAATTCCTTTAAGTTTTAGTCTTGCGACCGTACTCCCCAGGCGGTGTACTTAACGCGTTAGCTACGTCACTGGTTCTCCGAAGAGAATCAACAACAAGTACACATCGTTTAGGGCGTGGACTACCAGGGTATCTAATCCTGTTTGCTCCCCACGCTTTCGTCCCTCAGTGTCAGCAATGATCCAGAAAGTCGCCTTCGCCACTGGTGTTCCATCGGATATCTACGAATTCCACCTCTACACCCGATATTCCACTTTCCTCTATCACGCTCTAGCTTGCCAGTATCAAAGGCAGTTCCAGGGTTGGGCCCTGGGATTTCACCCCTGACTTAACAAACAACCTACGGACGCTTTACGCCCAGTAAATCCGAACAACGCTTGCACCCTTCGTATTACCGCGGCTGCTGGCACGAAGTTAGCCGGTGCTTCTTCTGATGCTACCGTCATCATCATCACATCTGAAAGAGCTTTACAACCCGAAGGCCTTCTTCACTCACGCGGCATGGCTGGATCAGGGTTTCCCCCATTGTCCAATATTCTTAGCTGCTGCCTCCCGTAGGAGTCTGGGCCGTGTCTCAGTCCCAGTGTGGCTGATCGTCCTCTCAGACCAGCTATGGATCATTGCCTTGGTAGGCCTTTACCCTACCAACAAGCTAATCCAACGCGGGCTAATCCATCGGCGATAAATCTTTCTCGATTTCTCGACGTATGCGGTATTAGCAGTCGTTTCCAACTGTTATTCCCCACCGATGGGCATATTCCCACGCGTTACTCACCCGTGCGCCACTTTACTTATTCCCGAAGGAACTTTCACGTTCGACTTGCATGCCTAAGAGACCTGCCGCCAGCGTTCGTTCTGAGCCAGGATCAAACTCTTAAGTTTAAAAAAACTATAAGACTTTGTCCAAGCACTTTACATATTTATTATTTTCGCAAGACAAGACGAGATTTTTAATATTAAAATACTATAAAACCTTTCCTGTCTGGAATGTGCTTAAAAAGACATTTAGTCAATGTTTTGAATAAAACCTGCCTAACTATCTGCACATCCCTTCTTTTGATGAGCTGCTTTATTCACAAAAGAAAACTTAACACGCCGTTATATTTAATCCGATTCGTATTAAGTCCTAGAATTTCGGGAGGTTGGAGAATGTTTCCAACATCGAAGCTGACATAATATATACACATCTTCCGACAAAGTCAAGCGGTAAAATCAAAAAAATTTAAAAAAAGTGCATTTTTTTGAAATTATTTTCATTTTTGGCAGATTTCAGCGGGCCATAAATGTATATTTTTTATAATCCAAACACAAAAAGCACAATTTTATATATAATAATGCGATTCGCATTGGTGGGATTTTATTCCCGACCCGACTTTTTGGCGACGAATACTTCCGACTTTGGAAAGTTTTGTTCGTATAATTTTTTCATTTGGCGACGATCGCGAATTGGCTTGGTCGCCGTTTTAATTTTTTTGACGCCCATGGCCACACCACTGACTGGCAACCAAATGGGAGCCGTCACAAAAACAAAGCCCGTACCCACGGCAACCCCAAAAGCCGCAGCGCCGACCCAAAATGGATGAACTTTTTCCCAATTATATTTTGGGCCAATGCCGTATTTATTTGCCATTATTTTGGCACGTAATTTGTTAATGTCTTTTGCTTTGATCTGTTTCATATTTTTATCCTCTGCCGACTATTTGGGATTTTATCACAAAATTTCAAGATTTGAAATGATAAAAAGACCACAAAGATCCATTGTTTTGACGCATCAAACAAAATACCCTGAAATAAAAAAATTGCAATGATTGCCACGGAGTCGTGACTCCTCGCAATGACAATTTATATATACTGAATATTTTTACTTTAATAAATTTAAAACATGCTCTCGTATAAATCCAGCCACATGGGATTTTTTGAATTTATCAAATCGTCTTTATTGGCGCGATTTCCTGCTTTTATTTGTTTTTCACGCTTTATCGCATGTTCGATTGAATCAAATGTTTCATAATATCCAAGCAATACCGTATTATGTTTTTGTGAATACCCTGTATAAATTTTATTTTTATGCTCCCAGACTCGACGTTTCAAATCGTTTGTAACGCCAGTATAAACAGACCGCCTTGATTTGTTAAACATTATATAAACGTAAT
The DNA here is from genome assembly GCA_031549365.1 of Alphaproteobacteria bacterium. GTDB lineage: Bacteria > Pseudomonadota > Alphaproteobacteria > Rs-D84 > Rs-D84 > JAVBPX01. The sequence continues at coordinate 81,796 of JAVBPX010000003.1, forward strand.
AATACATATATACATATTAAATAAAACAAATAGGATTTCAAATAATTTATTTGTCATTGCGAGGAGTCACGACTCCGTGGCAATCATTGCAATTAAAAAACCCGGTTTGAAAACCGGGTTTTTGTTTTATAAACCAATTATGGTTTTGTTTTTGCTGGTGGACATGGGTCGTATGATACCACACACATTCCCAAATCTGGATTTGGCATACATTTTGCATCGGACGATTGACCAGATGCGAACGGCATTACGCATGCGTTTTTAATTACTTCGCCTGTTCCCAACTTTTTAACGGTTGCTGCCGCACAGTTCGATGCCTGTAACGAACATGCGGTTTGCCATTCAGCATACGTTTGAACATTCGTTGTCGTTGTTTTGCCATCTGTTGGTCCCAATTTCAAAGCCCATTTGATATAGTAATCTTTTAACTTTGGAATTGAATACGATTTGTTCAATGCAACACGTTCCAAATCATCCCCAACGCGACAGTTAATTTGCTTTCCTTCGACGAACGCGGAAATCGCAGTTACAACACCACCGGCCCCGGCACCAATACCTGTACCAATCGCGGCCCCGGCCAAGTGATTTTTACCACCCGATGTTTCTCCTGAATCATTTATTGAATCCCTTAATGATTTAATTTCTTCGATTTCTTTCTCAAGAGAGCTTTTTTCAATGCAATCCTGCGAAACGGCATTACATGTTGCAGATTCAATAATTTTGATATTTTTTAAACTATGGAATTTTATTGAACTATCAGAGTTACTTTCCTCCTCGTTTTCTAAAGCCTGGGATGCGGCCGCAGCTTTAACATCTGAAACTTCTGTTCCTTTGATAACCCAAATAGAGGTTTGATTTGCTGGTAATTCAGAAACACTAAAGCTTCCGTCTGCATTTTTCTGCATTTGTTTCCAAACGTTTGTGTCTTTAACTTTTTCTGGCAAGAATGCAGAATCTGTAAGAACGTTAATATTTGGGTCGGATATTGCGTACCAAACACTCGTCAATTTATCCGACGCAACAACCGTTGCGAAACCGCCTGTCACAGGAACACCCAGAACGTAATTATAAGTCAGTCTGGCTCCTGTTGAAGTGCTTCCGGATTTTTTAGCGCCCGAAGCTGTTTTCTTTTTTGCAATCAGATCAGTGCCAATTGCTGTTTCTGCGTTAACAAGTCTTTTTCCAAACAGATTTAAAATATTTTGGCAATCTTTTTCTGATAATGTTGCTTTGTTTTTTATATTCACATTATACCTTTGTAATAAATCCCAACCGTTATCAGAGTTACTGATCGCGGTCGCTAGGTCATCACGCTCACTTTTATTTAAACAATTCAATGTGTTTAGATCGATCCCTTTGGTTGCGCCTGTATTTTTACCAATAATGGCACCTGTGATTCCGCCAACAATAGCACCACTACCGATTCCATACAATGCAACACCCTTGGTTGTTGTGCGCAATGCGAAATCAAACAAATCTTTGTTACATTTGAATGAATCACCGGCTGGGACCCATGCCTCGGCATCCTTGCCCGTGCCGGCAAATCGGGCCCATTTGTCATCAATGATTTTATCGCCATTGTACGCAGCAACACGAACGTAACATTTTGCAACCTTGGCATCCCAACGCGCATAATATCCACGATCATATTCATTGTTTGGCGTCAAACCCAATGATGATGTTTTTTGATCTTGGGCTGCTTGGTTATTAAATGGCTTAATTTGATCTTGGTATTCACCCATTACTTGGTCGCCAGCAACACCCGCAAATGATTTACCGTATGTGTTTTTATCCAACAACATACATGTATTTTCCGCCTGATCCGGGGTTAACCCAGTTTCACGCATTACAAACGAATAATATTCTGGCTGAATTACGCGACGATTAAAATCAGCCCATACAGTTTTTGAATCTTTGTAAAATGTTGTTTTGCCATCCGATGTTTTAACATCCGAAATACATTTATCAACAACGTTTTGGCACAATGCAACGCGATCAATGTCGTTACCCAACATGATTGCTTCGCGAATTTTTGGATCAAACATATCACGAATGCCGTCCGCAAAAGCGCCTGCAACACAGCTGGACAATGATGACATACATTGATCAATATTTGTTAAACCATCGTTATCAGTTCCGCCGTTATTGTTTCCGTTATTTCCGTTATTGTTCGGCGTAACACCCGTTACAACGGACCCAGTATTAATTGTTTGGTTTGCATTAACGTTTGTGTTAACACCACTGACCGGTTTTGTTCCAGGTATTGACGAAGACACAGTCAACACGCCACGAGCATTACCAACATTACCACGAACGCCCGCACGACCAACATTTGCATTCGGAGTCGCCGAAGTGTATATGCGTGCATTTCCAGATGGCTGTGTTTGAACATCCACACCCTCTTGGTAATACAGGGCAGCCACCGCACCGGACATTACGGATGCCAGTAACAAGTTTGCTGCAAGCAGTTTTTTAAACATAATCGACTCCTTTCCTTTCGATATCGTTTTATATTATACCATTTTATACACATACACGCAAATATTTTTTTACATTAAATTACTTTGCTGTTATTGTGTTCCTCTGATTATTCATTTGATCGCGCGACGAAATGTATTCGTCACGCAAAGTTTGAAATTTATTCGTTGTATTTGGTGTAACAAATTGTTTTCCGCCCGTTGCCAAAACCGATCCCGTAGATGTTGCGCATTGCCAAGAATTTACATATGCGTCCATTTCGGCATCCTCTTTGTCGGTTGCACGATTTTTGGCGACAGTCGTCCCGATTGCCAAACCGGCCGCCCCGCCCCCGGCGGTTCCGATTGCCATTGCATTTTTTTCCTTTTTACCCTCTTCCGATTTTAAATATTCGGTACGATCAGATAATTTTTCGCGCCCATCGTTTACCCATGCACCAACAGCTGTGTCCGAAAATGATTTTTTATTTGAAGAAGCCGCAGGCGTTGTTGTGGAAGGGGTCGAGGAAACGGCGTTCCCCGAGGCAGAGTTTGCCCCTCCGGATAAGCCATAGTTGCTATAAGAAAAATCTTCATACGGACCCGCAGCAAAAGCCGCGCCCATTAAAATCGCCATCACTAAAATTGTTGATAATAATATTTTATTCATTTATTCACCCAATTTTACTTTTTATTTTGTTCTGTTTCTTTTGCTGCGGCGTCTTTGTCAGCTTTTTCTTTTGCAGCCGCTGCTGCGGTTTCGGCTGTATTAAAGTTTGCCCCCCCACCAATAAATTTGCCGGCCAATGCCCCAACGCCCATACCAACACCGGAACCCAACAATGCACCTGTTGCAGATTTTTGGTCAATCGTCCTCTGAGATGCGACATTTTTATATGTGGACACATCAACACCAAATGTTTTTTCATCACACATCAATCCAATACCTGCATCAAAACGTTTGGATGCAGCGTTAACTCGGCTGCCAGTTTTTGGATCCAATACTGAAAAATTAATTGAAAATACACATTTTAAATTATCTCGATCAAATAATGCCCCAATCGATAAACATTCGGTTTCCATTTGTTTTTCCAATTCATTCATTCGAAACTCTAACGATGCCGCGGATCTTTCAACATTCATACGTAACGACGACAACAATTGCGTATGACGTGTCGCAATTCCCGAATCAATTGATTCACATTCATTAATAATTGATGAACACGATGAATTAACCAACATATTTCCATCGGCCCCTGTCAAACAATTTTGCAATCCAGCGCCACATGTATTAATTAAACATTGTCCCATTTTATCGCCACAATCCAAAATACGATTTGCACGATTAATTTTTTTGGCCGCCGCCCAATCATCATTAATCGATGTTGATACAGTCGATGTTTCGTCGAATCCGCAACCGGATGATGTTAAACAAGCGCGCAATTTATCCCCAAATATTGTTTGCGATAGTGTTTCACATTTTTCATAATTTGTTCCACATTCAAGCTTAATACATGTATCCACAGAATCATAACACACGGAAAAATCAGACGATGTTATCGCATCACCGGATGAATCCGTTTTACGTTCGCCCCGAGCGGCACGAATTGTGTCGGACACCGATGGCGCGGCAATTGATATATCGTTTACGCTTTCGAATGCAACATCAAATTTATTTTCAACTGTTTCGGACACGGTTTCAATCGTTGATTTTCGTTCAATTGGCGCACGTGCGGTTGATACTGCGCGCACACCAGATGTTGGCGCAACAGATACACGACCACGTGTTATGGGTTCGGCTGCGAATGATGTCGCAACAAATCCAAAAATCATCAAAGATGTAATTATGATTTTTTTCATTTATTTAATCCCCTGACACGCTATGGTTACATATGCACACATTTGTTTGGCCAAATTTATTTGCTGATTTGTTTTACAATTTTTTGTTTTGTCTGTTTGAATCGCAGCACAATAAAATCCAACACATTCATCCATGCGCGTTGAACACGCGGCTGTAATCACATCAATTTTTTGTTGACGCGTGGCGGAGGCTGATTCGGATTTTGATTTAATTTCGGACGCGCGCGCAACACCAAATTCATTCATTGATGTTTTCATATTTGCGGCAACTGCCGTTCCATGATCCGAACAATCGGTCGATATTAAACAGGATGATAAACTGGACGAATATTTTGATGAATCCCGCTGGCATGAGATTAATCCCGAACCACATTTTGTCGGTTCCGACATACATGATTTAACACGCGATATACATTGGGATTCGGTTGTTGTTGATTTTCTGGCCGATAATTTTTTTTCAGATTCTTTGGCTTCCGCCGCCGCAGTACAAGATTTTGAAATCAAATCATCATACAATGAATTTGCATCGACGGCTTTGCATGAACTAACACGTTTAACACATTCATCAATTGCCCATTTATATCGTGCAGCCGGATCGGATGGAGCATTTGTAACATCCAAATTCAAACTGGTCTTTTTCCCAATTGATAAACTTTGGAACACTGGCGCATCGCCATAAATTTTTGATTCCGATTTTGCGGATACGGCGGACGTGGATCCACATAATTTGCAACGAACCGATGGATCAAAATCAATACCGATTGCACACGCCGAATCCAAACATTGCTGTAACGATTTTGTATCGCAAGCGGCATTCACCGCCATCGGCGTTAAAATTAATGCTATAAAAATTGCAAATCCATGTTTCATTTTTATAAACTAACTTCCTTGCATGTATTAACTTCGGAATTCCAATCTTTACATTGTGGACAGTTACTTCCCATACAAATCGATTTCTTTTTGGCACAAGTTTTATCCTTGGTACAAATTTTACATGTATTGCTGGATTCATTAAATGTTGCTTCGATCGAAGTTTTATGATTCCAGCTATCGTTTGTAACACCTTTGGATGCTGCTGCACAGGCGGTACGAGCCCTATTTTTTTCGACTGCATCGGCTTCGGCCTTTTGTTTGGCCAAATATTCGGCAGACGCGTAACAATATACACCCGACCAATCGGCACGTGGCGACCAACCCGGCATAACCATTGCTGCGGAATTTTGTGTCTCGGAATAAACACCGCCGACATCATCGCATGCCTTTTTCGCATCAGACTTGTAATTAACCAAACATTTTCCCCATGATGTATGTGCGGTCCAATTTGCAACCAATTTCTCAGTGGACGTTGACACAACAGACATCGTCGCATTGGATAATGTATCATTGTTGGCCGCCGCGGCATGTGCGGAAGACATAACAAAATCCGACAAACCGTTAATAATGCGCGCGAACATATTATTTGAATGATCCACCATTGGCAAAACCATTGCTGTTAATGTTGTCGCCGGCTTCCAAATTCCATCAACTTCTTTGCACTTTGCAGACAATGTTTTATCCATTGTTGATTGGATTTCGTCCATTGCGATGTCAATCGCGGTTGCATTACCATCCGATCCGCAAACCGCCGCAGCACGCGTTTCACATGTTGCGCGCAATGTTGCCTTGTCCGTTGGCTGACATAATGTATAAGGAGACGCACCGCAAACCTCGGCAAAGCATTCTTTGACTTTTTCCGTGCAACCGGCGGCAACCTTGGAATCCAAAACTTCGGCTGTGAAATCGTCCAAAACGTCGGCCTCTGATCCCGTCAATCCATAAACTTGGGAACAAGTTTTGATTGTATCCGCACAAATTGCTTTAGTTGTTACTTTGGTATTGCTGCTGAATAAAATTTGCGAATCTGAATCAAATGCATTCAAATCATTTTCAGTATTTTTATGACAATCCGCAATTGTTTTAATACAAGTATTGCGCACTTGACTAATTAAATCATTTTGTGCTTGGACAATTTGGACCAGGGATTGGTCAATAAATTCAGTCCAAACCGCGTCTTGGATATTTTGACATTTATCCAATGTCGATTGAACCATCGGACGCTTTTGATTTAAAAATTCAACAAAGTTTGCATTTGATGAAACGGATGACAATTTATCGCTGCCATTTGCTGGGAATGTCAATAATTTGTTTAAATCATTAAAACCAGGTCCGAATATATAATTACCCGTACTGGCGTTTACATATTTACCAGTATTATCCAAACATTTTTTATAATTTTTATCACAAACAACAGGGTCCAACATATGGCTCTTTAAATCGGACAAACAAGCGATAAAGTCCGCAGAATTTTTTGCATTATAATCTTCCAGTCGGGCTTCGGATAACAATTGTCCGCCTTCTTGAACTTTTTTCAGTATTGCTGATTTTTGTGCATCATAAGCTTTGGCCACAGCAACGCAATCCTGTTCAATTGCCATTGAATATGCATTGGTTACCATTTGTAAATTTTGCGTGGAACAGGATGATGCGGCCAATTGTTGACACTGCGAATGAATGTTATTATATAATGCTTCGCCATCCAATGACGATAATGTTTTATCAGCCGACACATTTGACGCACCCATAAAATTCGACACATCATTAAACGCAGCATCCCAATCAACCGACAAATCAATTGGGTTTCCCAAACCATTTGTTGTGGTCGCACGACGACGAATGGCGGTTGCGCCGCCCAACTCGGAACGCACAGCCTGTAAATCGGCCCGGGCGTCGGATACGTCATCGGTCATTGCGCCCTCGCCCTCGGTCGCGGTATTCATATAACGCACTTGGGCGGATGTTAAATTAACATTTGATAAACGCGTATTAAACTCTTCCAGACTGGCGGTGGCTTGCTTGATTTTTTGTTCTTCGGCTGCGAATTCTGACGAACGCGCTGAACATGAACAACGGCGCCAATTTGAATTTTTTATGGTACAGAATTCATCCATACACGCATAATAAACATTTTTACAATTTTCATAATCCACACCCAATGAAACTGTTCCAACGGATCCGGTTACAGCGGCGCGACCAACATTTGTTGCGGCACGTGCCGATGTTGATGGCGTTGCCGAACGTGCAGATGATGATTGAATTACATTTGATCCAACAACATTTGTTCCCGAACGGGCTGCTGTTGCGCGAGGTGCTGTGGAACCGGTTGGCATTGCGGAACGAGCCGCTGTTGCGCGAGGCGCGGCGGAACGAACGGATGTTGAAGGTGTTGCCGAACGTGCGGATGTTGCGCGGGTATCGTTCGATGTTGACGTGGCACCACGGGCGGCGTTTGTGGAACGAACAGCAACCGGCGCAACATTTGATGTCGTTGCGGCGCGCGCGGATGTTACGTTTGTATCGGTTGGAGTTATTCGACCACGAACCGCAACATCATCGGCATGAACCGAAGACATCAACATTAATCCAATCAAAATCCCAAATATTTTCTTCATAATTTTATCCTCGCCCTATTCTGTAACATCTGCAACAATACTCTTGCCCATTTGAATATCTGTGCAACTTTCGGATTGATCAGACCATTTTTTGCAATACTTTTTACCAAACAACGGATTTTTTGGTTTTGAACAATTTTGTTTGATCGTACATTTTTTACAAACCTTGGTATCACGAATAAATGTAGTTGTAACTGTTTCTTTGTAATTCCATTGTTCGATTTTATTGCCAGACGAAGAACCTTGGGTTGTAGTATATTTTATATTGGCATTACCTTTGCTATAAAAGAATGCCGCGAACCTGTTTATGAATCCCTTGCGTTTGAAACCGACATTTCTGTCTTGAACGGTTGATGGAGTCAACATTGATTGATACTTTAATTCTTCACAAATTGCTTCCGCAGAATCCAAACTTTCGTTCGTTGCGCTGGACGCCAATAATTCGTCCAATTTTTTGTTGTAATTATCTTTGGCGGCACGTAATGCGTATTCGGCAATAATGCGCCCTTTTTGATTTAATAAATTTGGGAAACGCCCGTTGCCCGCAGATTGTAATTGGGTCCCAGATACACTACGCCCATTTACACAAGCATCAACTTTTGGATCCGACGAAATTGTTTTAATTGATGAATCAATTGTTGATTGAATTGTCCTTAACTCTGTATCAATTTTTGCTTTGACCATGGTCCATCCTTCGGCGCCGCCGTTTATTTCTTCGGCATTACTTAAATATTCCTTGATATTTATTGATCCGTCATCATTAATTTCCACAGAATCCCATGTTATTAATCCCGAAATCATATAACCATCCTCGCGATTGGACATGGACAGTGATCCAGCACCGATATAAGCGTCAGAGATCAATCCATTACATGTTTCCGTATCACCAGAACAAACCCGAGCCATAGATTCATCAACCAATTTTTGACATTGATCCAATGTTTTGTTTTCAATCCCCAGGAACAATCCTTGGATTAAATCTTCCACTTGGGCAACGGATTTTTTCTGACCATTTTCTTGACATGCAACCAATGATGCGGTTGGACATAATTTTACGATATTTTCAGTATCCAACCCGATACAGTTTGCGTAATCTGGACCACATTTGTCTTCGCTGATTAAACAAGATTTTACGTTATCAAAACAAGCATCAACACGCATCGCTGCCAATCTGGATTTTACAAATGTGAAAATTTGTGGAATTCTTTCTTCGCATGGCGCGATTTCAGCGGTACAAAAACTGCGAGCCATCGATGGATTTGTTAAACACGCATCAATTGTTGTTTTGCCTGCTAAATCATCCTGACATGCGTTTTTAATACAAGTTGAAATGTTTTTCAAACATGATTGAGTTAAATTGTTTTCGGCGGATATTGCGGCAGAAACGATTGCCGGTTTTACTTCGATTAAAAAATCATTCCAAACTGTGTCGGACGGAATTGCAACGCAATGTTCCCAAACGCCTTCGCATATATATTTTTTTGATTCCAAAATCGCAATCGAATTCGGATTTTCCATATCTGCACAATTTGCGAAATCGGATCCACAACCACCACGCGCCGGATCAGCCATACATGTTTTATATTCCAACATACATTCGCCGCGGTTGAATTTATTCGCATCTTCGAATGACGCCAATAATGCGTCACGTTGTGCAGATTCCGCAGCCAATAATTTTTTATTCGCATCTGTTGCACGATCGTCCAAATACGTTTTGTACGCACGACAATCAGATGTAATTTGTTGTTGATACAATGTAACCAACATATTTAATTCGGATTCGCAACCGGCCATTTGTTGATAACAAATATTTGCAGTTTCGCTGTATAAATTTGCCCCAGTTGCGGTCGCAACTGTTGAAAAAGAATCCGATTTATTGTTCGCCCATGCATCATCATAATTTGTATCCAAAATGGATAAATCCAATGATTTTTTTGCCGATTTTTTTGAATCATCCGCATATGTTTTTTGGCCTGTGAATACGTATTCAGCCTTGGCCCCCAATTGAATTTTTTCAACACCAACTGTACCCATTTCAACTGCTTTTTCTTCGATACCCTTGATTGTTAACAATATATCGTCATAATTTTTTTTCTCGGCCGAACAAACACAACGTGCACCATTTTCATTATCCAGCATACAGAATTGATCCATACATGAAAAATATCTGGTGCGGCATGATTCAGAAACCAAACTGGACGTTGTTGCCGCCGTTGTTGCAACCGTTGAATTTGTGGATGTTGTAACAATTTGATTACGTACGGACGCAGTCCCGACACGACCGGCGGACGGCGTTGCAGCACGCGCGGATGTTGATTGTGTTGTTGTGGCCGTTGACGGTGTTGCCGAACGCGCAACCGCAGAGCGTACGGGCGCAGCCGATGATGCCGTAGCCGTTGCCGTTGGTGTTGCCGACCTGACCGATGTTGCGGGCATTCCAGAACGAGCAACAACCGGCATTGATGAACGTGCGGCGACCGGTGTTGCCGATCTGGCCGATGTTGTTGCAACGGATGTTGATGATGCTGTTGCTGCGGCACGTGATGAACGTGGCGCATCGGCCGCGTTAACCGCCGCCGAAATCATTATACCAACCAAGATTAAAAATACTTTTTTCATTTTGATCCCCGTTATCCTTAAATGTCCTCGCACGATGTAATTTCTTGACATGATGTTTTTTCACCAGATGCCAACATTCCCATTACTCCGCCGCCAACACTACCAATTGCGGTCCCAATCAATGTGCCCCAACCTGGCGACAATGATGTTCCAATTCCGGCACCTGCGGCCGCGCCACCGGCTGCGCCCAAACCAAAACTAGTTCCTTTGGATTGACCGCCAGTATCACAAACACGTTCCGTACGACACACATGACATTTGTTTGTCGAAGAATCAAATTGTACTGTTTTAATTGATGAATCCGAATTTTTCAAAGCACCACATGTTATGCGCGCCGCATCCGATGATTCTGACTTTGCCAAAGACACCAATTTTGCCGCATATTTTCGACCAACTCGTTGTGATGCATTTAATTTTGCAACTGATTTTGCAGAATTAAATACTGTTTCACCAACCGAACCACGACATGATTCAATCGTTTTATTTGATTCAAATTGGGCAAAGAATTTATCAACTGCAATATTGGATTCTTTCATCCAATTTTGAACGTCTGTTGATTTTGTTAATTTATTAATACCAACATTTTCATCCAAACATGACATATCGGCCCCACAAGATGCGCCCAATTTTTCAGCAAAATAATTTGTGCATCCCTGAACCAATTGATAATCCATTCCCAAAAATATACTGCCACGAATTGCCGCGAATTCGGTTCCACCAATTCCATTGCACGACGCATACGTATTTTTCGGACATAATTTTTCCAAATCTGTTGTCGATTTACCAACACATTCCGCATTGTTGTAATTTGCCCCGCATTTTTCAACATAACATGATGTTAACTCTTGCTGACAGAAACGAACACGTAAAAACGCCAATTTTGATTCGATTGAATTTGAAATTCCTGGGACCAATTCTTCGCATTCGCCAATAACTGGGCAAATTGCTTTTGCAACCTTGACATCGTTTAGGCATGCGGAATTTGTTTTTGGAGAACACCCCTCTTCCAAACAGGATTCAATACGCGCAAAACAAGTTTTACGCTTGTTTGAATCTGTTAAAACCTCGGCATTGGCCAGGATTGTTTTTTTCTCGGCTTCGAAATCCGATATAACTAAATCACGAACCGCAGAACATTGGTTTAAAATATTTTCGCATGCTGATTGACGACGGTTTAATAAATTTTTATCCAAACAGTTTTCAAAATTTTCACCACAGCCACCCTTGATTGCGACACATTCACGCATTGCCAATACGCATTCGCCACGATTGTATTTATTCGGATCATTTTCAGCGCCAATATTATCATACCGAGCAGAACGCACAGATTTTTGTGCACTTAACAAATTTGACGAAGCCAATTTTTTTTGCCCATCCAAAAATCCAACATATGACGTACAATTATCGCCAATTTGTTTTTCGTATAACATTTTTGCCATAACCGCATCGTTTCCACATTTTTGCAATTGTGTTGCACATGCTGATAATGCAGATTGATACAAATCATCGCCAATTAAATCTTCGATAGTGTTTGTTGTCGATGATGCGCGTTTGAAATATTGGGCCATGTCGCTGGACGACACTGTAATCTCGGAAGTATCAATTGATTTTTTCTGCACAACTTTTGCTGCATTCGTTGTTCCGAAAACCAAATCAGCCTGGGACCCCAATTTTGCACGTTCAAAATCTTCGACCAACATGCGTTCGGCATTTGATTGAATTGTTTCGATTTCGGACAATGTTTTATTCGCAGAAACTATTTTTTTAGAACAACCGCAACGCAATTTTTCATCGTCTGTTGATAAACAAAATTTATCCATGCAATCCATATATGATTTTTGACATGCAGTTGTTGCATATGTTGATGTAGTCGATGTTGCTGATGTGCTGGATGCGGAACCCGCAACAGCAACCCCGCGTGCGGACATTCCAACACGGGACGAAGTTTTATTTTCAGAATTTTCAGATTGATTATTTACACGGGCAACACCGGCGCGCTCGGACGCTGCGCGACGCGCAACCGTTGGCTCGGCAGCGACCGCAGCAAATGCGAATACCAAAAAAAACATGCTAAAAGCCAAAAAAACTTTTCTCATTCCAATATCCTTTCCTTATCTCTTGTTTATTTTATCATAAAACAGAATCATGGCACAACAATAAAATATGAAAAACATAAACTTTTTCGCGGGATATATAATAAAAAAATAGCCGGAATTAACCGGCGTATTTTATTAATCGTTTGATATAATTTCAGGCGTCCGATAGAAATTCTTAGATTTATTTTTGGCCGCCGTCGAATACATATCGTTCATTATTTTTACTAAACTGGCCTTGTCTGCAATGGATGAACTGGATATGGACGCGCTGTCCGACCCATTTGTGTTAACAATTGCTGTTGAACCATTAAAATTACAATCAACAATGTATTTATCGCTTAACTCTTCACCAAAACATTTGTTTGAAACCAATTTATCGATGTAATTTGTTGAAAAATCGGAACATTTCGCGGGCTGACATTTTCCGCCAGATAATAAAACCAGACCACCTGGAACTTCGGTCCCGTCCGAAATTGCGCCGCTGCAATAAACCTTGCACCGATCGCCATTGTACTGGGTGTATCCACTTTCGACCTTGCGCTCGCCAAAGCATCCTTGGGCCGGGATATATATTGATAAATTAAAATCGGACGATATTGCGCGCGATGATAATCCCGATGAAATTTCATTTTTTGATAATGTTGTCCCGGATAACTTCGTTGAATCCAAAACGGCAGATGAGCATATTATTTTTTTGCCCCAACAATTGGATGTTGCGTCCCAATCATCGGCCACATATCCGTTTGGAAAAGTTGCCATATCAGAATAACATTTTGTATCGACCCGCTGACAAACTGTTGGATGCGGGGCCGCATTTGCAATCGTTAAAAACAACACGGACGACAAAATCGAAAACAAAATTTTTCGCATATTTTTAAATTCCCCTCTCCAAAACATTTTGTTACTTGGCGCCAAATATTGTTACTGAATTATTGTCTGAATCCACACAAACCCCCTGGCCGGATCCCGCCAATGCAGCAGTATTATTCGCCGTCGTTTTATACCCAGAGCAAGTCGATGAAATATTATTAACCACAGCTCCACAATCCGTCTTGGACAAATTCGATATTATCAAATCAATACAGCCGCCGGTCGACAGCGTCATATCATTACCCCAAACGTCTTTTATCCCATAATTACTGGATACTTTTGAGCTACCCAAATCTGTTGCTTTGTACTTGGACATCGCTGAATTTACCGAATTTTTTAATGTTGGCAAATATGCATCTGGAACATACATATTTTCAAAAAACATCTTGGAAATATTGGAAATACATGCTGTATCACCATCAGCCGGGCACCCTGTTGATGTTTTATTATTATCAAACACAGCTTTTGCACACGCCAACGCTTGCGGACGACAAACGTTTGTTAAAATATTTGTAACTGTCGTCAAAGAAACATTCTCAGAAACTGATGAAACAGCATTTTTCTGATTTTCATAACATGTATATAATGTCCCCAAACAAGATGTGCGATTTGATGCGATTAATTCTTCCTGGGACGCCTTGATTGTTGGCAAAGCACGACGAAAGAACGACATCACAACTTCGTTATTTTGATCATACGCGTTGTTCTTGTATGAAACAGCACGACAACGATCCATAACACGACGACACATTCCGTCATCCCCTGTACCGATTTTGTTTTTTAAAAAAGTAACTGTTTGCGAAGAGCCCTTGATATACGCATCAATTTTATCCGAAGCTATATCTGCCATGGAAATTTGATTTTTAATACTGGTGATATCCCGGCCCGATATGGCGCGACCCGACGAATCAACGTATTGCCCAGTTACATCCAAACATTTGGAATACCCCTTGCCACAAACCAAATCATCGGTCATACAAGTTTCCAATTCGGATAAACATCCACGCAAATCAAATTTGTTTTGGTTGTTATATACATCCAGGCGGGCCTGACGCAATAAATTTTCAGCCGTCATAATATTTTTATTTAACGCAGCCGTCATATTCGACAAACCACGTTCATATGCAATACAGGCCTTGTCCATTTCCAAATCGTATGTGCCGGTTATTGCAACAGCATCAACATTTTCAGCCGCACAATTTGTCAAAATCGATTGACAACGATTTTGTGCATTTTTAAATAATTCTTCGCCGCGCGAATTTGAGAAACTCTTTGCCGATGTCGCCATCCAAGAATTCAAACCAGATACCGCAGTCGACAAATCAACTGTTTCAAAAGTCAATGACGAAGACGAATTTGTTGCGGCTGTGGATGCAGGATTTAAAATCATTTCTTCCAACTGATCCAAAAATTTCTTGGTTTCGGATGTATCCGGGGTTGCGCTTAATGCCAATTCCCCCTCGGTCGCGGTAAATAATGCACGAATTTCATCCTTGGAATAACCGACCAAGCGAATGTTTTGCGCGACTTTGTTTAAATCATCCCCAGCGCTTTTCAGAGTCTTTTCCTGGCCCCCCAATTCAACAATACGAGGGGAACAAGAACAACGCCCCTGATTTTGATCCAACACATTACAAAATTGATCCATACAATCAAAATACTGTTTTTTACAATTATCATAAACGATTGATGTATCAACCGCCGCAACCGTTGTTGCAACAGACTGGGTTGTTGTTATTGGTGTTGTTATGCCAGCACGACTGGCACCCCCGGACGAACCAACCGCAACCATTCCGACACGTGCGGCATTTGTATCCGTTACGGGCACAGAAGTTGGAGATACCACTGCGGCGCGCGCGGTCGCAGCATTATTAATTTCGCCCATAACCGCGGCAGTGTCTGTTGTTGAATATGTAACCGCAGGCGCCGATGCCGTCGTTGCGGAACGCGCGGATGTTGTTGGCACTGCGGAACGTGCGGATGTTGCACGACCGGATGAAACCGGGGTTGCGGAACGCGCAGATGTTGTTGGCATTGCCGAACGCGCAGATACGGCTCGATCTGTTGTTGTAACATTGCGCGTGGTCGTGGTGGTTGCTGAACGTGCAGATGTAGCGCGCGAACCCGTTGATATTGTTGCCGAACGCGCGGATGTTGTTGGTGTGGCCGAACGCGCGGAAATGGTTCGATCCGTTGTTGCGCGACCACCAAATGTTGGCATTCCGGAACGCGCCGACGTTGTTGAAATTGCGCGCACACCACCGGCTGTTGTGGCGGAACGTGCGGACGCTGTTGGCGTTGTCGGCTGACGAACCGATCCAATACGCGCATTTGTTGTTGGCTCGATTGTTGTTTCGATTACATCTGAATCAACTTCGACGATATTTCCAAATTCATCGTAATATGTCGTGTATGTTGCTTGTTCATCGTAAACTTCGGCCTGTATGGCACAGACCGAAAATATTACTGCAATTAATCCAAATATAACTTTTTTCATTACGCATCCCCTGGCGTTATAAATCTAGGTAGTTTCCAGTTTCAATCATGTTAATTCTGTCTGTGGTTGCGATTGAAACATTATTGTTTTCCATTTTTTCATAACAAGATGGCGCTTTGGCAACAGTCTTACATAAACTTCGAACGGTTGCTGATGCCAGTTTTGGCATACCAGCAGCAACACGATTTGCGCTGATTTCTTGCTGTTCGGAATAACACGAAACAATTTCAGATTCACATTTATTATAATTGGCCTGGGCAGTTGCCGCAGCTGCGTTACTGGTTGTTGCCTTGGTATTTGCAAATTCCAAACGTTTTTTCTGTAACAATTGTTCCGCAGCAATTTTTTGGTAATTGATGTTTTGAACTTGTTTCTTTAATTCTTCGCCATAAACATCACAATCAGCATTGGCTGCGAATGAATAACGATCATAAATTGCTTTGCGGGCCTGGGTCACAGGAGCGCGTAAATTCGCATATGGATCGGTCGTCAAATCTGCGGGCGCTGTATTTGCAATTCCGTTGAAACACATATCCTGGACGCGTTTACAAATATTTGTGTATCCCCAATTTAACAAATCCGTTCCCCACAAATCACGCAGAGGATCCGTATTGGACGTCTGGGCATCAAACAAGCCCGATGTGCTGCCCAATTGTTCCAACAATGCATTCGCTGAAATATATAAATTCGATCCGTCATCGCTGATAATTGAATCTGTGGATGAAACGCTGTCCGCGATTGTTTTCAACGATATTAAAATATCCGAATCCGCCCCGTTTAACGAATCTGTTGGACAGCCATCTTTTTTTGTCCCATTGTAACAACCCAACATTTCTTCGCCACCTGTCTGACGAAATGCGGCTTCGATTTTCTCCTGGTCCCCACCTGTTGCAATCAACATTGATAATTCATGTGATACTTTCAACAAATCTTCCTTGGCTTTTTCCAAACTGTTTTCAATTTGAACATATTCTTTGACGCGATTTGAACAAGCGCAACGTTTTTTCCCAGGTGCGCGTGCAGTACAAATTTCATCCATGCATGTGTAATACCCTGTTTGGCAATTATTGTATGCCTCGTTTGAAATCAAACCAGTTGTTGAATCAATAACCGAAGTTGTTACAGACGCCGTGGTTACCGCGCGAGCAGCAGACGAACTTGCACGCGCGCCCGTTGATGCGACAACACCAACGCGGGCAGAATTAACATTTGTCGCCGAACGTGCTGATGTTCCGCGAACTGCTGTCCCACGCGTGGCTGTTGCCGCGCGCGCAGATGTTGGTCGCATTGTTCCAGCACGTGCCGCAACACCACGATTTGTTGTTTGCGTTGCCGCACGCGAAACATTTGCACGCCCAACCGTACCACGAACCGGTGCGACGTCTGCCGCAAAACAATACACCGGAACCGCAATCAATGCGGCCATAATTGATGCAAATAAATTCCTGTTTATATTAAACATGGCACATCCTTTCCTTATAATCTTTTTGATTATATCAATTTTTTCAAATTATGTCAAAAGTTTATTACAAAAAAACCGCCCGGACACTGGGCGGTTATTATTTGTAAAATATTTGAAACTATTCCTCTTCTTCGTTATCGACCAACAACGTTTCATATTTATTTTTATACTTTTCTGCATTTGTTTTATAAATTTTCAAAAACGATCTATAATCACTGCAATCAACCGTAATTTGATCCATGTATTTTGATTTCAATTGCTGGTCATAATTTTCACAATTTTCCAATCCAGACATAATCGAATTATGATTGCGAATAAAATCAGAGTCAATTTCATTTGCCAATTTGTTATTCCAATATAATGACTCCAGCTCCGAAATTAACTGTTGTATGACAATAAAATCTTCGGTTTCGTTTGTCGAGCGCATAGATCCCCGCTGACCCAATTTATCAGCAATTTTGTTTAAATCTGACGCCAATTCAGCCAAGTCTAGCTGATAATCAGATTCAATCGATTTAATGCCGGACGAGCAAGAGCATGTTTTATGGGGCTCTGCCGTCGGTTCGCAATCGCCATCCATCGTTGATTTGTATTCGGTCCAACACGATGTAAAAGTTCTGGCTGATGTTGTTGGGTCATCGTTATCCGTTGTTGATTTGGATTTTGTTTTTGCGGTCGGCAAGCCATTTGCCTTGACTGATTTTGGCGTCGCAGATGTTCGTATTGATCCGCCCGACGATGTGCCAGATGTTGAACCCTTTAATCCGCCCATTGATCCGCCGCCCAATCCTGCGTTTGCGACAAATGGGATAATTGCAATTAATGCAATCGCCGATAAAATTTTAAATATTTTCATATTCGCCCCGCCTTTTAATTTATTGTGCAATATTTTGTTGTTCCACGCTGACATAAAATCTTTTTCGCATTTGCCTCAATCTGTTTTAACCCGGCTTCATATGTCATGCACGCCTTGTTAACTTCGGATCTATAAACATTTTTCAAAGTTGATTGCATGTAATAACAACCCTGTAAATGCTGCAAACAATAATTGTTGGCTGTATCATACGCAGCCTGGCCTTTTAATTGATTTGATGCCTTGGCCCAATCAATTTTTAATGAATTTTCCAATGATCCCAATGACGCCAAATCAGCCTGCATTTCTTGAATACTCATATAATCTTTGGATGCAGAATCCCCAATTTGCGATGCGACAATTTCTTCCATCAATCCATCAATGCTTGGCTGAACGCCATTTTCAATTTCAATTAAACGATCCGAACAAAAACAGCGCTTATATTTCGAAGTTTCTGTCAAACAGTAACCATCCATACATTTTTGATAATCTGCAATACAACGATCGGACGATACTGCCGATGCATTCGGGTCATCCGTTACAATCGCTGTTGATTGATTTATTGTATTCGTGCCTGAACGCGCATTTGTTGTCGAACGCGCCATGGACGTTGTCCCTGCACGGGCTGTTGATGTGCCCGACCGCGCAACAACACCGCGACCAGCCGACGCGGACGACGCAACCCTTGCTGGACTGGTGGATGTTACCGAACTCGCCATAGACGTTGTCCCAGCGCGGGCCATTGATGCACCCGACCGCGCAACAACACCACGCTTTCCACCAGTTGCTACATTACCTGAATTCTTTGCCATGGTTCCCGTTTGAACCGCACGAATATTATTTGCTGTTGTAACGCTTGCAGAACGCGCTGCATTAATTTCCAAACGGTTTTTCATTGCCTGGGTCATATATGGTGTCATTGACGACAATGATTGTTGATTTGCATACGCCGATACATTCCGACCAGTTAATGATGCACCAGACATTTCTTGGTTTATATCAACCGCAGACGCAGCATGCACCGCCCCAGGGCCAAAAATGGCACAAAAAATAATAAACAAAATCAAATGATACTGCCTCATAACAACATCTTATCATGTTTATCAAAATTCGTACAAGGGAAATATTAGGCATTTTCAAAAAGATAACTTGAAAATCCGATATAATACTATTATAATGCGCTAGCAAATTTGATGTGCCCATAGCTCAGCTGGATAGAGCACCGGATTTCTAATCGGGCGCCGGGGATATGGATAAAACAGGATAAACCGCGATTAAGCTAGAGTGAGAGCGAGATTGCGAAAAAGACGAACAGGATAAAACTGGATAGAAAAAGATTGAATTCCGCCAAGATATAAGTAAAATGCTACATATCTGCTACACGGAATGCTACATAGAAGAAGTACCGTCCCAGCCGGTGAAAAAAAGTTTTGTGCCCGTAGCTCAGCTGGATAGAGCATTAGCCTTCTAAGCTAAGGGTCAGAGGTTCGAATCCTCTCGGGCACGCCAGATTTTTAAAAAAATCGCTATTTAATATATTGATTAACCGTTAATTATATTTCAATTTCCTGACCATTAACACAAACACCTGCAAATCCATATTCA
>JAVBPX010000007.1:0-74501 GCA_031549365.1 Alphaproteobacteria bacterium
CAGCAACAGCAATCTTTGATTGCGTTGTGGAGCCAAGGCTCCGCGGCAATCTTTATCTCGGCGAAACAACGTGCAGACGGATCATTTCAATTAAAAACCATCTCGCCCCAACGGGGAGAGATAATAAAACATATGATCTTCGATCATCATGTTTTATAGAGAGGGGGAAATAAAAACAATAACCACAATTAAACCATCCCAAACCCTTGGTCATCCGGATCCCGCAGCCATTCGATTAATAGGCACATTGTCTTATTGGGCATAGACACAGATAATTAAAGTAATCGCACATTTAAAAATCAATCACACCGACCCCCGATTAACTTAAATTATGAACGGCAGTGAAATAATTTATAGTGTTTCTTGTTCGTTACCGACGGGCAAACAACACAAGCGCCGACCCAAATCCATAATAGTCGAAACAAGAGTCATATAGACGTTTTGTTTTTCAAAATCCGAAGGTCGCATCATTATTCAATAATAGTTGCAAACCAAAAATCATTTCAAAATGTGATGATTGGGTGGATTTTTAATTTTTTGAAAAGGGTTAGCGTATTCAAACATACGAGCCGTTTTCGAAAAATTAAAAATGCGCCCAAGGGCGCATTTTCAAATGATTTTCACTGCATCATGGCCGTGAATACAGCTTCCGACACAACCTCTCCATTAACCTTGGCCTTACCCTCAAATTTGTACAATGCGGCTTTTTGTGAAATCTGACGAACATGTAATTCCAAAACATCACCTGGAACGACGGTCTTTCTGAAACGCACTTTTTCAATCGCAGCAAAATAACCCATATTTTCTTCACTTGATGTCCCCTTGCTATAAAAAGCAATCGCACAAGCAGTCTGGGCCAGCGCTTCAATCTGCAATACACCCGGCATTACAGGATGATTTGGAAAATGTCCCTGGCACCAAAATTCATCGGATGTAACATTTTTAAATCCAACTCCTGTACCTTCTGGCGTTATATCATCAATACGATCCACTAATAAAAATGGATACCTATGTGGAATTATGCCCATAATTTGATTTTGATCTATACTATTCTTTTTTACCATTATCATTCGTCCTTTTCTTGGACTGAATGCGAACCCAGGCAGTCTGACGCATAAAATCACCACCCTCGACGGCCGGATACCCCATATACTTGGCCCCTGCCGGAACGTCCTTCATAATTCCTGATTGCGCACCCAATCTTGCGTCATCCCCGATATTTACTTTGTTTGCAATACCTACCTGTCCACCGACGAAAACGCGATTACCAACCACAGCACCGCCAGCCATACCAGACTGCGACGCTATGAAACACTCTGATCCAATAACTACACCATGTGCAACCTGAACCAAATTATCGATTTTTGTACCTTCTCCAATAATCGTATCGGACAAAGCTCCTCGATCTACACAGGTATTCGCCCCCAATGCCACGCGCTCACCTATGATTACTTTACCAGAATGGGGCACAGGAACATTTTTCCCATTCTCTATGGTATAACCAAATCCCTCTTTGCCGATAACGACTCCGGGATAAAAAACACAATCTTTTCCAATTGTTGCATTTGCAACATAAACATTCGGATATAATACAGTACCATCACCCAACGAAACATGGCGACCAACAAAACAATTCGCCCCTATCGAAACATTTGGCTCGATAACAGCGCCCATTTCAATAATTGCATTTGGTCCAATATAAACTGATTTTTTGTTACGAAAAAACACACCTTGCGCAATCTTGGCTGTTTTGTGAATTCCAAACTTTCTGGGCTCAGCATAAACTATGCCTAAAATTTTAACCATTACCTGACGCGGGGCATCCGAAAAAATCAAAGTCGCATTTTTCGGGGCATATTTTGCATCACTTTTATCCAAAACGATAATCCCAGCCTTTGTTTTTTGCAAAATTTCAACTGGCAAAACTTTCATTACTTCACTTATTTTTTCGCGCGAATAAAAAGATAACTGATTATCCCTCGCATCAAAAATCGAAGCAACTCCACCAATAATTTTATCGCCTTCACCCTTGAATTCCAAACCCAATTGTTCAACCAATTGGCGAACAGAAATCGCATTTGTAACACGTGGCGCAAACAAAGATTTTAACCATCCAAACATAAACATTCCTTTTCTAAAAATTACGGACAAGCTTCAATTTGCTTAATAATATTAGTAATATCGCGCATAATTGACACTTTCATAGTGCGTCCCAATCCATCGCGATAAGTATATTCAAATGGCTGCCTACCGAATTCTGGCTCTTCGTTATAAATTGTAACAAAATCTCCCAAAATATCTTTGAACTTCTGCTTTTGCTGACACAAACAAGTATTTCTAACATCGGCCACCATGATACTGGTCGCCGTATTTGGAAATTTTTCATTCAAATCCAAATCATTAACAAATAAACAACGTTGGCCCAATTGATAAAAATTCGCATCATCCACTAAAAATTTGTAAATCAAATCCTCTGATGCGCCGGCACGTTGCAATTGATCAACCATACCATCAGAACAACAAGACTGTGAATTTTTGGCCAACAATTTATATCTATCCACTAAAAATTGGGCTTCTGGCGTATCGCTTGTAATTTCTTCTCCACTTCTGATCAAAGCAATCAAATCTTCGATCTGTTGATCTGTCGTTGTGCGAAATATTGGCAAAACACTTTCACGAACGTGTGGTTTTTTAAACCAAACCATACATTCTTCTTCTGTTTCAAACGGGCAATAAACCCCGCTGGTTTCATAAATAACCTCTTCACTATTTTTGTGAATTTCAACCAACATTTCGTCTAAATTTTTAATAGAAACATTTTCTTGATTTAAAATCTTGGAATTCGATGCATCATATAAAACTTTTCCATTTGCACCAATTTTCTTTTCTAAAATAACAGTAATTTCCTGCACAGCTCGCTTATTATTATCTTCGATAACAATTGTCTTTTCTGAACGACTGCCAGATTTACTCTCAATAACTTCTTCAATTACATTTCCGCTTTCATCAACCATAACATATTCAACGTCTGACGACACTTTCGAGCGCGCAACACCATGCGCTTCATCATCGCGTCTAATTTGAATTGCGCCATTTTGATTATCAACATCTAAAAACACGACAGAATCGCGCTCATTCATTGAATAATCGGTATTTGCCGGCTGTTCATACGAACACCCGGCTAATACTAAACCAACAAAACCAAACAGAATTAATTTTTTCAATTACATTCCCTTCGGAGCATCCATACGAACTTTGGATACTTTTTTATCCAACGCTTTAACAACATCATTTGTGATATCCAAAGCAGGTGCGGAATTATTTGAAATTCTTACAAATCTTCCGTCCATAATCATATCCAATTTTTTCTTGGACGCGATTCCCTCGATCACAGGATCCAAATGATTTTTTTGAACATTTGCCAACGCTTTTTGGAACGCAGCATCAATTGCTTGGGCTTTTTCAGCAACACCACGTTGGAATTCATTTACTTTGTTTTGGTAATCAACAACTTTTTTTGACAAAGCCTCGCGAGACAAAACATCTTGTTTTGATTCAATGTCTTTTTTCTCAGACTCCAAAGATTTCTGAGTTTTTTCAACATAAGATTTTAATTTTTTTTCATAATCTTCACGTTGTGCACGCAAATCTTTCAAAACGCCTGCATCTGCTTGAATCGCATCCATGCGCAACACAGCAACATTCAAAGTAGCGGCAGACACAGCTTCATCGGAAACACCGGCCAAAACTGATTTCATACTTGGCTCCATCATGGAACGAACGCCCCAAATTGCCAACCAAACCACAGCCACTCCGGCAACAGCCATTCCGGCATATTTTCCGTATTTTTTTGTTTTTCCCATATCCATTTGTTTTTTTGCCATGAATATATCTCCTTTCTTTGTATTCATTACAGAGCTTATTTTACATCCACCCTAAAATATATGCAAGCACAAAACTTTCAAACAGCAAAAAACATTCACCCAACCCAACCAAATATGTAAACCTCTGGCCCAACCGCCTTGATTCGGACAAAAAACCTACGATCATTTTTAATCTAATTTATACTACTTATTCGCTCTAAATTTTTTCTTTGCCCTTCCGCGCGGACGCCTGCTACGGCCACCCTTCTTTTTCGCGCCGTCCGAACTTTCGGCTTTTTTATCTTCACTTTCACTATTTGGCAAACCATGTTCAATTTTTAATAATTTACAAATATCTTTCCATTTTCCATAGTCTTTCTCGGTCAATAAATTAATGGCGGCACCATTCGCACCAGCGCGCGCAGTACGACCAATTCTGTGAATATAATCTTCGGCGGCTTGTGGCAAATCGTAATTAATAACAGTCTCGATGTGCGAAATATCCAATCCGCGCGCGGCAATATCCGTCGCCACCATAATTAAACACTTTTGACTACGAAATTCAGCAATCATACGATCCCGCTTTGCCTGTCGCATATCACCATGTAACGCACATACGAAAAATTTATCGTTATGCAATTTTTTCATCAAACGATCAGTACCATGCTTGGTCTTTACAAACACCAAAACCGAGCCCGGCTGTTTATCCAGCAATTCGACCAATTTTGCATATTTTAACTCATCAGTAATATGAATTAATTCTTGCGTAATATTATCTGTAACAACATTTGCCTCACCAATTGCAACGCGTTCTGGATTGCTTAAATAAACACCAGCCAATTCCATTATATTTTTCGGAAACGTTGCCGATAACATCAAAGTCTGACGATCCTTTGGCATTTTTTCAACAATCGTTTCCAACTGTTTACCAAAGCCCATATCCAACATACGATCTGTTTCATCCAACACCAACATATTGGCGCTTGTTAATTTCAGGGTCTTTTGCTTTAAATGATCATTAATACGACCTGGTGTCCCAACAACTAAACGCGCACCAGCTTTTATCTGACGCAATTGCTTTTCCATTGAATCTCCACCAATTAACAAAGCACTTGGGATTATCGCATCCTTACCCATAATTTTTGAAATTTCGATTAAAACCTGGCTTGCCAATTCACGTGTTGGCAATAAAATCAAAACCTGATTTTTATTATCTTTTAATAAATGCGCAATTGCCGGAATTCCAAACGCAGCGGTCTTACCCGTTCCCGTCTGTGCGGACCCCAATACATCTCGTCCATCCAAAGCAATCGGAATAACAGCTTCCTGAACCGGCGTTGGATTAATATACTTCGACTGATCCAACATCCCTAAAATCTTGGATGGAATCCCCAAATCACTAAATTTTTTCATACTATCTCTTATTGTTATACGGGTTATCTCGTAACCCAAAAAAATACATACATTTGAATGAATAACGAATTTCATTTGAAACTATATAGACAAATTCCCAAAACGCAAGAAAATAGTAAGCCTACACCTAATCCTATTTAGATTACTTTGTCATCCCTCGGGAATCACAACTCCGCACCAATCATTATCTCGGCGAAACAACGTGCAGACGGATCATTGCAATTAAAACCCGACAATTATTTGTCGTGGTTGAGTGGTGCGGGGGAAAATAAAAACACTATCCATCTCGCCCCAACGGGGAGAGATAATAAAACATATGATCTTTGATCATCATGTTTTATAGAGAGGGGGAAAATAAACCATTGCAACAGCAACTTTTTATTTGTCATTACTCGGGATGGATACAGAAAACAATTAATAATTGTTTTCCCAGTCCTCATCAGCAACAGCAATCTTTAATTTCGTGGCCACATCGTCCACATTTATATAAAAACCAAAACTTAAACAATAAAACTGGCGGAGGGACCGGGACTTGAACCCGGGGACCACATTACTGCGGTCACAGATTAGCAATCTGCTGCATTACCGCTCTGCCACCCCTCCGGATGCGTGCGACTCCGGGCATAATGACCGATTTATTCCATAAAATCAAGCAAAAAACCAACCCCCGCCCATCGACACTTAATTATTGCAAATATAACAAGATTAATTGTTCAAACAACTGCACCCAAAACCCAACCACCAGATATAAGATTAATTTATTCTTACATTTTTTATTTGCATAAATAAAAAATGCCCCCACGGATCCGTGGGGAATTAAAAAACGGATAATCATTTGTGTGCGACATATGGCCTGAAAAATCAAACCTCCCACAAAAAATCCTATAATCAAATAAAAACCACTATAATTTCATCCAGTGTGCCGACTATTTTTGATTCTTAATTTTTTGGGGGTTTCGCGTATTCAACATACGAGAACGCCTCCAAAAAATTAAGATCCGAGAATAATGCGGACCGCTGGGGAATTATCTAAAAAAGAACTTTACTTTGTTGGTGTTCCCGGACCTGTTACAATATAATTCCTTGCCCGCAGCATACCCATTAATACGAACTTCATCCACAAAATCCATTTTTGCAATCGCAAAATAAGCACAATCCGAATAACGAACCTGTTCGTATTCAATTGCATAACGACTACCATTTGTTTCAGAGGTAGCAATCATTGAATCGCTAATTTGATTTTTCTCAGAACGAATTGCACCCGCTTTGATTAAATATGATGTCGAAATACCAGAATAATTTCCGCGCCCAGCAAATAAAATTTTAATAGAATCTGACAAAGTACGCAAATCATCAGTCGCAGTCATCTGACGCTGTTGACGTTGAACCGCTTGGAACAATGTCAATGCAGATATCACCATAATGGCACCAATTGCCATAACGCCCAAAATTTCAATCAACGACCGACCAGATTCATTTTTAAAAACTCGCATATTCCTCTCCATTTTTCGCACGCCAATTATATCATAAAACAAGCAAAATTCCAAATTAAACTTTAAAATCCGTTTTTGCAGAAAACACCTGACGCACTCCTCTAACCCGAATTGCTGATTTTTGCATCCTCATGGCCCCAGCCACCGCATCCATCCCGTCATCCTTGTTTTTTCCGATTGGATTAAACTCGGACATTTCGGTAATTAAATTTGAATCCATAACACGATTATTAACATACATTTTCCCGGATGATAAAATCGGCTCAATTGCATCCATTATGCGCAATTCTTTTTTTTCATGATTAATAATCGGAACAATTGATATTTGAAAATGTTCAATCTTGGCTTCTTGGCGTAAAATTTCTGGGATTGCGCTACCAACGCCATTAACCTCGATTCCAACAACATTTAAATCATATCGTCGCAAAAAATTTAATACCGCCCGACACTGCGTTTTCATCGGATACAAATCATCATCTGAAACACGAATATATAAAACGTCATGAATAAAAACATTTTTTGACACCGCATCAAAAAATAATAGCGCACAAACACTACCATCTGCCCGCGCACGTCCACTGGACGGATCCCAATAAACAGAATAATTGGATATCGAATATTGCCCCAAACGCCCCTCACCCCGATATGTAATCAACTCGGAATCATATTCAATCAAACGATTTGGATCCAGCCTAATTTTTTCAATTGGGATTACTTCCAACATCATCTGAGACATAAAAAGTCGAATCCCAACACGATCGCGCATTCTATTAATTGCATCAATTGAAAAAACCTCGGGCCAATTTGAATTTCCATTTTCATCCACAATTGGAATTTTTAAAATATCAAACCCATGCAAAAATCCTTGCTTCATAACAATCCTCATAAACCTTGTGTAATCTAGGGCTACAAGCAACACAATAAAAATAAAAAATATCACGCTATAAAAAAACTCCGGTCTTGCAACCGGAGTTTATTCTGAGCGTCCACATAGAGAAGGAGGAAGGAAAGGAGAAAGGAACGCCCAAAAACTTCAAAAACTTGTTATCCCAGGGGCCTAGAGGAGAGAGAATGTAGGAGGGAGTCTAGCACCCCTGGAATATATACAGGGGATTTCTCTCCTGATACATCAAATATAACAAAAGTTTTTTATTTGTCAAGGGAATAAATTAAAAAATCTTTTCTTTTGTCTAATTCGGTGAATCCACGCACTTCCCACAACTTAAAAAACATCAAAAACGCCAAGATTTTTCACCAAAATCAAACAATTATCCACAGAACACAAAGTGCAACGTGGAATCTCCCGGCTAATAAATAAAAATCCCCAGTATGCTTTTGTTCAATGCAACCCGACGGCCGAAACACCCTACCCAACATCATAAATCGTGTCTTTGGCATGGGGCGTCCCAATATAAATCATCGCACCATCCGGCGACAAAATAAAATCCAACTCTTTTAAACGCTCTCTCATCTGTTCGCGCTTGATGGCCGTATTACAAGTATTCGGCACTTCAACATCATCACAAATAATTAAATCTGCCCGCAATCCTGTGATATTTCCATGCAATCCCTGACATACAACCGACGGCTCACGCATACCGGGGCGCCGAGCAACAGTAATCCTATCTGACGACCACTCTTTTTTTACACGCGGCACTAAATGTTGGCATCCCGGATGCGATTCGATAATATTTTTGATATGGGTAACCATGCGCGTTGCTAAATTTTGTTCGGCCGATAATATTAAAATTTTGCTTTCCGGCCTAACAGATAAAACATACGCGACAAATGCTCCAACCACAGATGATTTCCCAGAATGCCTAAACGCCATCATTAACCCACGACGCGTATCCCCACATAAAACATTACATAAAAATTCAACCATACACCTATGATGCATCGGCATAGACAATCCTAAAAAATCATTCCAAACATCAATAAAATCATTCACAGATTTTACATCAACGGATCGAAACATCCATAATCATCCTCGGAATCAACAGAATCTGTAATTTTTCCATAATCATCAATTAATGTTGGAATCGCATTATGCAACACATTGACCAAATTATAAAACAACCCCATTTGTCCAGATCCAACCCGGCTATTGATTAAATCATCAATATAATGCATTTGCCCCAATAATTCTTTGGACCATTTTTTCATCTCTTCGTAACGAACAGACGACTCCATAGCATCCAAACTATACCCGGCAACATCCTTCATAGACTCCAATAAAAAATTAAAATCTGAATTTAGTTGATCTGCCTCGATCACACGATTTGGCTGATAATCGACCGCGCGCTCTAAATTAATAACACGCATAATTGTAACAACAACATCTTTTGCGGGCGGCACATCAAAATTGATAACTCCGCCAACCTTGCCGATTTGATGATCTACTTTATAAATTCCATATTCAATAACGTCTGAATTAACCATAACTTTAACATCATACTCGGAAAATATAAAAAACGGGAAACCAAACTCCATTTGAATCCCATCTGAAACATACTGTATTTTTTGAACCATAACACACCCTATCCTTTAACTATATTTTTACCAATAGATTTCAATAAATTTTTACTACCTTTGGTCTTTTTATATTTTCGTACTAAATTTTTTTTCTGATTTTCCAATTCATCCATTGATTCTTTTTGACTGATTTCTCTTTCTAAAAAATCCTCATTGATTTCTTTTTCCAATCTTTTTAACACAGCAACATCGCTATCCGAATCCGCCGAAGCCCCACCAGCACCATAACCAGCCCGCTGTTTTGCAATTGTTTTTTTAATTAAATTAGCTTTATTTTTATTTGCCTCGGCCATCTGACGAATTAATTTTTGTCTTTCGGTCTCAACCTCTAAAATATCACTTTTTAATTTTTTCTTTTCTTTTTTGGCATCACTAACGCTTCCGCCAATTGATTTAACAGCATCCAAACTCCCAGATACCCCTATAATTTTTTCAACATCACTTACAATTTGTCCCATAACAACCCCTATTTTTTTAAATATAATACACCAAATATGCCGGACCTGGTCGACGCGCCGCCATAAATATCACTTATATGTAATTCCCAGAAACCAAAACAGACAATACTGTTATCGGCAATTCTTCGTCCCCCACGATTGACCATAACGGGCAATCACATTTTGTCATAGTTCCTAATACGCCAACCGAAACATCACCGGAATATCCTGGGTTATCATCCGCATAAATAGAATTATCCAATGCGATTTTTTTCGAACCATCTCCAAAATCAACATTTATTGATTTCGTATCCAACACCCGGATCACACATTTATCAATCCGAATTTTTTTCGGCAAATTCATACTGTCTGTAATCATCGGCAAACCGGCCACACAATGTGTGTATTTATATTTTCCACAATCGCTAAAAACCGCATTATCAAATTTTTCCAAATATGTTTTTTCATCACGATCTACAACAACATAAATATCTTCCATAACAATGGCTAATGATTTAAAAATCCCCGCTGTCCTATAAACAGACCACGCAGCCACCTCAACCGACGGCACATAAGTTAACACCGCAATACTACCATCTCCACAAACGACAAACAATTGATGCCGTCCATTATGATACGCCATCGCCAACGGCCGATTCATTAAATGGCTTGATAATACGGCTAAATCTTGGGCGCTATATGTACCGTTTAATTTATCCAAAACCAACTCACGAATTTCATTTCCTGAACGCGACACAAACACAGTCGATCCTTCAACCGATTGCGGCGCCAAATACGAATCAACATATGACCCAACATTTGTCTGTTGCTGAATTTGAATTGATGTGGGCGTAATTGGATCCCCTGAAATACTCCATTCTGCAATACTGGTCAAAACTTGTAAATGCGTACCAGAAACAACCGTAACAACTTTTTGCTGTTGATGCGATAATAACATTAATGAAATCGCATCATCATCCAATCCGTTTCCTACATTAAAATTAAAATGATTCCCTGTTTTTGATAACCAAACACCACAAGGCACATCCCGCGTCCCGCCAAAAACCAATCTATTTTGATGAAATGTAACGGACGACGGGAAACCACGGCGTGGTGAAAAAACGCCCTCCTGCCAATCTGGGAAAAATCCAGTCGGACAATCTTTCAGCGGCCGATTCTGGGAAACATCAATATACTCATCCGTAACAACGCGAATAATAAATTCCCCATCATAAAATCTTAAATGCGATCCAATATCAGATTGCTTAAAATGATTTTTCTCGGACACATATAAACGAACATGCCCCAATAATTCAGACGTCCCCAATTTTAATGAAACCCCCGAATTATCATCAAATTTCGCGAATGGAATGCAGCGCATACTATCAACCAAATCAAAATAAATATTCGCAATTGAAAATTTTCCATCAGCATTTCGTTTTAAAACTTGCGGCATATAATCGGTATGAACAAAAATCATTTGGGAAAATCGTTGCGCTGATTGAATTTGGTTCAAATCCTTTTCATCCCAAATCGTATCCAGTTCGGCAATTTTAATATCATCATCGTAAATTGTTAATTTGCGATCTGTTAAAACACATAAATAATCCATATCATCACGGAATACGAATGAAAACAACCGCGCCTTTCCAACAATTTCATCAACCAAAACTGTCCCAGATCTACGACGAATACCCCCAGAAACCAAAACATCCATATTTTGTAATTTTGAAACACCATTGATAACATTTTTCAAATCGTTACGAACATGAGCAAATTTGCTAATTTCCCCAGACGAAAAATTAGATTGCGTTTTGATAAAACGTCCCACATTTAACTCCTTTAATACCTAACATCCAATAACGAAAAATGAATTCCCCCATCTCTTGACACTTGGGAACTGTCTATAAATTTTGCCTGACGTAATTCGGCCTCGAACAAAGAAACCAGAGTCCGGTATAAATTATAATTCTCGGTCAGAGGCAAACAAAATTCGCACGCCAACTTTAAAACAGCAATTGATTGAAAATATGGAGGATAGTCGGAAACATCGACTCGCCGAATATAATTCAAATTAATCGAAGATGTATTTGCAAAAATATTTGCACCCATAACTTCATAATTATTTGTTTCATCCACACTTATAATCCGCAAACAATCAGACGGGATTAAAAAACAATTTTTCCTATCCTCACCTGCAACAGGGATCAATCTTTTTGAAACTCTGGCAAAATTCCAAGGATGCATCGCCACCAAACCATCAACAACGCCTGGAAATATTGCATGCGCCATAACGGCCGCAACCGATTCTTCCGACATGGAAACAATCGGTTTTTCACCAATTTTTAATAATGCTTGCGCGCATAAATCTATTTTGGTTAACATTTAAAAACCTCTCTATTAATAAGGGCAACCATAATGGCACCAAACAGCCCATCGCCAAATCGAACACTTGAATCAGCAATGGGCACAAAATTATAACGCAACCGTTTTAACAACTTCATCCGTGCTTGTTACAACCAATATTCTAGTGGCATCAGTTCCGTTTGTTAAAATCATATCGCCCTTGTTCATCAATCCAGAAACAGTATTAAAAAAACCATCGACCTGAATATTTGCAATCGCTTCACGACCGGCATAATGCCACAAAGTAAAGCCATTTGCATATGCAATGACCGACAAACATTTATTTGAAAAAGACATAAATAACTCCTTATTTAATTATTAAAAATCCTATCGGTTCGATCTGAAATTCAATATATTATTTTCATTGCAATAATTTATAAAATCTGACCGAACCGGTAAAATTAACTATTGTGCGTCTTCACATTTCAAACGAACAACACCAGATCCATCAACCATAATGGCCCCTTGGGACATACTGTTTGATACGAAATGCGCTGCACGTTCACCATGCCAAGAAATATCGGATTTCACATCCTGACCACATGCATGACCAATGGCCGAACGGTGATAAATGAAACAATCACGCTCATCTCCATTAATTGGTAACGCATTATGTAAAACCCAAATAATCCCCATCCATTTTTTGGACTCGGATCCACTCAATAATGGATATTGATTTCCAACATATTCTGATGATACAAATTCATCCATGGACAATAATTGGTTCCATTGATTAACACCAACAACAGCAAATCTCTGACCATCATCTGGCACATCATTTTGATTTAATTTTGCAATTGCGGATAAAATCAAATCCTTGGACAAACCGGTTGAATAATCCCCAACAAATGCGGTCGCAGAATTCATAGCATTAATAATTAATTCATCGGTTTTTCGACCCAACGCATACGCCCCAGCGGACGCAACAACACGACGTTCATCAACATTGGTTTTTAATTCATCCAATGCATCAACCCAATCCCCTGCATAAAAATCATTCAACAAACATTCAACTGGCTCATGATCCAAATTCATCACAGGCACCAACCCATGACGCGATTTTGAACTGGCAATACCTTTGCCTACTTTTTGAAAAGTTGTGCTTGCGCCAACAACTCCATTTTTTGATCTAACCGTAGCACGCAATTTTGTACCAATTTGTTGATACGCCAAATGCACATCGGCTTCGAACTGTTTAACAAACGCTTGGTCAATTGACAAAGACATCTATAACTCCTTTATTAAATTAAAAAACCGGGAATGAACCCCACTCCCGGCAAACACAAATACTCTCACAGTTGTACAGGAAATATTAAAAACCAAACGTCAAACAAATCACGATTTTCTGATAATTCGAAACCCTATAATTTATCTAAATTAATATAAATATATTTATTTCTACATTTTATTTTTCAAATAAAATGCCCCAACAATCGTTGGGACAACAAATAATCCAATATCAAAATTAATGTTATATTTTTAATAAAATCTCGCGCTGCAAAAATATACTTCTAAACACTCGGGCCCAACTGGGTTCCCCGAAAAACTCACTTATTTTATTTGAATTCTTTTGCTAATTTTGAAAACAATGCCGAAGTTCTGAATCTATTTTCTTTTCTTACAAATACATCTTCGCGCAATTCGCCCTCAAATACATAACCGCAACGGCTGGCTACTTTTTTGCTTTGTTCATTTTCCCTATCGCACCGTATAAAAATTCTATTCATTTTAAAATCATTAAACAGCTCTTTTTCCAGTGCCGAAATTGCATATTTGATAATCCCTTTGCCTGTCATATCTTTATCCAGCCAATATCCCAATCCACACAACCTGTCTTGCGTATTTATCTTGTGAACATCAATCCATCCGCACATAGCGCCATCAAAAAAAATCCCAAACTCAAAATTTTTACAATCCTCCCAATCAGACTTTGCAGCATATAAAAACGCCAAAGAATCATTAACATCTTTTACAACATCGTCATTTGCCCACTGAACAAATGGCAACAGATGATGCCGATTTCTTTCCGTCATATTAAAAAGCAATCGCGCATTTTCCAAATCGGGTTCGACAAATCTCAATTCCAAACCTTTGACGTCCGTTGAAATTACTTTTGGAAACATCTTTAAATCAATAACATCCATCAAAAATCCTTTTATATTTTGTACCAATCGCTTGAAGAATAGCATAAAATTTATATTTTTCAAACTATTAACATATGATTGGCAGAATTGAACTTCGTCTACTTGACGACCCACCCACCAGAATTTTAACACAAGGAAAACTCAACGATGCAATCTCAACTATATAAATACATTTATTCCTACATTTTTATTTACCAAAATAAAAATGCCACAACACTCGTTGGGCAAAAAATAAAATATTTTAAAGGCTAAATACTCTCTTTCAAAAATCCCCGAACTTTTTTATTGTCCGGGGATCACTCTCTAACAAGAAATCAAAATTATTACTTCTTGGCAAACATAAATGATAATTCACTATAAATTGCTCGGAACGAAGTAATTGTTAATGTCAAAATAAATGACACTATTGCGAAACGACGAACTGCAAACCAAACCATATCCCATGAAAACCAACATACTTGGTCCGATAAACAGTATTCCGACAAACTACGTCCAATTATATGCCCAGCATCCAAATAATACAGAATTCCCGCTACAAATCCCAATCCCAAAGAAATCACAACGTTTTGTTTTAATTCCTTGGAAACTCTTGGACGACGTTTTTCTGTGTAATTTCCATAAACAAACAAAAATACACATGCAATAACAAACAAAAACATAGGAATAAAAAATTTCATAAACAACGAAATCCAAACAAAAAATTGGTCAATTAAAAACAAATCTAATGAAAACACATCTGTGTATCTATAAACAGCAACCGCATTCATAACACCAAAATAAGTTGCAACAAATGCTGACACCATCATCCAAAATGCCATAAACCGTCTGGCACCAATATAACCCGCAATATTTGTAATTTCATGCCCAATATTGCTAACTGAATTTTGTGTTTCTTTTAACAACTTTTGCTCCGCAGCACCCTTTTTTTCAGGCACCACAGAATTTAAATCTTTTTCAACAGCTTCAACCACCTTAACAGGCTTAACAACTTTCTCCGCCTTAACTGATTTAACAGCCTTAATCTTTTTAACTTTTTTGACCTTAATTTCTCTTGCCAATGAAACTTTCTTTTTTGGTCTTGCCATAATCCAATCCTCTCTATTCTCTCGAACTCTCCTAAACAAAAAACGGGTTCAACCAAATGGCCGAACCCGCACAACCATCTTATTTTTTCTTTGCTACTTTTTTAACAGCTGGTTTTTTGGCTGCTGGTTTTTTAACAGCAACTTTTTTTGCAACTGGTTTTTTCGCAGGGGCTTTTTTTGCCACTACTTTCTTAGCAACTGGTTTTTTTGCTGCTGGTTTTTTTGCAACTACTTTTTTAACAGCTGGTTTTTTGGCTGCTGGTTTTTTAACAGCAACTTTTTTTGCAACTGGTTTTTTCGCAGGGGCTTTTTTAACAGCAACTTTTTTTGCAACTGGCTTTTTTGCGGCTACAGGTTTTTTTGCAACAGCTTTTTTAACAGCCAATTTTGCAACTTTTTTTGCAACTGGTTTTTTCGCAGGAGCTTTTTTAACAGCAACTTTTTTGGCCACTGGTTTCTTAGCAACTGGTTTTTTAACAGCTACAACTTTTTTTGCAACTGGTTTCTTAGCGGCTGGTTTTTTCGCAGCTACTTTTTTAACAGCTGGTTTTTTAACAGCTGGTTTTTTTGCAGCAGCTTTAACAGCAGGTTTCGCAGCTACTTTTTTTGCAGCTGGTTTTTTCCCTTCGCTAAAGAACTTTGATAATACGGACATTCCTTTCTCCTTCCTTATTTATCTCAGATCATTTTTTAATGATCTTAAAACAATTGTAATGGATCTGGAAATTTTAGTAAAGCACTTTTTAATAAATTCTAAAAAATAATTTCAAAAAATTACGAATATAATTTTTTAAAACCCGATTCAATTTTTTTTACATACTCTTGATCGTGTTCTCTCCAATATTTTGGATCACGCATCATCGTTCGTAAATCATTTTCATTTAATGATGAATCAAAATTTTCACCAGTTGAAATTTTTGGCTCAACCGATTGCATCATATTGTATAACGCTTGTATTCCCTTGGCGCTGGAACACATTGTATTCATAACATCTTCCGGCAAAAACTTTTCGCCCCACGCTTGAATTGATTCACATGATGAAATCATTTTATCTTTTGAACCAAAAATTTTTTCTAATTCACTTAATTCTTCCAACTCGGATCGAATTTGAAAAATATTATCCAACTCTGGTTTTAAAATTTCATCCGCCAACAAATAAATCTGTTCAACTTGATTTTTATTCAAACCAATTTTTTTAAACGTATTTCGAATCGAATCATTATTTTCAAACATCGGATGTATCGGATATTCTGAAACATCATCCGGCACACCAATTGCTTTGAAAAACTTCTGACGACATTCATCATCCATATCATTATTTGGGATTGAAATCATCCCACCCATCTTTTTTTCCAACGCCAAATATGAATTCATCAATGAATCCACATTCAACTCACCATTTTCATTTTTAAATTTTTCTGGAATATCCATAACCCCTCCACAGTAAAAGTATTACCCACTTAATGAACGAACTAAAATAACGTCAAAATGGGATGAGTATAAAGAATTCCAAAAATTTTAGGGCCGCGATGTACATAGTGGTACATAAGGTTCTAAAATTTTTGGAACTTGTTTTTAATCGCCCATTTTCACGTTATTTTGCAATACTGGAACGCAGAAAAAATATCCCAGCCAACGGAAACACCGTCTGCAATAAATCAATCAAACCTAAATCTCCGACAAAAAACGCACCGATTGCGGAAATAATTCCAACCCCGGTTGTAATATATGTCTTTTTACCTTTAAATAACCCACCATTAATAATGCTTAAAATTGTATTCATAATAACTCCTTATATATAATGTCTAAAACACACCAACCTTTGACTCTAAAAAAATACCCGTACCAACAAAAGTATTTCAAAATCAATCAAAACGTACTAGTTGGCTTCGCTTTTCATTGATTTTTCTATAAATAAAATAACAAATTCCCAACTTCATAAATATACCCCAACGCTCTGGCCCAATCCGGATCCATATCATTTCGATGAAACCGAACCGCTGAAAATATATTATTTGAAATTTGTCCTAACATCATCCGCCGAATTGTTCTTAAACAAACCAAAAATTCTTCATCAGTGTTATCAACAAACAAATACGAATGATGATTCGATTCCCGATCTAACGATTCAAATAGTGCCGCATCCTCACCAATTGCTTCAAAAGATTGTCCCAACAATTTATGTCGATTTAAAATCATAGCAGCCAATGCTTCCTTAACCGCTAAATCTTCACCACTTGTTTCCGCATACATTACTCGGGCCAATTTATATTGAATCCTCTTTTCATCATCATAATTTTCAATAATTGTAAAAATCGGCTTTGAAATTTGTGAAACCATTTCTGTTTTTAAAACAACATTCATAAATTGTCTCCTCTCTCTAATTTTTTTTCAATCCTCAACAAATGATCCGTCAACCTAGTTTCCAAATCCTTCATAGCGGACATACTTGCGTAATTCCTTGCAACATCTAATTTATAATCAGCCAAATCTTTGCGAATTGCATCTACATGAAACGCATAATTCTCGCGTAAACGTTCAACCAAATGTTCGACTGCCGAAATCTGATTTCGAATCCATAAAAAAAAGCCCCCGATCAAGGGAACTTCTACAACCTGTATCCACCAGGCCAAATCCATATTCTCCATACAAAACTCTTATTTGTCATTGCGAGGAGCTATGGCTCCGTGGCAATCTTTGCAATTATTAAAAAAGTATAAAAAAATCGGCCCAGGGCCGATCAAATACACTTCTACTGTTAATGGAAACATAGTACCACATTTCAACCTGAAAGTCAAGACATTTTTTAATAGACAACACGCAATTTTCGTTTTATCCTACATCGCTTAAACATGAAAGGCTTAAAAATGAAGATCCGCAATATCGCAATTATCGCACACGTTGACCACGGCAAAACAACCTTGGTTGATAATATGTTAAAACAATCCGGCACATTCCGCGAAAACGAAAAGGTTGCTGAACGCATGATGGATTCGGGCGACATTGAACGCGAACGCGGCATTACAATCAGTGCGAAACCAACATCCATTATATGGAATGATTATAAAATTAATATTATCGACACACCTGGGCACGCAGACTTTGGCGGCGAAGTAGAACGAATTTTATCAATGGTTGATGGCGTTGTATTATTGGTCGACAGTGCCGAAGGCCCAATGCCACAAACAAAATTCGTACTGGGCAAGGCTTTAAAACTGGACCTCCACCCGATTGTTGTGATTAATAAAATCGACCGAAACGATCAACGCGCGGACGAAGTATTAACCGAAGTATTCGACCTGTTCGACAAAATGGGCGCGACAAATTCTCAATTGGACTTTCCACATTTATATGCTGTCGGCCGCGAAGGCTGGGCCATCCGTAATCTAAACGATGAACGCAAAGATTTAACACCATTATTTAACATGATCATTGATCACGTACCTGCCCCTGACTGTATTGCGGGCCGTTGCGAATTAAACGCACCATTTAAAATGTTGGCAACCACATTGGAATCAGATCCATATGTTGGACGAATCTTGACTGGTAAAATTGAATCTGGAACGGTAAAAATCAACCAACCAGTACATGCAATTGATATGAACGGCAACATTGTTGAACGTGCCAAGGTTACAAAAATCATTGAACATCGCGGCATGCAAAAGGTTACCCTGGAATCCGCCAACGCCGGCGACATCGTTGTAATCGCTGGATTTACCAAAGCTACTGTTTCTGATACACTATGTGATACAACTGTAACCGAACCGATTCCTGCATTACCAATTGATCCTCCAACACTGTCGATGACATTTTCTGTGAATACATCACCCTTGGCTGGGCGCAGTGGCGGGAAAAAATTAACATCTCGCATGATCGGCGACCGTTTATTCAAAGAAGCCGAAACAAACATTGCATTAAAGGTCAACGTCAGTGAGAGCAACGAATCATTCGAAGTATCTGGCCGTGGCGAATTACAATTGGGAATTTTAATTGAAACAATGCGCCGCGAAGGATTCGAATTATCCGTATCCCGCCCACGTGTTATGTTCAAATACGATGAAAACGGCGCACGCCTTGAACCAATCGAAGACGTTGTAATTGATGTCGACGAAGAATACTCTGGCGTTGTTGTTGAAAAATTATCAAAACGTCGTGCAACTCTGTTGGAAATGAAACCATCGGGATCTGGAAAACTACGTTTAATTTTCTCGGCACCATCCCGTGGATTAATCGGATACTTATCCGAATTCCGCACAGACACACGCGGATCAGGAATCATGAACCGAGTATTTAATGGTTACGAACCATACCGTGGCGACATTGAACATTACCGTAACGGCGTATTGGTATCCATGGAAACCGGCATGGCCGTAACATACGCACTATATAATTTGGAATCACGCGGAACCTTGTTTGTTGAACACGGGACATCGGTATATTCAGGTATGATTATCGGCGAAAATGCCAAAGACAATGATTTGGAAGTAAACCCAATCAAAGGCAAAGAATTAACCAACATGCGCGCATCTGGATCCGATGAAAAACAATTCTTGGCTCCTCCTCGCCGCATGTCATTGGAAGAATCACTTTCATACATCTTGGACGATGAATTGGTCGAAGTAACTCCAGACGTAATCCGCCTCCGCAAAAAAGAATTGGATTCGGTCATTCGCAAAAAGAACCTCGGCCGTAAAAACAAAATCGGAGAATAAAAATCCCTTATAAAAACCATCTCTCCCCGTTGGGGAGAGATCATAAAACATATGATCTTCGATCATCATGTTTTATAGAGAGGGGGATAGCAACAAAACTATTAACACATTATTGCATCCTTTAAAAAAATATGCTATAAATCCAAACGAAAATAAGACCAAAGGACAAAAAATGAAAGACTTCATGAAATCATTCCGCGCATTTTCGGAAAGCCGTAATATATTGGGCGTTGGAATCGGTGTGGCCCTGGGTGCCAGCTTTGCAAAAATCGTCGAATCCATGGTCCGCGATATTATAATGCCACCATTGGGATTAATTTTCGGAACGGTGGATTTATCGAATATATTCTTTACAATATATCCCGGCAACGATGGCAAAATGATTTATAAAACCCTGGCCGATGCACAATCCGCGCACGCAATAACAATGAACGTCGGATCATTTTTAAATACAATAATCAGCTTTACTCTTGCCGCCATCGCGGTATTCTTGGTCATCCGCTGGCTCAGCCGCACAAACATAATGATTGATTCCACTGCATCCCGCACAAAATCATGCCCGTTTTGTTTATCGGACATTCCGTACCGCGCAACCAAATGTAAATTTTGCACATCAACTCAACCGGAATTAAAACCATCAAAACAAAAACGCGAAAAATCAATTGATGAAAAACTGGTCCACGAAATAAAACGCAGCGTCAAAAAAATCAAAAAACATATCTAAACAAAAATCCCCATCTGGGGATTTTTTAATCAATAGTTTCACTCCATTATACAAACATCGTCCGCAATCGATAATAATACAAATAAAAAAGCAAATCCGATAAAAATCACATCCTGGTCAATAAAAATGCGAAATAAACTCCATACGCACCTAAATATAAAAACGCATCCTGCTTTGTGATTTTTTTACGAACAATCATGGACCAAGCCAATAATCCCACGGCCATCAACAAAACCCAAATATCAAATGTCTGAATTGAACCTGAAATTTTCAATGGGCTGATAATGCCGGCCAATCCCAATAATAAAACTATACGAATAAAACTTGAACCCAAAATATTTCCAAACGCAATATTAGTCTTGTTATTCTTGACCGCCATCAACGTAATAATAAATTCTGGCATGGATGTCGCCATTGCCACAACAAACGTACCAACAAATGCCTGACTTAAATTATACTGACTTAAAATCTCCATCAAAGCATCAAAAAATACATGTCCTCCAACGATTAAAACTAAACCACCCATCCCAATATATAACCAAATCATTTTCCAAGTCATAAATATCGTCGGCACCAAATCACATGACAAACAAATAACAACCTGCTTTCTACTGGATAAATATTCACGTAATAAAAATCCGCCAAATAATAACAATAACGCAAATGCTCCAATCCGCGAAACTTCTCCATCAATAACCATCAACGTCAACAACGCCGCGGCCAATCCTAAAAATATCATATATGATTTATATCGACCAATTGGAATATCCAACGTACGAATTAACCCGGCCAATCCTAATAATAATAAAATCGCAATTAAATTTGCCCCAATAACGCCACCAACTGCAACATCCCCTAAACCTCGTGCTGCTGCGCCAATTGTTACAACCAATTCCGGCAAGCACCCGCCCAATCCTATAACCAGTACCGCCACACAAAACTCGGGCCATCCTAAACGCGCCGACAAACGACACGTTCCTCGAACTAAATACTCGGCACCAAAAAACATAGCAGCCATTCCCAAAATCAACCACACCCAAGCCATAATCTCTCTCCCTATAAAATATATTATCCGTGAATTAAGCGACCAATTTTTCTAATAATCGGCATATCAATTTTATATCGATCTGCCAAAATTAAAATTGCTTTAATTGCTTCGACACCTTCGGATAACATTGGTTTTTCATCATGAATTTGTTGC
The DNA here is from genome assembly GCA_031549365.1 of Alphaproteobacteria bacterium. Classification (GTDB taxonomy): domain Bacteria; phylum Pseudomonadota; class Alphaproteobacteria; order Rs-D84; family Rs-D84; genus JAVBPX01. The sequence goes on from JAVBPX010000007.1 coordinate 22,014, forward strand.
ATAGTTTTACCCTGCCCCAACATAAACCCAGTTAAATAATTTCGACCTGTCACCGACGTAGCGGACAAAACCAAATCCCCTAAACCTGGAATATCCAAAAAAGTTTCCATTTTGGCGCCCATCACTAATCCTAAATTAACAATCTCTTTCCACGCCAATGCCATCTGACCGGCACGTGCATTTTCACCACCACCGGCTCCGGCAATATAGCCAACAGCCAAAGCAACAACATTTTTACCAGCCCCGCACAATTGAACACCAACAACATCGTCTGATAAAACAACATGAAAATTGTCGCTATCCACTGCTTGCTTTGCCAATTCATTTAACTTTTTATCTTTGGCCGCAATCATTGTCCAGGTTTCCATTCCCTGGGCAACTTCACCGGCGAATTGTGGCCCGCCCAACACGGCAACCGAAACGTCGGGCAATTCTTCACGAACAACATCCGCCATAAAATGGGCAGTATTCGCCTCAATTCCCTTGGTACACATAACAATTGATGGACATTTTTCCCATTTCGCCATTTCCTTTAAAACACCACGGGAAAAACGCGAAGGCACAACAAACAATAATAAATCCATATATTGCAATTCGGACAAATCATTCGTCGCAACAATTGCGAAATCCAATTTAACATCAGACAAATAAGGTGTTTCATGCATCTGATTAATTCCATCTGCAATCTCTTGTTCACGAACCCAAACTAAAACCGAATTTCCTGCACGCACCACAGCGGTTGATAACCCAGTCCCCCAAGCACCACCACCAATAACACCAACTTTCATAACAACTCCTTTTGAATTGACGACATTATATCAAAACCACCCCCATTAATCCAAGACAATAAAACACCCGCCTAAATAGAAACAGCATTTTAAAAAAATTCGATATAAAATTACAAAATCTTCAAATTAAGAAAACAAAACTGTTGAAAACATTGCTAAACCCCAAAGCTATGCTAACGGGCGCGACACAAAGTTTTTTCAATTATTGCGACAATACTTTTAAAATCTTTTGATTCAATATTTACATTTGGTAAATTTGCAGGTTTATACATTCCAGATTTTTTCATAAATAATGCTAAATTATTTTCAATAAAAATCGGTCCACCAATCGTTCCAACAGGATAAACCTCAATTATATTATCAAACGGGGATTGTTCCCCAAAAGAGGTTGTCATCAACCAAGAATGCTCAAAACCCGGCATATAATACCCTGTTTCAACCCTTAAATTGTATATTTTCGCAACCGCATGACAGATTTCATGGCACGAAATCAAATGATCCTCAGGCAGATTAAATTTATCCACAGAATCAAGAACCCTCTTGATACTTTTAAAAATATCAAGCTCTTGTTGTTTTACAATATATTCTGTACGTGTTTTCATTACAAAGACAATCTTATTATAATTATTATGATATTCAAGAAAAATAAAACCCAACCCAAAACAAATAGATCTCGGTAAAATCATATATTAATTGCGCCCAAACAATTATAATTTGATACAAATGCCCATTTATGATAAAATACACCACATAACCATTTATACACACAGGAATATAATCATGCAGAAAATTTTAACATCCATGGCGATATTGATTCTGACTGCACCAACGTTACAATCTGCAACTATTACTATCGATTCTTCTAATTCTCCTTATACTTCTGACATAACTGCGGGCAACATTGGCAACATTAATGCCACGGGTTCAACCTCTGGAATATCCGTTACCGGCACCGGCACAGCCGCCGCAACCCAAGGCTTGGCAAACAACGTCGGCGGCACGATGAACAACACGACGATTTATGGCACTGGAACTGGCGCAAACCAGGGTTTTGTTGTTAACTCTGGCGGCGGCACTATGAACAACACAACCATTACTTTCGGCGGCCAACTGACTGCCAAGGCAAGGTCTATTATTGACGGTGGATCATTAAATACCGGCGGCACATTGGTTTTTGACAATACATCAAACAGTGCGATCAATCGTTCAACTTTGCGCAATTTTACAATTGCTGACGGCACAATCACTACAAATGCGGCCAATTATTATAATTTTGAAAATTTACTTATAACAAAAACTGCCAAAACAACCATCTTGAATACAAACATTATCGGCAATAACATCCAGGTAATAAATAATTCCGCAACGCATTCTGACGATAATAACTACAGGCTGGAAATGTCAACCGCTGGCGCACTAGAAGCAGATGGCTTGTTGTTACACAGCGCACGCATTAATAACGCCACCAGATTTGCATTAACAAATGTTACAGTTGATCAAAACGATCAAAATGCCCGCGCATCGCTTCTTATCAGCGGAACAACAAAAATTAATACGCTTGAAAATTTGACTATTATGGCGAACGATTTCTACCCTGTTGGCACATACAATATTGATTTTCTGATGTCCGGGATTACCGGATCCACATTAACAAACGCGAATGTAACTGGGGCCAGCATCAGATTCATTGCTCAAAACGATGTTGTGTTGACCGGCCTTAATTTTGACGCCCAGGAATCAAAAATACAATTCAAAAACAATACTGTTGTGTCAAATTCCACTTTTGTTATTTTCAATTCCACATCTGGCGAAAGATTCGACTTGAACGACAACGCAACTCTTCGCGATTCCAGCATTTCTGGCACCGGGGAATTATGGGCCAATTCAAATTCAAAAGTTTTAAACACCGAACTGTCCGGAATCAGATTCCAACTTAACGGTTCGACATCAATTGCCCAAGGAATTACATTTAACAATGGAGCATCTGTTTATTTTGGCACTGTCGGATCAGTATTAAAAGACGTAACTGTAAATTCCGGATCTTTTGTTGAACTGGCAAATGCCGCCAATTCTTTAACTGGCACAAATGTTTTTAACTCGGGCAGTTATTTAAACATCATTTCAAACGTCACCACCAATTATCTTTTAACCGACTCTGGATCTTCATTGGAATTGAATGGTGCAAAAATATTTATAACAGCAGGTACGACATATCAGCACAACATCAGAAATGTAACAATAAACAACCTGTCGGGAAATGGAACTTTGGATCTTGCCATTTCTGGGGCAAATTCAGATCAGATTGATTTAAAATATATAATGCAAGGAAATCTTTCTGGCGATTATGTTTTTACTTACTCCGGCGACCTTGCCAGCAACTTGCTTAATGCAGACATTCTGGACGTATCCGGCGCCACCGTTTCAAATGCAACTTTTTCATTTTTTGACACAGTAAATGGTTATCAATATTTATTACGCGAAAATCCCAATTCACCAGGAGTATTCCAAATTTATCAGGCAGGCATCGCGGATTCAGTTTACAATGTTGCCGCCATGCGTTCAGCATTGTTGGCGTACACACGCAGCTTGAATAACGCATTGCACAAACGCAGCGGCGAAATCCAAGAAATGGTGCATAACATAAAATCCGATGAAAACGACAATCACAAGCATTATCATTCGTCAAAACGCAATTCACTGTGGGCACGTCCTGTGGCCGGGATTGGCAATGTTTCAGACAATCAGAATACAGACATACAGTTCTATGGATTCGAATTGGGATATGATCATGATATATGGTCCGGAAAAACATTCGATATTTTCCTAGGCGGGCTGTATGGTTATAACAATGGAAAATTTGATTTTGACCAACACTTTGACTTTAACACTGCGTCGGCTAAAATTGATACTCAATACACAGGCATATATTTAACATATTTATCAGACAATGGTTTTTATGTCGACACCACAGTACGTTATTATTGGTTTGATTATGATATGACCAATACATCACCTTCTGTTGATACAATGGAAACTGGTAAAACCGACGCTGTTTCCGCCAGCCTAGAAGCCGGGAAACAAATATCGCTTGGCATATTCGGGAACAAGGAATATTTCATTCAACCACGCACAGAATTAACGTTCACAAAAATAAACGCAGAATCCGGATTGAATGCAATTATTGATACGACGAAATCGCTGGTTGGCGACCTTGGACTTATGATTGGCTGGCGCGATTTTGGTTACAACGAAAATGTTTTTGAACCATACCTTTGGCTTGGTTACAAATATGAATTCATGGGCAAGACAGACGTAACAAACAGCGGCATACAAATGATCAGCGATCTAAACGGTGGCGCTCTGAATACAGGGATTGGAATTACAGCTCAACTATCGAACAGCATACGAATTTACGGCCACATAAACTATGATTATTCTTCTGAATACGACATGCTAAACGGCAGCATCGGATTACGTTACCAGTTCTAAAAAACCAAATGTACGAAAGAATTGGTAATGCACATGAAATCGCATCCCATGAAAAAGTGTCCCCAAAGTTGAATCACCACAAAGGCATAAATCTCCCAGAAAATATCGTTCCTTATTCTGAGTACTGGATTATTTATAATAATGAATATGCCGGTTTTATAACCCTCCGCCATGAATTAAATAGCTTTCTTAAACAACGTGCTGGAAACATAGGGTACAATATCCGACCATCCATGCGTGGTCATGGTCTTGCAAAGAAATCATTATTTCTTGTTTTGAAAAAAGCAAAAAATACAGGGTTAAACAAAGTTTTTATAACTTGTATGGAAACTAACATTGGATCGTTAAAAACAATACTCGTGGCAAAGAAAAAATTTGGTGGTCTAGAATCAACTAAACTTACCGACAAAGACGGAACATTCCGACGGTTTTGGATTAATACACACTAATTCCATAATAATATATACCACAAGATATAAGATTTATTAAAATTACAATTCCGCAATTACAGGCATAACAAAACGTTCATAATATTCGCATAAATTATCAAAATACAAATATTTTTTTGCATCCAAATCCCAAAACTTTGCCGAACAGGAAAAATTGTTTTTTAACAATCATTGACTTTTTATAGTAAAACCAATAGAGTTTTAATCATGAGAAATGTATTCTGGATTTTTGGCGCAAGCCTATTATTTATATGTAACAATGCAAACGCAGATCAATGTGCTTACATAGATAAAAACACAAGAGATAATGCGTATAACATATTGAAATCCACAGATACCTACATAGATTTTTGTGCGCCATGCCAAGATATCGAACCAATAGAAAAAAAGATAAATAAAGTCGAATACAAAAAAGTCGATTATATTAAAAACAATATCCAGTTCTATCAAATATATATAAACGACGAACCTATAGATATCGCATATATCTATGTTGGCGGGCGAAATCTGGGGGTAGCTGCAAACTGTGAACCATTTGTAGGTCAGCAAGTACAAAATGTTCCAGAATATATAGCGGATTATTTGTCCGGAAAATGGACTTTGCCACCTGAACGCGAACCAGAATAACCTGGCTCGCGTTTTACATTTTAATAATTATTTGTTCTGATTGTCCATCCGCCTTTTGCTGTTGGCCAATTCGTAGTTGAACGTAAATAATCAAACCTTACCGCCTTTAAGGTATCCATAAATTCTGGGACTTTGTTTTCTGGAATTGAATTAATAGCTTTTATTGTATTAGCACCTATTTTGCCATCAACTTTTAACCCTGCATCGGCATAAGAATTTAATGCATTCTGTGTAACGCGACCCGCGCCACCCATTACATTCATATCAAATACAGCATTTCTGATACGATCATTTTCTATTTTTGGTATATCCGTTTTATCCCAATATGCATCCTTATAAATTTCACGCGCTTGTTCTTGCTTCAAATCTTTCACATCTTTTGGGAATTCCTTATCAGGGTGTTTTGCGCTGTAATCATCAAGGGTGCTTTGCTTGATACCCATATTTGTAGGCTCATCTTTTTTCTGATTCTTTCCATCTGTATAACCACCTTCGGGCTCCTTAAGGTTTTTATACGCTGTTTCAAAGTTTTTATCTTTATCCACTTCCTTCTCTTTCCATTCTTTTTTCTTTTCGTTTAACTCTGCCAGTTTAGCTTGTTTCTCAGGATCTGGTTTTCCGTACTCCGCCTCATATTCTTCCTTGGTCATTTCTTCTGCATAACATGCACAATTTGGATGCATCCCACCCGCTTCATTTGGATCGCTTAAAATTGTGCCGGCCATTGATGCGCATGCATCACAGCCACCGCCACTGCACCAGACATATACTACCTCTTTATCACAGATGCATACTTCAATTGGCCAACCACAATCTTGGCAATTGGCCTCGTTCTCTTCCCCTGAATCCAGGATTTCAACATCATAAATTTCAAGATTTTTTGTCTCGATAACATCGTCATTCATCAAAACTCTTACTGGGATTATTTCAGACAAAATAATCTTGAACTCTGTTTCAGATTCTTCTGCATCCTCATCATTTTCATCGTCACCTTTTTTTATTTGTTTAATTTTCTCATCCAGTTCGACTTTTATTTGGGCTTCCGCTTCCTCAAACTGCTCAAGCGTCATATCGTATTCAGGTTCTGCCATACGACCAGTCGCGTCATATTCCAAAGTTCCCGGATAGAACCTTTGCAATTGCTTTGTAACTTCTGCATTTGTTTTCGAATGGGATGGATTATCTTTATTTATGTACGCGTCCGACCGCATTAGTTTTCTTAAAAACTGTGGTGTTTTTATCATTGGTTTTTCCTTTGTTAAATAAAAAGCCCCGCACAATGGCGGGGCAATAAAAAACGGCGGCAAATCCGCCTCAATATGCTTTGCATTGTACCACAAATCGTCAAAAAAATCAATAATAAACACCCTTAAAATTCCGACGCACCAATGAACAGTGCACTGCCAAAAACGGGCATTGTATGTAAACATCAAAATATCGCCGTATTTTCACATATAAAATTACATACCATTGCAATAACCTTAAAAACACATCAAAAAATCCCCGGATTCCGGGGATAATTCAAGGGCTATTGATTTTGTTAAAAATTACAGCAAAATCAACAAGTTATCTGGCGGGTGACTAAACTTTTATCAACTGCCCCACACAAGAATTTATCACATTAATAGACCTTTTGCTCTCATTGACACAATAGTACCAAGACATTTTCTTTGATACTCCTCGTTGATTTTTTCCATACCTTCAGCAATTTTGCTGTCTAATTCATAGCTTTCCTCTACAGTAAGCTGTGTTATCTTGCCTTGGGCGTATAACTCACGAAAAATCTTAGCTGATCTACTGTTATAATTCAATCTTCTCACGTATTTCATGTCTAGCCCTTTATCTAAATTTCAACTGAATTGACTCTGTGTTTTATGGCATTATATAGAATGGTAATAAAAATAGCAAGTTTTGCGTATATGTTCCATTGTATATAATCACAAAGCCCGCTGTACGCGGGCTTTGTTTGATATTTATACTAAAACACCAGATTACTGGCGGTGGTGTAAATGTTATTGGTGTAGAGCATACTAAACGTGATGAACCACTTATAAATTGATCATTTTAAACATTCGGCCATAATCAGCCAAAAGTCAGCGTTTTGCCCTAATACCTTATAAAACCCAACTTCATTAACAGGGAAAATACAGGGAATATTTTCGATTTACACCGAATAACCTACCCTTATCGTCATTACCGCACAGGTGGGGATCTATTGACCCGACACTTTACCTACTTACCCACAGAAAATTCCCTGCCAAAATAACAGGGAATTTGTTTCAAATATCTGGGAATACCTCATAGTAAACAAGGATAAATTCATAACTTCTTATGAAACTAGAATTCCGCTTAACTTTCAACCAAATACACGGTTGACTTCATAACACATCAATTATACCATAATCATAACGAACGGAGGCCTCCATGAAACCATTAATCAAACCATCCCCACTAAAACCCGGGGACACAGTCGCCACAGTATCTCTTTCTTGGGGTGGTGCTGGTATATTGCGAGATAGATATGAACAAGGTAAACGCCAATTCATGGAAGCATTCGGAGTTAACATCATCGAAATGCCAAATTCATTAAGAACTCCGTCTGAATTATATGAACATCCGGAATTACGCTTGAACGATTTAATGGATGCTTTTCAAAACTCGGAAATCAAAGCAATTTTGTGCAATATCGGTGGCGATGACACCATTCGTTTGTTGCGTTTGATGAATGATAAACATTTTGAAATTATGCGCAACAATCCAAAAATATTTATGGGTATGTCAGACACAACCGTTAACCACTTTATGTGTTTAAAGGCTGGAATTTCATCTTTTTACAGCCCGGCAACAATGTTCGGATATGCTGAAAATTGCGGCATCCCGGAATTGATAGTGGAAAACACCAAAAAAACATTATTCTCAACCGAACCAATTGGCGAATTACCACACGCATCAGAATTCATGGTTGATAGGATTGATTGGGAATCTGGTAACGATATTTGTCGCCCACGTATCCCAACCACACCTTGGCGTTTTATCCAAGGTGACAAACCAGCAACGGGCCGGTTATTGGGTGGATGCACAGATGTTTTAAATATGTTAAATGGAACACCATTATGGCCGGAAATTGATGAATGGAACAATACAATTTTATTCTTGGAGAACAGCGAAGAACGCCCATCGCCAGATTATATGTTATATACCCTGCGCTGTTTTGGTGCCCAAGGAATATTGGATCGCATCAAAGGAATTATGTTTGCTCGTCCAGGCGGTGAGTTCAAACCGGGCGAAAAATCCGAAAAAGAAGAATGGTTAAAACTTTATCCAAAATTCGATGACAAAATTTTAAAAGCATGTCGTGAATATGGGCGCACAGATATTCCAATTGTAACCAATATGGATTTTGGACACACCGTTCCACAATTTATATTACCATACGGCGCCATGACCGAGATCGACCCCACAAAGAAAACCATATCAATATTAGAAAGCGCAGTCGATCAAAAGGATAAATAATGCTCGCAAAAAAATATCTGAATAAAATTGTAACTGTAAAAATGGATCGTCCTTTGGGTTCGAAACATCCAAAACATGGGTTTATTTATGAAACAAATTACGGCTTTATCCCAAACACAATTTCCGGCGATGGCGAAGAATTGGATGCGTATGTTTTGGGGCCAGATAAACCACTGGATGAATTCACAGGACGCTGTATTGCCATTATCCACAGAACCGATGATGACGATGATAAATTAGTGATCGTTCCCGATGGTCTGGATTTGGATGATGAAACAATAGAATCTGAAACCGCATTCCAAGAAAAATGGTTCAAGCATATAATTATTCGTGGCGGAGCTTATATTTTTGTCGCTGGTGGTGGCGATCGCGAAGATAGCGCAGAACTTGATAAACACTTCTTCGATTGCATCCCAACAAATGGAAAAATTCTTTATTGCCCCGCGGCATTGGATTCGGATAAATATATGGGGGCATTGAAATGGTTCACCGACCTGGTTCGTCATTATCATGAAACAGCAATAATAGAAATGCTGACCGAAGATAATGCAACCACAATCAATCTTAACGATTATGACGCAGTATATATTGGTGGTGGAAATACTTATAAACTGATGGACTTTATTGTAACCAAGGGTATGGACGTAAAATTAAAAGAATATATCAAATCCGGTGGTGTTATTTACGGAGGCAGTGCCGGTGCAATTATATTCGGAAAGTCAATCGATACAGCGCGTCAGGCAGATGACTCAACTGGATATAACCACACCAAGGGATTAAACCTATTAAACGAAGTCAGTATCGCATGCCATTGGCCGGAACACGAAGAGTATGTCCGCCAATTTTCGATTGATAATTTTATGGCGCGAATTTATTGCCTCCCCGAAAATTGCGGAATGATTTTCGATGACCAAGGAGAATTATTAATGACCATCGGAAACGGGATAGAGATTTTATAAAGATAAAATAACACCATAGAATATATAAAATGACAGATTTTAAAATAAGAAATGCCAAGCCAGAAGATGCATCGGAAATCGCAAAGGTTATCCAAAGCGCAAGCAACATAGTTTATCGCGGCGTAATGTCGGATGAGCTTTTAAATCAAATGGCCACACCCGAATATTTAGAAGTTAGTACAGAAAAATTTAAAAATCGCATAGAAGATCAAAACAATGTCTCGCTAGTCGCCGTTGATAGTTCTGGTCGTATTTTGGGGTTCGTTTATGGCGGTAAAAGCAATGAGCAACTTAAAACAGATTGTGAACTTCATGCTCTCTATGTCCGTCCATCGGCTCAGAGTTCGGGTATTGGTCGAGAACTTATGATGCAGTTTGCAAAACAAATGAAAATCCGTGGAGCAAAGACATTCGGTCTAGGCTGCCTCACCGCCAATAAAAGTTATAAATTTTATGAACGGATGGGCGGTAAACCAATTTTGGAAACCATAAGCTCACGTGAAAACCTCCCAGAAACGTATTTTGAATATTCAATTGAAAAGTTAATTAACTAAGATATAAGAAACACCTAAACAGGCGGTTTATTTAAAAACATAGGAAATGCCTAGCTAAAGCATAAAACAACCAACACTCTCATAATACTAATGATTTTACAAAATAAACAACTGAAAATTAACAGATTTTAACTGATGCTAGAATATTTCACATATTTTTCAACTTGACTTATTCGTCAAATCTGCATAATAGAATATATAATATTTCAGCCAAATGAGACGCTTATGAGCAGACACATCGTGATCAGAAAAGAAACATATGGAACTATTGTTTTCTCTCCAGATAAAGCTTGTTTTTATGAAATAAAAGATACAACCTTAAAAGATTTATTGATCAAAGACCCAAATTTTTTGTCCGCAGTGGAAAAGACGAAATACGCCAATGAGCTTCAAACTCTTGGCGTTTTTTCTTATCCAGTCCGAATTATTGATAATACAAATAGTAATTCATTTATCCCATTAGAGGCTTATTTTGATTACACATCAAAATGCAACCGAACATGTAGGTATTGTTATAACAAAGATTTTATTAACCAAACAACTATGAAACCATCAATTGTTCAAAAAGTTTTCAATGATTTTTATGATCTTGGAATAATGAGAGTTCATTTAGCCGGAGGAGAGCCAACGATAGATTATGACGGTATCAAAAACTATATTGAATATGGGAACAAAAAAGGAATGGTCATTTCTATGGCTACAAATGGTACTCTTTTGGATGATAAAATGTGCGATCTGCTGACCTCAAATGATTTACTGTCTGTTAGTTTTAGCATTGATTCCGCATCCAAAGAAAAAAATGATGAACGCAGAGGTGTTGGAACATTTGATAAATTAATCTCCGGAGTAGAAACATTGGGCAGATATAAAATATTGAATAACAGTTCAGTAGAGATTTGCTTTAAACCCGTTTATTCCCCAAGCTTTACGAAGCAAGAAGCAATAGATTTAATTGATTTAGCAATAAGTTTAGGTGTTGAAAAAGTTAAATTTGCAAATCCTGAGCGCTGTTTGTTTCATGAACAAAGATACTATGGAAAGATAAGTTCTGAGTATTATAACACATCTGAAATGCTTCAATCTGTCATTGATGACTATAAACTTAAAATCGCATTAACAAACATTACTAATCCCGTATTTTGTAATGCAGATATTGGAATTTTTGAAAATAAAGGATGTATTGGCGCTCAAGAGCTTATAACAATAAATCCAGATGGAAGAATTACACCATGTTTAATGAACCACACATTACTGGGTAATTATTATGATTATGAATCTCTATCTCGGTTTCTGGATACATCCAAAGAATTAAAAGAATATAGAAAGTCAATAATTACAAAATCTTGTTTCAGTTGCCAATCTTACAAACAATGTCGTGGTGGCTGCCAGGTCAGAAAAATAGTCGAGTTTGGAAAAATTCAAGGTATTGACCCCCTGTGCCCAATAAAAATGGTTCAACATAAAATAAAACAAACAAATGTAATAAAAAATGAAGCAATCAAAAGAATAAACGTTTTTCATTCTCTATAAGGAAACACAATGAAGATTTTTCTCATCAGACATGCTTTATCAGAAGGAAATGTAAATCACATAATTCAAGGAAATGAGTATGATTATGGAATAAGCCAACAAGGGAAAAACAATCTGAATTCGGTCAAAGAAAATTTAAAAGACAAAGGAATTTCATTCATCCTTCACAGCCCTTCTGCAAGAACTCTGGAAACAGCAGAATATATTTCCAAAAGTCTGAATATTCCAAAACAATCTGTTTCTGAATTAAGGGAATTTGATTCAGGAGTTTTGGCAGGATTAACACATGAACAAGCAAAAAAGGACTTTCCTAAATATTATGATGAATGGATAAAAAGAGGAGATTTAGACTTTATTCCGGGTGCAGAGAAAGGGGATAACTTACAAGCAAGATCGATTTATATAGCAAAAATACTCCAACAGTACAAAGATGAAACTATTTTAATAATATCGCACGCTGGGTTTATGAGATCTCTTATAAATCTGCTATCATCAAAGGCCAGAATATCGCCTATCAATGTTGAGCATGAATATATCCATGAATTAAATATTGATTTAGATGAACATGAAGAAATAATAAAAAATCTTCCAAACAAATCATTATCTAAAGTAAAAACACACGAAAAAACATACGTTATTAAAACACGTAAAAGCACAGAATCCCTACCTGATGTTTTATACTATAAGCTATCAGAAGTGGGATTAATTCCAAGATTATGTTTCCTAAAATTAGAACATAATAATTTCACTTCTGTATCTATATGGGAAGATGGATATCATTTACACGGAAAACTCGAATACAGCAATTTAATCCGGCTTATAAAAGCAGTAGCGACTTTATTCAATATTATAAATGAAAATAATTATAGTAATATACGAAAGTTTTCAGACATCGTTAATTGCACTTTATCTAAAAATTTATCTTACTCGGAAGTTTTAAAGATATGCCTTAATAAATTGCCAGTAGAAAACAAAATAATTCACTATGATTTACATAGAGACAACATCTTATTTCAAAAAGATTTAATAAAAATTCTTGATGTTGACTCTTTGACTATGGGTAGTAAATTACTGCAAATTGGAAGCTTTATCGTATCTTCATTTTTAATAGAAGATTATGATGAAAGTATCATTGATAATGTGTTGTATATCTGGAACTCCGATTATTCAAAAGAAGATTTAATCCCGGCTATTATAGCTAAGGCTATCTTGTCATACAATTATTTTGAAAAAAATAAAGATGCTCAAAATAGAGAACATTACTTGCAAAAATATAATAGCGTAATAAAACATTTTATAGGAAGTATCACATGAAAATTGCAATAGTCTCTTTTTATCATCGATACCAGGAATACCCAACTCAATACAGTTTGGCATCACTACGCCTCCATCAATATATTTCCCATCATGGTTTTGATAGTCAAATAGTACCATTTTATCTGGACCAAGATAATATTGATATTGCCATTAAGGAGTTAAGCGACCAGCTTTCAAAATTTGATATCATCGGGTTATCATCATATCATTGGACAAAGAAATATGTAAAAGAAATTTCATCTTTATTAAAAATTAAAAATAATAAATCCCAAGTTATCATAGGTGGACCAGAAGCAGAGAATGTAAACCCAAATGAATGGGAAAATGAAATATTTGTAGTTGGAGAAGGTGAGAACTCACTAATGCAAACCATCAACTATATAAAACGCGGTAAAAAAGATCTCTTGTTTTTCCAAGAGAATACTAATATTTTTGATAAAAATAACCCTGCAAATGAAAAAATTGAAACTGAAATTCCATGTTTTAAAAGCCTATTCTCTGGCCTCTCATTTTATGATAGATCTTTCGCATGGTATGAAACAAATCGCGGATGTAGTTATTCTTGTGGGTATTGTGGACATAAAACTAGGAATAAAGTTGCCTTCTTTAACGACAAAATTATCGAAGATGAAATCAAACAAATTGGCACTATTGGATTTGAAAAAGTCTTTGTTATTGACCCTAATTTCGGAGGCAATAAAGAGAAAGGGAAACAAATTTTAAAGAAGTTTCATCAATTTGCACCAGATTCAAAATTAACAATATATTTAAGACCCGAATTTATTGATGATGAATACATAAATCTTCTTAAAAAAACAAAATTAGCCGAAGTCCGCATAGGAATTCAAACAATTAATGAAAACGTTCCCATGTGGGTTCGTTTCAATTCTATGAAGCATGTTCGACAAGAGCTACCAAAACTTTCACAAAATAACATAGAATGGAAAGCCGAACTAATTGTTGGTTTGCCAGGGGATAATGTGAATGGGTTGCTTCACAGCATTGATTTTGTTGAAAATTCCCTCAAACCATTTTCTTATATGTGCTATCATCTAACCATTATAAAAAATACCAAAATAAACAAACTTGTAAATAACTTTAGTAACCCATTATGGCTAAAAATTGATCAAGACAGAAAAGTCAAAGAAGCATCAACCTACTCAAGTAATGAACTTCAATTGATGCTAGATATCTCCAAAGAAAAAGTATTAAAATACAACCACCGATAGATTATTTTAAAAAATCATTCAATCTATCGGCAATTTTCTTATCAATCAGATTTTTTTTTAAGGAAACGATTTCATCTATTGGCAAACCTTTAAGACCATTTGCAACAGTCATTATTTTTTCATTCTCAGCTTTAAGCCAATTTTTTGCCATAGATACAACCTGGTCGATTTTAACCATTCCTTTTTCACCAGTTGATCTTACTTTCCATTCAGCAGAACCCTGTTCCAAAGTCCGTTGACTAATAACAAACTGCAGAGGAACACCCAATAAGTCTATATCGGCAAACTTTTCACCGGCACTGGTGTTTCTGTCATCCAAGATAACTTCAATGCCTTCTTTTTGCATTTGTTTATACAAATCATTCGCTTGGTTTTCAATGGTTTTGTCTTCTGATTTTCCTGCCAGTGCAACGATGGATACTTTCCATGGTGCAATCGATACTGGCCAAATAGGACCACGCTCATCATATCTTGCTTCAACTACACTTGCCATTAATCGTCCAATTCCAATGCCATAGCATCCCATAATGGGCGTTTGAATCTTTGTATTTTCATCCATATATGACATTTTCATAGATTTGGTATATTTATCACCCAATTGGAATATATTACCAACCTCGATACCTCTGTGAACTTTGATTGGGCTTCCACATTTTTGACATAAATCACCATCTTGCACGGATACTAAATCAAACAACTCTGCTGTTGGAATATCTCGCTTGATATTGAAATTAGCAAAATGATATCCTTCTTCATTGGCTCCTGTAACAAGGTTCTTTTCTAAAGTCAAACCTTCATCAACAATAACTCTCGCGTTTTTTAATTTATACCCAGAAGCATATCCAGGGACTACTCCAGAATTATCAAATGCAATATCATCTGCGAATTCGGGCATCGCTTGCAAAATTTTCGACAATTTACTTTCATTTACATCTCTGTCGCCACGAATCATAACTACAATAGTTCTTTTGTCCCCATCAACAGGTTTATAAACGACAGTCTTTGCAAAACGATTTGATGGCATTTTTAACAATTTTGAAACTTCTTCGATTGTTTCTGCATTTGGTGTATAGATTTTTTCCAATGGCTTTTCTGTGTCATTTTCATTAACTACGGTAATCTTTGAGTTTGCAACTTCTTTGTTTGCTTTGTAATCGCAGTCTGAGCAAGTGATAATTGTGTCCTCTCCGGATGAGGTTAACAACATGTACTCGTGGGCAACTTTACCACCCATCATACCACTGTCTGATTTAATAGCAATGACTTCTGGAATCCCAGCCCTCGCAAAAATACGACTGTATGCAATAGCTGCCCTTGCATAGTAGCCTTCCAAATCTTCCTGAGAGGTATGGAAAGAATATGCATCTTTCATGGTGAATTCCTTAACTCGGATTAACCCTCCGCGTGGACGAGCTTCGTCCCTGAACTTCTTCGCGAATTGGTATATTGTAAATGGATAATCTTTATAGCTGGTAGCCTCAGTCCTTGCCAAAGCAACAGCAGTCTCTTCATGAGTCATGGCCAAAACCATGTCATGTTCGTTTCTGTCTTTGAAACGAGCCAATTCATCATTAATGGCGAAATAACGGCCAGATTCTTCCCAAAGCTCTTTTGGTTGAACCAAAGGCATTTCAACTTCTTGCCCATCAATATTATTCATCTCTTCACGGACAATAGCTTCTATATTCTTTAAAACCTTTAAACCAGGCAATAATGAAGAAAATATCCCACTGAAAACAGGACGAACATACCCACCACGAATGAGTAACTCATGGCTTTTTAATTTGGTATCACTTGGCTTTTCTTTATAACGTTTGCCAAGAAGTTGATTTATCTTCATTTCATGCCCTTTTTTTGATGTATTCTAGTCATATTCTACGGCAATTATAAATCTAAATCACGTAAAGTCAACAAAATACAAGTGTTATTAACATAATCCTATAAGCCGAAAACTCAATCACATAAAGAATCGGTATTGATACTTTTGCCTAATAATTTCTGGGACATCCCTAACTACTTGGGCAAAAAGACTAGAATAGTGCAGCGTTATTGGGATTGACTTATACAAAGTATTATTGTTCCAATCAACCTTGGTCAATCCCAATATTGCGCTACACGTATCATGCCAGCCATTTGATCCCAAAAACTTTTTTACAAGTACAGGCCGTGGCATAGGAGTTAAAGCGCCTTCTTTAAAAACAGAACGACCAGAAAGATCAACTGTGCCCTGAATCCATAAAAGACATTCATTGTTTTTAAATGGTATATAACAACCACGGTTAATCGGATATCCGTCCGCTTGTTTTGCTGCCCTTATCTTTATTCCTTGCCAGTCAGTATGCTGTATTTGTATTAACTCTAGTTCAATTCCACTGCCAAGCGCCTTTCTACAACCATTTATTTCATCAGAGGAAAAAGGTATTGTTTTATGTATGGTAATTTTTTTTGGTATTTTACCAGAGTGAGTATTTTGATATACCTGCAGACTTCTAGACATAATGTTCATGGTCTCTTGTTCGCTAAGATATGGATTTCTGTTATTCTCATCCATTGTAAAGTCGGTAACATCATATGCGATAAATTCAAACCCGATACCCGCGGAGTCAAAAATTTGGCTGCAACATGTTATATAGCTCGAACCTTCAGACTGTTTATTCATCGCATAACTGAGTCCAACAAAAGCCTCATCATTAGTGGTAACATCTAATTTCCAGGGGATTCCGCCAGCTTTTGCATAAGTAGCTATGCTTATTCCCCACATAACATTAGCTCGGCAATTTCCACTGGATTTATCGGTAATTATTTGAATAGGCACCCCTAATGGTGCTGCAATAGCTTTTATGAAATTATGAAGATCAAAATCAGGCGTTTTAAAAATCCCATGCCATGTATCTGGCAAATAAAGAAATAAAACTTCAAATCTCATCTTTTGTTGATTTATAGATATCAAAACCTCTTTGAATTTTTGTTTGAAAGAGCATATGTCACCACTCCTGGCAAAAACATCAATCTCAGAATCAAATTCAAAGTTTAAAGAGCTGTCCAAAACTATTTTGGTTCTGAAAATATTTTCAAAACCTATATAATCTGGATAATATTCTGGTGCATATAATGGTTTGATCGTTGAGGATAATTCTGTCATAACTCCAGAAATTTTACCATTTCCACCAATAGGGGTCAGGCTGGCAATACGTATTGTATCTAAATATTTTAAATCCAAACTGTATGGTCCAAATGCTTTCAAGCCCAAAAGAGGATTTACAGATTTATTGCCGCCAGCAAATACCAATTCAGGTTCTTTAACCTGTGAATATGCAGATAATCTAGAGGTAGTAGTCATTACATCTCCCCTTTTGCTGTAAAGGCTGTTATTGGGGAAATTTCAAATTTAATATCGTTGTTTTCACTAAAAACAGGAAAACTAACAGCTTCCGTAGCGTTGCCAAATATTATTCTCTTCCAAATATCCAAAAGGGTATTTTGCTTGTTGTTATATCTAGTCTTCTTCCGTCCTCTAAGAAATCTAATCTGTTTTTCTCTTTCCGTTAATGGTTCTATCCATGTTTCAGGTTGTACAACTAACCAAAATACACCGTTTCTAAAATCAATTTTTATTTTTAAGCATTCAGTCCATGATGCTGATGGCAACATTGTTCCAGCGATTTGACCTGCAAAAGTTTTTAATTCTGCAAACAAAGGGTCGTTAATGCTTCTCTCTTTTGGTACAATATAATATGTATTTCTAATCTTCCTGAAGCTTAAAGGTTTATCTTTACATAAAGCGGTTACCAAGCCTCTATATATAAAATCTTTTAAATAACCATGTTTCACAACATCGTCAGGAGAAAATTCAAAATCAGAAATTATACTCGGTTTAGGAAAAACCTTTTTTATTTCCTCTATTGAACCCCAAGCCAAAACGTTATCTTTTTTTGTCATTATAGCGCAAGTTCGTGCCATTTTGCACTTGTCTTTCAGATCTTTGATGCCTAAAATACTGTTATCTACTATTTGTTTGGCATTTTGTGGTAGACCTGTTATTGGAAATGCATTAAGTCTTATTACTGGGAAATTTGTTCCTGGTTGTGGCAACGAAATATTCAAAGGTTGCTCTTCGATCTTTAATTTTTCTGATAATTCTACCGATTTTCCAGGGACACTAGCCCATATAAAATTCATAAGGCTGTCAAAAGAATCGATCTCTATAATTTCAGCATTAATACCTTTCGATTTTGCTCTATCAATAAAATCATACACTGACTGTAAACACCTAGATTTATCAGATGCCATCCAAAAAATTCCCTGGGGAAAAGGGTTCACAGTATCCAAGGCAGAATTTAGCATTCTCATAACATTGTTATCACGGCCACTGTATCCCGCGATTATCAGTCCCATACGTGTAGCAGATGCCAAAAAACATCTTTCTAATTCTTCACAATTACTGATTAAATCTTCCGATAAGTTTTTTACACTTTGATATCGATAATCGCCATGTAGTTTAACGTAAAAAGGGAAAGAGCTATTATTTATAGCGTTAATTGCCCCCTCAGCACCTTCTATATTATAAACCTGTAAAGGCTGTCCGATTACATCAGCATATGACCGTTCAAAAATATTATCAAAATTAGTTGTAAATACCAACCTCGATTTATCCATGTGCACTAATGCAGACAATATTTTAAAACCGATATTCGGGTCAACGTTTTCAGCAATAAGCATCCTATTTAAATATTGTCTTTGTAAATTCCGATTATCACCAAACAATAATTCAAAGTAAAAGGAATATTCCTCAATAGAATCTTCAGCAGGAGCGCCCTTAGAATCCAAATAATTTTGGATATTTCTCTTTATTGAACTTTCACCTATGTTTAAATCATCTATATTTAGATTTTCTTCAGTGGCATAGTAAATTTTCTTTAAATCCCATGTAATATCCCAAGCGGTAGGTAGCCCGGCAGATCTTGGCGCACCAGCCCCCAATAACCACATAAAATTTGGAGAATAATTGTTAAAATGTGTTAAAAATTCGGATATTTTCACAAAGTTTCTCCTTCTTTAGTATTAAAGATAACTCTTTTTATTAAAAAATCAATCATTAGTTGCAATTAATAATTCATAAACATAAACACCAAATGAATTATTAAGCGCCTATAGAAAGGGCCGCGGGCCTTAATATGAAGAAGTTTGCTTGACTTTTGGGGTGGCATAAGCCATCATTAACGTGATATCGGGAGTTCCGATATTGGGGTATAAAAACCTCTTCGTGTACGTCTGCAGACGTTAAATGCCCCCAACCGATTTATGGTTGGAGGGCTGGTGAAATAAGGCTTGCCAAATACACCGCACTATTTACACGATAGTTCTTAACCTCCAACCACCATTTCCTTGATCTGGTGGTCTTTTAATTAATAAACCAAGGAGGACCTTTTAATGAGAAAAATGCTTTTAATACTATCATTAATTTTATGTGCATGCGTTTCAGATGCAAAATCTGCAGATATAGATAAATCATTCACATATCATACGGGTGTAGTTGATTGCGGTTTCAAACATCAAGGATATATAAATCTCAAAAATTTCTTGAATTGCGAGAAAGATATAAGAAAATCTCTCTCCGGGCTAACACAAAAAGAATTAGATGCATTAGATAAAGAAATACATAAAAAACTTAGATTTGATAAAACTGCTTATTCTCAAATGGAAGAAGCTGTTAAAAAAATCGGAATGTCATACACCAACTGTTTCTAAACAAAGGAATAAAAATGAAAAAAATAATATTAGCTTCTATAATAAGTTCTATATTAACTGCCTGCGTTGGCATTACGCAACAAGAAACTCGGCAGATAAATCCCGCATGTATAGGCCGAGGATCTGGAAATAAATTTTCGCCAATTCACACAATACATATTAGGCATGTTTTGAAAGATGGTGTAATAATTAGTTATGCCAGGACACATCAGGGCAATTATAGTATGTTGGCTTTCGTAAAAGCGGATGGCACAAAAGGCAATATTGTTGATGGTCAGGAGGTTCCAATAAATGAAAATTCATGTTTAGCAAAAACTGGAACATATCAATATAAGGCAAAGTCAACAGATACTCAACTTACCACCATCGAAAAATGGGAAGTTGTAAATCGTTACCTTGATGAGCCTAAAGCAGAAAAGACTAAATAATCCTAAAACGAACCCCGGAATTAACTCCGGGGTTGGCAATATTTAATCGATTGGTTTCAATGCATAGATCATACATTGAGATAAGGCATCAACCTGATCTTTATATTTAGTTCCTGGAAATCCCAGCAACTCTTTTTTAAACTCTGGCCACCATTCAAGTTCATTTTGAGGGAATAACAATTCACCTCGTTCTATGCAAACACTCACCCCATACAGACGAGATACTTTATCTGTATCAGGTTTTATTGCCTTCATATTAAAATGCCATCCACATTGATCCACATCATTATTTAACAATTGTATCAATTGGGTTCCGCTCGCCTTGTCTTCTATTAACATTTCAACGGGGTAACTAGATCCCACATTGTATTTCCATACGTTATAAGCTTTCTTTACAAGATCCACTAATTCAGGCATTTCCCATTTGCCTCTATAAACCTCGACCAAATAAAATTTATACGCATTTCGCTCTCGAATTTGGGCAACCACACAACAAGCAGAATAAGCATTATTTTCTCCAACCTTACAGGCCGTATCCCAACTGAGGAATATTTTATGAATTTTTCGCCCGTCCACCTTTTGCAACTTTTCGATATCAAAATATTTTAACCATTTTTCTTTTACTATGCCACCTTCTGGCGGGCAAGGTTCTTGTTGATGTTGGGCTTCGAATAGGTATTCGCCTTGGATGTCTTTTATTTCGTTAACCATATCCATATTCTCACGTACAGGGTGTAACAGTTCTCCTCTCATGCGAACAAAAGATTTTTGAATATTAAAAATGCGATCTTCCCATTTCCACGTTTCATCTTCCGTTGCAATAGTTGGCAACTTTATCAATTTAAACCCAATGTTTGATTCTAATAAAAATCCGGTCAAATCATCCTGATGCAGGCGTTGCATTATCAGCATAATCTTGCCATTCGTTTTATCATTCAAACGTGTACAAAGAGTTGACCCATACCATTCATTTACTTTGTTTCGCTGAGTATCTGACATTGCATCCGATGGTTTCAATGGATCGTCTATTATAATCCAATCCGCACCACGACCGGTAAGTGTACCACCAATTGATGTGGACATACGTCCACCCCCACGCGTTGTTTCAAAATCATTAACGGAACGTCTGGATTGCTCAATCTTTGTTCTCGGGAACAACTCTTGATACCATGGTTGCATCATGACACGCCGACAATCACGGGCAAACTTTTCAGCCAATTCATCATTATAACTGATACAAATAATGTTTGTTTCCGGATTGTGACCTAGCAAAAAGGCCGGCAATGCCACAGAACAGATTATCGATTTCGTATACCGCGGTGGGATATTAACAATAAGGCGATTATTCTTGCTCTCTATCATATACATAATTTCATGGCAAATTATATCAATATGCCAATTGTCCAGATATGTATCCGATGACACTTCGCCAAAAACCTTGCGTACAAACTGTTTAAATTCAGTACGTAAAATTGCATTTAAAATTTGATTTTCATTCATTGTCTTCCCCTTCATTTTTTTCTTTATTAAAATAAGCACTCAAAATTTCTTTATCATCCGGTGCCATAATGTGATTCTTCACGGCTTCCCGATCAGCATTTTTCTCATCAATTACCAACATATGCGTAAGCAAAGTCTGAATAGCTTTGATGTCTCCTTTGATGGCCTTGTTCACCGTTTGTAACAAGATCAGTGCCTTTTTGCTAATTTTCACAGTTTTTCCGTCCCGAACAACTTGCGCTTTTTCGGACAACAGATCATCTAATAACCTGTATGTATTCTTACTGCCACGTGTTCGGCCTTTGACATTGCCGGATTGACCGGGTTTAAATTGATTTTCTTTGGGTGGTTTCATGTAACCAACTTCATATTTTTTCATTGTGTCACCTCTTGCTTTTCGGCCAGTAATTCGGAATATTTTTTACCGTCACTAACACGCACGGCATCAATCGAAAACATATCAAAAAACCGCCTGATGGCGGTGTCAACATACAACGGTTCCAATTCTATCCCATAACATATTCGTCTTGATTGCTGCGTGGCAATCAATGTTGATCCCGAACCCAGGAAAGAATCCAACACAATATCGCCACGTTTGGTAACGTCCAAAATTGCGTCTTTCAACATCTCGACTGGTTTAACGGTCGGATGTAATTTAATGTCGTTTTTATGATGACCGAACGAATTCACGCCAGCATAATTCCAAACATTGGTGCGATATCGTCCATGGCGTCCAAGTTCAACATTATTGATGTGGCTTTCTTTGCCATTACGGAATATAAAACAAAGCTCATGTTGCGACCTATAAAGCGAACCCATACCACCGGACGATTTACACCAAACACACATGTTGATAGGATTACCGAACACATCGCCACCCGCAGCGGTAATTTCGCGAACGTGCCTCCAGTCGGTGAAGTTGTAGTGTAATGACCCCAGGCGAGAGAACTTAGCACACAATTCAAAATTCTTGCGCAGAAATTCTGTAAATTCATCGGACTTCATCTCACCCGATGCCATAGCAAATTCTTTGTGCTGAATACTGCCAGACCCACAAACATGTCCAGATATTTTTACGTTATACGGCGGATCTTGCAAAATCATATCTGCACGTTTATCGCCCATCAACTTTTCAAGCGTGTCGGATTCCAAGCTGTTTCCGCAAATAATTCGATGTTCACCAATTTGCCAAATATCACCGACATTCGTCACGATTTCGTCTTCCGAAATAAACGGAATGGCATTGGCTTTCGGGTCGGCGTGCTTTTCATCCGGATTCATCAATACATCAATTTCGATATCATCAAACCCGGTAATCGAAATATCAAAATCATCGCATATTGTTTCCAATTCTGAAATTTCCATCCGCAACAGGTCTTCGTTCCATCCGCCATTCATGCAAATTTTGTTATCGGATAGGCGATACGCTCGCTTCTGTGCGGCCGTCAGATGCGACAGGCGTATAGCCGGCACAGTATCCATCCCAATTACCTGTGCCGCAGCCAACCGACCATGGCCAGCAATAATCTCGCCATCTTCGTCAATCAATATCGGATTATTAAAACCAAACTCTCGAATTGATGCAGCAATCTGCTGCACCTGTTTTTCCGGATGGTTCTTTGCATTTTTAGCATACGATCGAATTTGATCAATTGCGACTTGTTCAACTGATAGGTTTTTCATTTTATACCTCCTTTTATACTGTTTACAGAGGCCTGCATTTTTAAGCACGCCTCGATAATATACCCTAATTTGAATTCACAATGTTAAAATGGCTAAAATTTGACGGTTTCACTTATTGCTAGTTTTAATATCTACTAGCAAAAAGAACTAGCAATAAGATTATTTATTAGCTATACTAAGAGTATAAATAAAGGGGCAGAACATGGCAGATTTTTCAGAATATAAAAAACTGGGCGAGCCAGATAAAACCGCAAAAAGCGAAATATGGGAAATGGCCACTGGTCTGCAAAAAGTCGACGGATTAAAAACATCTGAATATTTGCGAGATTTGGCACGTAAAAACATCGAGGGCAAGCTTTCCATTTACCAAGTCCAAGAATCTGTGCGTCAGTATTATAAAACTCCAAAAGGAAGGTCAGAGTTTTGGGGTTCAGAGGAAGCAGACCTTGTTTCTGCGCATATAAGCGAAATACTCTCAGAACAAACATTTGCTTTCAGTCCTGCGGAATACATCTCTATTCATGGGCGTCTATTTGCAGGTATTTTGGACGACAAAATTACTGGAAAAATTCGCGATTATAATATAATCAAAGACGAATGGGTATTGGGCGGAGAGTCCGTAAGTTACGCCAGTGCAAACAGTATCGCGACAACATTAGAATACGACTTTGATCGTGAAAAGTCTTTTGATTATAAAGAATTGAGTGAACGCGAAATGGCCGAGCATATCGCAAAATTTGTATCTGGAATATGGCAAATTCACGCATTTGGCGAAGGCAACACACGAACAACAGCCGTATTCATTATAAAATATTTGCGCACACTTGGCTTTGACGTAAATAACGACCCATTTGCCAAACATTCTGATTATTTCAGAAACGCATTAGTACGTGCAAATTATACCAACATTAAACTTGGTGTTCATGCGACCATAGAATATCTAAATAAGTTTTTTTATAACCTGTTACTGGGTGAGAAAAATATGCTCCATAATAGTAGTCTGGTTATTATACCTGGCAAAACTAAAGAAAAGACTGCGAAACCAAAGAAAACAAAAGCACGAGATACATTGTTAATGCTAATCGCTGAAAAGCCGGACATATCAATAGAGGAAATGTCCAAAAAGACAGGTCTTTCCGTCGGTGGCGTGCGGTGGAATATTGATAAATTAAAATCCGATGGCGTTATCCATCGTGTAGGTGCCAGAAAATTGGGTCATTGGAAAATATTAAAATAAGTATGGTCGAATAACTTATTTAGCTTAAAGATTCATCCACCAATCTTATCAACTTGACTTCCCAGGCCGTGTAAGCGTTAGTATGGACATGTATAAACAACCGCCAAAACATAGCCAATTTAAGCCTGGACAATCGGGGAATCCACGTGGCCGACCACGACGTTTGAACAAAGACTTTATGGACTTGACTTCTCGCTTCTTTGAAGCAGTAATGAACGCAAAGGCCGGGAAACCGAATGCCATCATCAAAATAAATCAGATACGAAGGATATTGCATGAAACCAAAAATATACCTGCCAAAAACTCTGGACGAACTACAAAAACTAAGCCACGAGAAAAAATCTGAATTATGGTCGCGATATGTACCACATCCATACAAACGGCAAATCCGTGCATTATGGTATTACGTTCGGTGTGAAAATATGAACCTAAAAATCGAATCCAAACACATGACAAAGATTAGGAAATATTTGGATAACCCAGAACGATGCACAGACCGCGCATACAAAATAAAATACAGCCTGCACCCGGGAACGGAAATCACAAAAACATTCCGTGGTTTGGAATTCAAAGTGTTGGTCGCCGATAATGGCGACTTTCTTTATGACGGGAAACGATACAAAACATTATCACCAATCGCCAAAGAAATCTGTGGGATAAAAGTATCCGGCCCAGACTTCTTTGGCCTGCGAACAAAAAGGATAAGGAATACAAACAAAACGACAGATGTTTAGTTTGTTCTGAAAAATCCCAACTTTCCAATTCTTATTTGATGTGGGGCTTGAACGACCCATTTTGGGTCACTCATTTTTACATCATCAAATAAAACTGCGCCTTGATTAATCAATCGCCGAATATCAGAATTTGATTTGTCTGGCATACATAATTTCACAATATCAAATACAGAATGATTTCCGACCGTTAGGTGAATAGTTGGTGCGTCTTTTGGAAACTCATTTTTTGAAAACGTATCAATAAAATTCTGTTTCGCGTTTTCCGCTGCTACGTCGCCACGAAACAACCGAACGATTTCAGTCGCAGCAAAAACTTTTGCATTCCGTGGATTATTTTGAATATCCAACGTTTTAATTTGTTCCAATGGAATCCGTGTGTTCCAACGTAAAATCATATCAATTGCAACATCTGGCATTGCCATAATTTCACCAAACATTTGATCTGAATTCGAATCCAAAAACACACCTTTGCGAAATGATTTTGACATCATCGGTTCGCCCGTATTTGGATTGGTCATTAATTGCAAAATCAGGCAAAACTTTTCCTTACCCAACTTTGTTTTAACCAATTGACGACCCAACAATGCATTAAAAGTTTGATCGGTCCCACAAACCTCAACATCTGCATTTAACGCCACGGAATCGAACCCTTGTAATAACGGGTACAGAAATTCATGCAGATGAACAGGTTTACAATCATTAATCCTTTTTTGAAACATATCTCGTTCCAACATTCGTTGCACCGTTGTTTCAGACGCCAATGTTATAAATTCGGACAATGAAATCTTATCCAACCATTCGCTGTTGAATACGATTTGTGGTGGGTTGATCGGATCGTCGAAATCCATCAAATTTTTAACTTGTTCGCGCCAACGCATTGCGTTTTCGGTTGTCTCTGCTCGTGTTAAACACTTGCGCGCACAACTGCGATCACTGGGGTCGCCGATGCATGCTGTAAAATCTCCAAAAACCAAAAACACTTTGTGCCCCAATTTGCGAAACTCTTCCATCAACATAAAGTTTTGCGCATGCCCAAGGTGCAAAGCACTAAATGTTGGATCAAACCCGATAAACATATTTAATTTATGCGTCAACGCATGTTCAATAAATTCGTCTTTTGATGGCAAAGCATCAACAATAAGTCCTCGACTGAAAATTTCTTCCAGTTTTTGGCGTTCATTAATTTTATTCATAATATTATCCCTTGTTTTGTTGTTTTATCATATCGAAAGTTTGGTATTTATTCCCTTAAGCGCGAAACTTCCGTATGACAGACAACGCCTAAGGGCAGATATAGTAATAGTTACCTACATACATCGGCGAAGATGCAACAAAACAAGGTTTAAAAAAGGTTTCATGTGATGACATGATAATTCCTTGGTTTCCGCATCAATATATTCCAGATTTCCCCAAAAGTCAAGTATTCCATTTGACTTCCCACACAACGTAAGCATTCATTGTGGTAACCAAGGGGGTAAATATGCCAAAAATTAAATGCGCGATATATGTTCGTAAATCGACCGAGAAAGGTTTGGATATGGAATTTAATTCATTACATAACCAAGAAGATTCTTGCCGATCATACATCGCATCGCAATCATTCAACAACTGGGAATATTACAAAACATACACTGATGGTGGAATATCTGGTGGCACCATGGAGCGCCCCGCATTACAACAAATGTTGAACGACATCGAACACGGATTGATACAAATTGTGGTGGTTTACAAAGTCGACCGCCTGTCACGACCCATCATGGATTTTCATAATATGATAAAACGTTTTGAAAAATATAATTGTGATTTTGTTTCAATTACCCAGGCTTTTGACACATCCTCATCAATGGGAAAACTGACGCTGAATATGTTATTGTCGTTTGCCCAATTCGAACGCGAAGTATCATCGGAACGTGTCCGCGATAAAATCCGAGCCAGCAAAGCCAAAGGCCTGTGGACTGGCGGAATGCCAAAATTGGGATACGATATTATCAATCGTAAATTGGAAATAAATCTGGACGAAGCCGATCAGGTTAAATTCATATTTGAAACATATTTGATTGTTGGATCATTGTCTGAATTATCCGAAATTACCCGCGGCCGAAATATCACTATGAAAAAATGGACAACCCAAACCGGTCACATTATGGGTGGTGGAATATTTTCAACCAGTTCATTAAACCGATTATTGCACGAAAAATTATACATTGGAAAAATTGAAAACAAACGCACAAAACAATTCTTTGACGGTCAACACGCGGCCATTATTTCGCCGGAATTGTTTGATGCTGTTCAACAAAAATTATCCGACCAAAATCGCCGAAAAACTGAAACCACTAAACAATCAAACAATTTATTATCTGGTAAAATATTCAATGCCAATGGTCGGGCATTCACCAACCAATCAACAACGGGCAGTGATAAACGATATTACGCCAGTCCTGGGTTTTACATTCCCGCCCACGATGCCGAAAGAATTGCCACAGAAACCATTGTTGAATTATTGGACGCAGACCTTTCAAAACTGCCGCCCAACACAGCGATGTCCATGAAGCAAATTGATTTCAACGGATTGGAATATTTACAGCAACGCGAATTAATCAAGTCGTTAATCGCCAAAATCATATATGCAAATAATCAAATGACATTCTTCATAAAGCCCGACCCCGCTGTAATCCGACAATTCGCAACCAACACAATCAATGAAAACAATACACCAATGGATTTCATCATCGACAACAATACAATCATTATAAAACGTGATATAGTCTTTATGAAAGGCATCAGCAGCAATAAGTATAATGCCGGTAAAACAGGAATGCTGACTATCACCGACAACAACCACCTTATCACCCGGGCATTCGTGATTGCTTGGCGATTCCGTAAAATATATGAAGAACATGGCGACACGAAACTACTGGCTAAAATGGAAAAAACATCATTGCGAAATGTTTTTAAATATTTGAATATTGCATATCTGTAACCCGATAAAGTAAACGAAATCATGTCGGGCACAAAGTGTTACAGCCTTAACGATTTGTTCGAAATATCTACTCAATAATAAAACAGTGCACTGCCGAAAATGGGCATTGTATGTAACATGGTTAAAATCATCGACAATCAGGCAAAACCGCACATACGCAGTTCACTATACGAAAATAAAGGAGATAAAAATGGCTGAAACCTGCCACAACAAAAAAAGATACTCAAACTGAGTATCTTTTTAATAAAACCTGGCGGAGGAGAAGGGATTTGAACTAGCGATACCTTCGCTAGTTTTTGTCGCTTTTGTGGCGACAAACGTGGCTGAACGTCGAGGTTCCATGGGTTTTGCCCATAACCTGCCACAGAATTTCAATCCCTCACAAAAGCCAACATTGTGGCAATACCAGGCGTCTTAAATATGCACGATTTCGATATCTGGAAAATGTGTTGCCAAATATTCCGCAATCAAACGGCGATGGCATTTATCGGCGGTCTTTTCAGAACACAAAAAACACGCACCATCCAAATCATCGGGTTTAAATAAATTCTCGACTTTTCGCGTCGCCAAAATTCCATTAAAAGTCTGTTCGTATTCTGGCCAACCGATTTCGTCGTCTTTATAGTCTGACAACAGTTCTTTGGTCGGAGCCAGTTCCGGCATATAACAATATTTATCGCCCAATAATTTTTGCAAATTTGCGCCACTTGCCCATGGCACAAATCGTGCCACCCGCCACATCCGAATATCAATCAATTTTTTGACGCGCACGGCATCCAGGATATCTGTAAAAATATCCTGACTTTTGCCACTGAAACCGATTGTATAAATCTTTGTCATATTAGTACAAGAATATGCCATTCAGCATCAAATAACAATGGTTTTCTTGCATTAAAAATGGTCGCGCCAGACCAATACGACAATGTGCAAATTGTGATGCGGCAACCACTTCGTTCAATTTTTCAACATCATTGGTTTTATCAAAAATATCGCGGATGAATTTACAGCTGACTTTCAAATTATATTCTTTTTTTGAATAATCTGTAACCTTGGCGCGTAATTTCCCATTTTCGGTATGAAACTCAACATTTGCAGACGGGATCAAAATTGCACCCAAAGACGCACATTTTGTCTGCTTTGGCACATATGAATTTTCTTTTACTTTGTGATTAAAAATACTCTGAATGTCCTTGGATACACTGTCGCGCAACAAGTTGGCGATTTTCTTACCCGGTTCAAAAACCTCCTGTACTTTGATTGATTCAAATTCAATATCCACATCTTCGGTTCGATGAGGATAGTCACGCGGTTCTTTAAATAGCTCATTATTCACAATGATTGATGAATATTGTGGCAACTGGTCTGCTTCCCATTATTTACCATCAATCATCAGCCGCTTCATCAGTCGTTCGTGCGTATCCCAACCAGCCACACAAAATTTATCTTTCATACATGTAATGTCCGAGATAATAATATTTGATTTTATCATAATAACTCCTTTATCAAATAAAAAAAAAGCCCTGCCAGAAATAGCAGGACTAAAATTAAAAAAAGACGGATAAAATCCGCCTAAACATGTCCCATATTATATCATAAATCGTCAAAAAAATCAATCATAAATTTCTTCGAAATATCTACTCAATAATAAAACAGTGCACTGCCGAAATAGGGCATTGTATGTAAAGATCGAAATATCTAGGTGTTCCGGCAGATAAAATTACATACCATTGCAATAACCTTAAAAACGCATCAAAAAAATCCCCGGATTCCGGGGATAATTCAAGGGTTATCGACTTTGTTAAAAATTGCAGTAAAATCAACAACTTATCTGGCGGAGAGAGGGGGATTCGAACCCCCGATACCGTTGCCAGTATACACGCTTTCCAAGCGGGCGCGATCAACCACTCTGCCACCTCTCCGGATTTCTGGGATTACTATAACCACAAAACTCTAAACTTTCAAGCATAAAATCCATCCATTAAAAAACAAAAAGCCCCAGGACAAATCCAAGGGGCTTTTTTACAAGACCCGTTTCTAAAAGCTTAGAAATCAATTCCCATTTTAACACCAAATGACAATTGGTCTACGTCCAAATCCATCATTTCCGGAGCATACCCAACATAACCAAACATTGTCATATTTTGGTTAAACATATATGTTGCGCCAGCACGAAAGTCCATAACTGCTGCATCGTCAGACACATCATCTTCCCCGAACATGTTGTATTCAATTTCACCCTTTACGCCAACTTTATCAGATGTTTTAATCATCAATTCGCCCAAGATTTTGTAATCCCAGCGCCCGCCATTAACATCAACATAACGTGCGGCACCAGTTAATCCCCATGACAAATCTGTTCCACCATAGATTTTCGCTCCAAAGGTTCCTTCTTGTTCTTCGCTATCTTGGAATCCGATTCCCCACATACCAAATACATTCAATCCGAACTCTTCGGTATTAACTAAACGGTAATCCAATCCGACTGTTGGCGTTGCTTCTGAACCACCAAAACGGAAATAATCAGATGTTGAAAAAGTTACTGACAAATCGTTTGTAATACCATATGCGCCATAAACATCCGTCATCCAATCATCCGCTTGACGTCCGTTGATATCGCCCAAGAATTCTTCATTTTGAACAACATATTTTGTATCAACAACAACGTTGAAATGATTTTCAGCTGGACGGTATGTTGGCATCATTGTATTCGCAGCCATTGCAGATGTCGCCATCAAAGCAAAAACTGAAGTTAACAATATTTTTTTCATTCCTTTCTCCTTGTTTTTTATTACATAGCTATTGCTACATAACGAATCGTTGCACACATCAACAACAAAAGTCAACGGGTAAAAAATCCCATTGCTTTATGGTAAAATTAGATTATAATTTCATTCCACAAAAAGAATTATGAGGGAAATAAAAATGTCATTTAAATCAGCATTGGAACCCGTTGTGCGCGACGTAAATTCTGCACTTGATAACTATCTAATAATTCCGAACAAACCATTTGATTTAATATATCACGCAACTCGATACAGCGTCCTTGACGCAGGAAAAAGATTACGCGCATTTATGACTGTTGAATCTGGGAAATTATTTAACGTTTCATACGATTCCTGTATACGTGCTGGCGCCACAATTGAAATGGTCCACGCATTTTCTTTAATACACGATGACTTGCCCGCATTGGATAACGATGACATACGCCGAGGCAAACCATCATCACATAAAAAGTGGGGCGAATCGACTGCAATCCTCGCTGGCGACGCTTTGTTGAATCAGGCTTTCTATATTTTATCCTCTGACGAAAAAATATCGCCAAACCCGGCAACCCGCCTGGAACTTGTTCGTGTACTTTCCGAATGCACAGGCATGATGGGAATGATATCCGGCGAATTAATGGATTTAATGGCCGAAGATGGCAAATCGTTCCAAACCATTGCCGATGTCGACATGATTCAATTTTATAAAACCGGACAAATCTTTACATCCACTTTGCTGTTTGGCGCGACACTTGGCAACGCAACGGATCAGCAAAAAAACGCATTAAAAACTTATGCTCGTACATTCGGTCTGGCGTTTCAAATTACCGATGATATTTTGGATGTCGAAGGCGACCCAGAACTAGTTGGCAAAACTTTGCACAAAGACGCAAAATCCGGCAAAGCCACATACATATCAATCATGGGCTTGGAACCTGCCCGCAATACTGCAAAAAAATTAATTGACGACGCAATAAACGCTCTATCAATTTTTGATGAACGTGCGGATAATTTACGTGAATTGGCAAAATATACTCTAACTCGGAAATCATAATCATGGCGGAAAAAATTGATGTATTAAATTCATTCGGCGAAAAAACATGGGACATCCTCGATCGCGACACAATACACAAACTTGGCAAATGGCATCGGGGCATTCGCGTTTTTATTTTAAATGATAAAAACCAAGTTTTGTTACAACAACGCTCGGCAAACAAAGAGAGCTATCCAAACATATGGGACCTATCTGCGGCGGGTCACGTTGAATCTGGATCAACATCCATCGATACTGCAATCCGCGAAGTATCCGAAGAATTGGGCCTCACAATAACTCGCGATGAATTAAATTATTTGGGCACACATACAGACTCGGATAATATCTCGGAAAATTTCATAGGTAACGCATTTTATGATATTTTCTTTGTTCAAAAAAATGTTGATATAACTACTTTAACATTACAGCCAGACGAAGTATCAAATGTCAAATGGCTACCATTTTCTGAATTGGTTGACCTTGTTAATTCTGATCACCCAGAATACATAATTGATCTTATTGAAATTGCCATGCTTTCAAAAAAATTAAATTATGCTTCAACCCGCCCCACCTGCGAATAAAATAAAAAATGCCCCGACATATGCCGGGGCTACAATTATCCCTTATACTACTTAAAATTTTGAACCTTTTTCTTGACAGCATCCGACACAACACTGGAAGCTCCTGTTTCATTTTTAATAGCCTCCATCAATATTTCTTTATCCTTATTATTACCAATTGATGAATATACTGAATAAAAATCATCAAAATTAAAATCTTTAACCGATATTTTTAAAATCTCGATATAATTATTTTCTTCCAATAAACGTATCAATAACTCAATATTTTCATCCATAAATTTATAACTGACACCAGCATACACAGCCAACGTTTTCATATCTGCGCGATCAAGAGCATCTTCTAAACGTTTTTGCTGCTCTAAATGCTTTACAGCTTTTTTTAAACGTCTTCTTCCAAAAATTGATAACATCACCATATCTAGCATTTACCTCATAAAGCCATTATATCATACATACTATCTCCAAAACAAATATTTCCATTCATTGTGAAAAAATCCCCAAATTTGCTTTAATTTTTGCAACATGATATAATTCGTTAAAATAAACAACGGAAATACGCAATGATAAAAAACAATCCACTCCGCCACGCACTAATCCTCAGCCTGCCCTATCTAATCGCCATAATGGTCGCAGTAATATTATTTATAATATCTGACCTCTACATTGAACATCCTGGCATAAACAACATGTTCATCAGTGTGGCCTCCACCCTGATCGGTGTTCCGACGGTGTTTTTATGCTATGACATCATCCGGCACTTTACAACAATGGATCTGCGTCGTTCTTTGTTTAATCATTTTTCATTGGAAATGAACAAATCGATCCATGAAATTTTATTAACATTTCAACGAATGCTCCGAAAATCAAGCGGCAAAACAGATGAACTCTATATCTTAAAATCATTAAACAAATCGGAAATCCAAAAACGCTTACGCATAAATGATTTGGACGTAAAAACATTGCATAATCAATCGATACACTTAAATTCTATCATACACGGCAACGCATACCGCTCGGCCCTATCGCGCGAAGAAATGCTAATGCTCGTAAACTTTTCGCGTACATTAAATGCGTTGATCCACGAAATGACTTTGAACGATAACAAACATCGCAACCTGGACGTAATCGCCACATTAATGATTGAATTATTGAACATGATGGACGAACTCTCTGGCCTGGGCGAAACCGAAGGCCTCATCGAAATAAACTAAAACCAAACAACAAAACACCTATCCTAAAAATCGTTCATATACCTAAAACAAAAAAACAATGGTTTCAAACTAAAAAATCGCGTCCGAATGTGGAATAAAATAAATAGTAAATATTTATTTTATGGAACAGAAACAACAAATTTTTAATTTGTATGTTTCGCCGTTTGAATGGAAAAATTTATCGTTTTTCAAGGCCCGCTGTGTATATAAACATACATGACCGAGCCCAGGTCCGAAAAAATCATCAGCCACAGGATCCCCAATAATTTTTCCCACGGTTAAATCGTTTCAAAATGCGATGATTGGGTGAATTGCCGAAGTTTTTTGACGCGACGGAGCATATATAGACATATGTGACCCGCGCAAAAAACTAGCAATGCGCCCAAGGGCGCATTTTCAAACGATTTCTGTAACGGCGCGCAACGCCCCATCCCTGGCCAACTGCACCACATGAATCTTTTTCTTCATTTCGGCCATTAATTCGGATCTGTTTAAACTCGGCTTGGTATGCAAAATTCTGTCTGCAAATGCGGCATATGCTGCCTCGGCTGATTCTGCATGAATGGTTGTATAAAAATGATCATGACCTGTGCCCATCATTTCCCACAAAATCCCGGCATTATCTGTCGAAATTTCACCACCGATGATCACATCTGGGGTCATACGCACAACCAAATCCAATAATTTTGCATAATTAAAATTATTGTTTTGTTCGGTACGTGATAAAATAAAATGAACCCGGTTTTCTTGCGGCACTTTAACCTCACGCGCATCTTCAACTGTAATAACGCGCAAATTTCTGTCCAACAAAGTCAACAAATGATTTAAAAACGTGGTTTTACCGGTGGACGTAGCCCCAGAAATCAAAATCGGCGACCCATCGTTAATGGCCGCCATCAAACGTTCATACGGATCATCTGGTCGAACCTTGCCGCGCTTTTTAATTGACTTCAAAGCCTCGCCTTTTTTCAAATGATAATTTTCAAAAGATGTATCTTTCGCCATAGTCCCACGAATATTTAACGCAACACCACCCGTAACATCATTATCGTCATACATAACATTTGGTCCCGCAATCCCAGTAAATCTGTGATTCCCGGGTAACGTAGCATAAACAACCGGATTCCCATGAATCGGATCAAACGGACGTTCGTAAATATTTGCAACTGTATGAATTAAATCGACCAAATATTGCTTTGATAACTTGTCGGACATATGACGCACCCACGGAACTTTTGTTCCATGCAAACGCATCCAAACCTCGCCCGCCCGATTAATTGCGATTTCCTCGACAAATTCAGGCTCAAAAAACTCGGCCAACGGTTTTATCAAAGTATCTAAAACAATATCCGCCATAAAAATCCTCTCTCTGGCATATTTTACCACACCCTAATAAAAAACACAAAAGATAAAAATACCCAAAGGCACGCCACAACTCCATAATCGCGTCAGAATCTAACAGTCATAATTAATTCAGACAACATTCACACTGTATAAAAACATTCAAAATGTGTCGAATGAGCGTGTTTACGAAGTTTTTTCAGCGGGAGGAGCGTATACAGACAGACATACCCCTAAAAAACGAGAAACGCGCCACAGACGGCGCGTTTTCAACGTTTTTACTCTTTGCGATCTGGATACTCACCCCTATCCAACTTCTCACGAATCTCGTGATGCTTCACTTTTTTCGTGCTGGTCTGTGGTAATTCATCCGTTGTCATCGCGTAATGTGTAACCCATTTGTACGGCGCAATTTTAACATTTGACGAAGCAATATCAATCGCCAATTTTTGCATTGTTACCTCTGGTTTAACTTGGAATACTCCGTATGCAACCATTTTGCCACGAATAACTCGTTCCAAAACAGCAGCCGATAAAATATCAGGATTCTGCAAATACAAATCTTCCAATTCATCTGGATAAACGTTTTTACCGCTGTCCAAAACGATGACTTGTTTTTTACGTCCTTTTACAACCAAACGGCCTTTTTTATCAAACATCCCCAAATCACCGGTTTTATACCAACCGTCTTCTGTGAATGAATCTGCATTTGCTTCCGGGTTATTAATGTACCCAGGCATAACAACACGCCCACGAACATAAATTTCTCCAATTCCTTGCTTATTCGGTTCATTAATCTTGACTTCGTTTCCAATTAATGGTCCGGCATAAACACGTTTTCCATCAGCATTAACGAATTCCAAATTAAAATTACTTGGCCCAGTTGTTTCTGTCAATCCATAACAATCGCCGACTGTCATACCCAATGCTTCGTAAAATTTACGAATAGTTGGTTTTAACGTGGCCCCAGCTGAAATTAAAACAGAAACACGTCCACCAAACATTTCATGAACTGGCTTGGTAATTCCTTTAACAATGAATCCTAAACCAATGGCACGCAAAAATCCGCGCATAGCCATAACAGTTTTGAACAACCAATACACGCGTTTTTCTCTGTAACCATCAATAATTTTTTTGTAAAACACTTCCCACATGCGTGGCACAGCCGGAATAACTTGCGGACGATATTTTTTGAAATCAGCCAAAAATTCTTTTGGATTCATGCCCGGCTGTAATAACAATGAACCATCCAGCGCGATTGGAGCAATAATATTAATCACAAATCCATAAATATGGTACAGAGGCAAAAACCCATAAAATATAAACCCAGTCTTAATAACAGATCTATAATATTGTGCCCCATCATAAATACCCAAAATATTGTCATGCGTTAAGCCAACAATCTTTGGATTCCCAGTCGATCCCGAAGTAAATGATAATGACGCCAAATCATCCAATTCTACATCGGCGGCAACAAAATCTTTTTCATCGCCTGTATCTTTGGAATTAATGTCATACATTTCCGGTCCGCCTTCAACGAACAAGTTTTTCTCGGCCAGAGCAATTGAACAATTCGTACGTGCCATCATGTTCAAATGTTCTGTTTTGGCCAATGATGTGTCCAACATTAAAACTCTGGCTCCTTGTGAAACCACGGCAAAATATGAAACCAAAAATTGTGGAGAATTTGAACATAACAAAGCAACAGTATCGCCTTTTTTAATCCCCAATTTTTTTGACAAAGTAACCGCACGCAATTTAACCAAGCGCAACAAGTCAGCATATGTCAAATTTTCCCTTACAAAAAACAAACGCTCTTTATTCTTCTCGCATGTTTCTTGTAACATTTGATATATATTTTTAAACATTACTACTCCTTACTTGCATTCCACCAGCAAACCATTCGCTGGCGAATTTTTATGTGCGGTCCCCCACACAAACTATCATTTATTGTCATTGCCAATGTAACAAAGCAATCTCGGCAATACAAACATTTCCTCTTACATACTCCAAAATCTGTAACTACACAATTCTCACAAACTATAAATCGTGTCAGAATTATGTAGTTACAAAGAATTTATTGTTTTTTATGGCCCGCGGTTTACATAAACGTAAATAAGGGTCATAAAAACAATAAACTTGTTGGTAAATGCGTGATTATCACACGATTTACTCTTTACGTTGGGAATACTCACCTTTTTCCAACATCTTCCTAACTTCATGATGCTTTACCTTTTTTGTACTTGTCTGTGGTAATTCATCATTCGTCATCGCATAATGTGTAACCCATTTATATGACGCGACACGCATATTTTGCTTGGCAATACCCTTACCCAATTGCTCCAATGTAACATCAGGCTTAACTTGAAATACGCCATATGACACAGTCTTATTCTTGACCTTATGTTCAAACACAGCAACATTTTCAACCCCAGGTATTTCCATATATAATGCTTCCAATTCGTCTGGATATACATTTTTACCGCTATCTAAAACAATAACTTGTTTTTTACGTCCACGGAAAAATAAATCTCCCTTTTCATCCATGACAGCCAAATCCCCGGTATTAAACCAACCATCTTTGTCAAACACTTCTGAATTGGCCAATTCGTTGTCCAAATATCCTTTGAATACAGAATGCCCACGAACCCACAATTCGCCAACGCCTTCGTTGTTTTTGTTACGAATTTGACATTCATTGTTTGACAACGATCCGCCAATTGAAAACGGCTTTCTATGCTTTGTTGGCTTACTGATACAGATTGGTCCCACGGTTTCGGTCAAACCATAGCCCTGAATAAATCCAAATCCCAACCGGGTATAGAATAATTCGATTTCAGGTTTCGTAGCGGCCCCACCAGCAATTAATAAACGAACACGTCCGCCGAACAAATCATGAACCGGCCCAGTTAATTTGCGAACAACAAAACCCAACCCCATTGCTTTTAAAAATTTTTGTGATTTTAAAATAAACTTCAATACGCCGTACATATGCTTTGCTTTGTAGTTTTCAACAATCTTGTTATAAAATACTTCCCACAATCTTGGCACCGCAGGAATAACATGTGGCCTATATTGTTTAAAATCGGCCATAATATCTTTTGGGTTCATCCCTGGCTGTAACAAAATATTTGCACGATAATGTAACGTCGCCAAAATTTCTACAGCAAATCCATACACATGATACATTGGCAAAAATCCATATAAACAAGCACCATGATGAATGTATTCGGACATATCTTCCAACGAATTGGCCGTTTCAACCAAATTGAAATGTGTCAAAGGCACAACCTTTGGCATCCCAGTAGATCCAGAAGTAAATGATAACGAAGCAATTTCACAAGACGCAGCTTCATATGGTTTAAATACAAACCCTTTTTCCAACGCTGGATCTTTTTCTGTAATATCGTGAAATTTAAAATTCTTGCTTTCAAAGAAAAAACTTTTCTCGGCCAAAATCAATTTACAATTAACAATCTTGGTCATATTTTCATATTCATATGGTGTTAAATTGGTATCCAACATCAAGACACGACCCCCGGCCGCCAAAATCGCAAAATACGACAATGGGAATTCTGGAATATTATGCGCCAAAATACCAACAGTATCACCTGGCTGAACTTTATATTTTTTTTGTAAATTTACGGCTCTGGCATTAACCAATTCCAAAAATTCACCATACGTAGTTCCCTCACGGGTTAAAAACACATTGCTTGGGACTTCCCTAACAACCTGTTCCAAAAATTGATACATATTCATTTTTTTTCCTTTTTTATGTTCCACCTGCGTTTATAACGGACCAGGCGTGTATCATAACTTCATCTGCGTTTATAACGGGCCAGACGTGTTTTGGATTTGCCATTTATACAAAATGACCTCGATATGATAACTATCCGCGGGAAAAAAGTCAACATCCCAAGAATAAATTACCACTCACCAAAACACACGTAAAATTTTTATTCCAAATTATACCTCTCTCAAAATCCCAACCATATTAAAACCTCACTCCTGGCGCCCCCGCACCAATCCCAACCATTATATTATGTCATTACTAGGGGCCAAGGCTCCGTGGCAATCTTTATCTCGGCGAAACAACGTGCCGACGGATCATTGCAATTAAAAACCATCTCGCCCCTCCGGGGAGAGATAATAAAACATATGATCTTCGATCATCATGTTTTATAGAGAGGGGGAAATAAAAACAATAACCACAATTAAACCATCCCAAACCCCTGGTCATCCGGATCGCGCAGCCGAGAGGATCCAGTAAAACAAACGTTGCGACAGCAACTTTTTATTGTCATCCCTCGAAACCACAACTCCGCTCGAATTCCAACGATATAAAAAACTCAACCATTAAAAATTAATAAACATAAACAAGGGTTCTAAAAAACGACGAACCTGTTCCGAGGCGATACGTTTTCATTGATTTAAAACATTTCAAAATGCGATGATATGGCGGGTTCTTTTTATTTCCGAGTGGGCCGAGCATATATAAACATATGTGATGTCCCCGATGAAAATGAAAAAACGCGCCATTGCGCGCATTTTCATTAATTTTTATTGGTATATCCCATTGACGCTCTGTGCTTCTCTACTAAAAACTCTGGCACAGCAGGGCTCGGCGGAATCGCGGATTTTTCTATTAATTTTGCATCTTCATATGAACGAACATGATCTGCCTTAATCGGACGATTTGCATACCCCTGCAATATTACCAACTGATTTTTTGTACTCATCGTAACAATATCCATTGGGGAAAACAAAACAGATTCTTTTTTCTCGTCTTTTCCATCTTTTGTTTCAATCTTAATTTTTG
This sequence comes from Alphaproteobacteria bacterium, assembly GCA_031549365.1. Lineage (GTDB taxonomy): Bacteria > Pseudomonadota > Alphaproteobacteria > Rs-D84 > Rs-D84 > JAVBPX01. Next base: position 62,526 of record JAVBPX010000007.1, read on the forward strand.
TACCCATCATTTCGGAAAATATTTTTGCAGTCTCTAAATTATTCTGGCGCAATACAATCTTCGCCGCGGTGGTTGACATTAAAATTTCCATATTTTCTTTTGAATACTTGGCGGCAATCTGTTGCAAATCTTGCCCAATTAATAAATAAGAAACCTTCTGCCCACGACCCAAATCCGGCCCTTCGATAACAGCTTGTAATTTCGCCATCTTTGGAAATTCGTCCAACACAAATAACACAGGGCAAGGTCCTAACTTTTTACCCGCATGTTCAAATTCTGGCGGATTCGCAATTAAAAATCTGGACATCAAAGTAACAAAAATCCCAGTAATTGGATTCAAAGCATCTGCATCAACCTGATTAATGGACAAATAAACAGTAACAGGTTTCATTTTTCCATCACGCGGATCAATCATTCCACGCAAATCTTCGAAATGGAAATCGGAATGCGAAGTCCTCGCACGCACGGCCGAATTTTTGAAAATCGCCATTGATGCGGCAACGGTGGACAAAATGGATCCACGTTCACGATCTGGCGTATTTGCCAACTGTGTTAATTCTTGAATCGAGCGATGCGCATAACCAAATTGACGCCCTTCGTTCACAGCATCTTGGAACAAATCTTTCATCGGATCTGCCAACGCCACCATTTGATCTCCTTGGCGGCGACGATTTTCCAATTCTTCTGTAATATTAATCTGACTGGTTGTAATCCAATCCAATAACATAGACAACGAAGCTTCCTTACCAACCCACTGCGGCGGAATCCCTTTCCAGGTCCCAACCGGCACATAATTCATAATATTCATCTGACCGTTGTTTAATAAATTCCAAGCCCCTTCGGCATTTAAATCATTCATTTTCATATAATAACTTGATAATAAAACCTTGTCCTCGGCATCAAAAGTATTTGTTTTAAACCGATGATAAAAATAATCATTTGCGCGCGCACGTTCACACTTGGAAACAATGAATTGAATCAAACCTGATAAAGCTGCACGCCCTGATAATGTCCAATGTGGATCGGCGGACGACGCAGCCTTGTCTTCAACCAATACAGCCACCATACTGTCCACATACAAATCGCGCTCGGCCGGATCTTGCGGCACATGCGATGGCGACAAAGGATTCCAACTCGGATAATAAATCCCGGCATCTGGATTATCCTGGCCCGCCCAATTGATAATAAACACGGGCCCAACTGTTGAACGATACCCGGACGTCAAATGCGCCAATTCCGGCTTTGGATCATTAACAATCATGGACACAGTATCACACTCAAAAATTGTTGGCATAACAACACCCTTGGTTTTACCTGTCCCCGGGGGTGCCACGCATAATACAGATAACGTTTCATCCAACTTTAACCACTTTTTTTTGAATTGCCCCAACACAACCATAAACCCTTTGAATAAACCCATTTTTTCAACATCTTTTTCCGCCGCTTCCAAAGAACTCTTTTCATCAAACTTATCCTTACCATATGGATTGAATTCTTTGACCACCTCGGAATCGCGTAACATATAAATAACAATCTGCCCAACCAATGGAACAATCATATAAATATCAGTGCGAAAAAAAGCACGCTCAAACCAAGCGGGAATTTCCGCAAATACAGACATTCCAAAACTGCTGACAATATGATTAAAATATAATCCCAACCAAGCCGTGGTGGCCGTCGAAAATCCGTAACGAAAAATATGTTCAACTGGAAATGATAATGCCAAAACAATGTATGCCAATATTGTTAACGCAAGGCTATACCGCATACGCCAAAACATTTGGGCCATTGGGGCTTTTTCATGATCCTTGTACGCAGCAGACGAAAAGATCTTAAACCCTTTTCCCTTACCACCCACAGATAATAAATTTGGTAATTTTGCCATTCATTCCTCTTCTCGCGCCTAATTATATCACATTTCGTGAAAAAAGACAGTGGAAAATCATCCCCATTTAATGTTATGATATGTACAAACAATGTCATCAAAATTAATAATTGTCATTGCGAGGAGTCATAACTCCATAGCAATCATTGCAATTAAACAACGAGGATTTCAATGCGATCTGACTTCAAACTTTTTTGGATTGGCTGGGGAATGTTGGCAATCTCTGCCTTAACAGTCATGTTATTACAGGTCGGCTCTCAACAACAATTGGACGAATTAACAAAACTAAAACGCGACATTGTAAAATCCCAGCAATACAAAACGGAATTGGAAGCAACCTTTGCATCCCTAACCCGCCCCGAAGTATTACGTTCCGTGGTATCATCCGTATATCCAAATTTTGAACCAATATCATTTACAAAAATTGTTGATGTTGAACAATTGCCTCTGCGGGGTCAAATTTAATGGTTAAACGTAAAAAATTCACTGTTGGGTCCGACGTAATCACCGACATATTGGGCGGCACAAAATCCCACAAATTACAGGTCGTCGAAAACCCATGGGTTTCACGGATCCAGGTTTTATTGCTCGCCTTTACAATTATATTCGTCGCATTCGCAATTAAATTATTGATACTCGGATCTGACACATCTTTTCATCGCACACGTGGTGGGGTTGGCAATGCAAACTGGGATTTTATGCGTGCAGCAATCGTTGATCGACATGGTGAATTATTGGCCGTAAATGTACCGGCAGGACATATCATTGTCCGTCCAAATTTGGTCCGCGATCGTGACGAAGTGGTCAAAACAATCCGCACCGTTTTTCCAAATGAATCTTACGATTCCTTATTGAAACAAATCACAACTGATTCCAAATATGTATACATAAAAAAATTCACCTCTGAAACAAACGCGAACAAGATCAAGTCCGCCCGAATCCCAGGCCTCGACGTTGAAATGACAGAAAAGCGCTTGTATCCAAAACGCAATTTATTCGCGCATGTTGTTGGTTTTGTTGGATCCGACGGTCGCGGACTCGAAGGTGCTGAAAAATGGTTCGACTCTGATTTACGCGGAAAATCGGATCCAGTCGCAATTTCAATTGATTCCCGGGTCCAGGCAGTAATGCACCAAGAATTGATGAAATCCGTCCAAAAATTTCATGCAAATTATGCAATGGGCATGTTAATTAAATCCGAAACAGGCGAAATGATTGCAATGGTATCCGTACCCGATTTTGATCCTGAAAATCCACTGAATTCTCCTGTCGAAAACCGTTTCTTTAAACCATTACAAGGCGCCTATGAAATGGGATCCGTCTTTAAAATTTTCAATACCGCATTGGCAATCGAAACTGGCATTGGACTTCGCCGTGAATACGACGTATCTAAACCATATACAATCCGTGGAAAAACAATCCGCGACGTCCCATCATTCAAACCACCACGCCCTCATATTTCTGTTGCTGAAATTATGTTGCACTCATCAAACGTTGGGTCCGCCCAAATCGCATCCGATCTTCCGGACAATGCACAACGCGAAATGATGAAACGCCTCGGATTTATGGACGCCCTCGAAACAGATTTTGTAACAACCGCAAAACCAGTATTGCCTCGCCAATGGGGCCCTGTTGAACGCGCAACAATTTCATTCGGACACGGTATTGCGATAACACCAATGCATTTATTAACCGCGGTTAACGCAATGGTAAACGGCGGAATTTATGTAACGCCAACATTGAAAAAACAGGAACAAAATGGCGTTGTTCACGGCCGCCGTGTTGTAACACCAGAAGTATCCTCTCAAATCCGTCAAATCATGTATTTGATTGCTGAAAAAACCACCGCAAAAAAGGCTCGCATCGCAGGCATCGACATCGGCGGAAAAACCGGTACCGCTGAAAAATTGGTAAACGGCAAATATGATTCCGGCCGTGTTTTCACAGTATTCGTTGGCGCTTTTCCAATCAACGCACCACAATATACTTTGATAATAATGTTGGACGAGCCCAAGGGAATCTCGGAAACCTGGGGCTTTAAAACAGCCGCCTGGAACGCCGTCCCAACCGCAGGCGCGGTAATGGATACGGTCCTTCCTCTCCTCTTCAACGAATAAAAAACCAATAATAAAACACCACGCTCGAAACATTTCAAACTGTGATAATTGGCACGAATTTTTAAATTTTCAGACCCGTGGTGTATATAAACATACATAAGGGTTTGAAAATTTAAAAACTTGTTGTCCCAGGGCGCATTTTCAAATGTTTCGCTCTTTACAAACAACCTGTATTTATGCTAAACTTAATGCATGGAAAATCGTGGAATTTTGTTTTGGTCTACTATGACCCTCACTCTGATACTTGCAATATATGTATCCGTGCGGGTAATGATGGTAACGGCGGGTTCTTCTCCCATCACACGCATATCGAACATAACGTTTTCTCCAGATCCAACAATCATTGATAAACGCCGCGTGGTTCAATTAATGAATTTACAAAACAATGTATCTGTATATGAATTGGATATGGATATTATGGTTGAACACATTCAAACAATTCCTGAAATTGAATACGTTTCAATTGCCCGCCACCCTAATGGAAATCTAACAATCCGCATCCGCGAACGCGCCACAGTTGCTTTCTGGAAATCGGATAACAAATATTATCCCTTGGATGAAATGGGTCGATTAATTGACCGCCCAATTTCTGAACGTCCTGAAAATTTACCTCTTTTTATTGGTGCCCAACCAACTGATGTTTCCAAGATAATTAAAACAATAAACAACCACGCAATTTTAATGGATCGGGTTGCTTCCATCGAATTGGTCGAAGACCGCCGTTGGAACATTAACTTATCATCCGGCACAACAATTATGCTACCCGAAACAGACATCGATACTGTATTAAAAAACCTTGCAAAATATCAACAACGCGCATTACTGTTGGATCGCGAAATTGAAAGAATTGATCTACGTGATAAAAACCGCATATTGGTACGATAAATGATTAACCTGAACGAGGATTTTTTCTGCGTCTTGGATCTCGGGCATTCTGGCGTACGCGCCATAGGGGCCGAAGTTTTACACGGAAAAATCCAACGTATCCGGGTTGAATGCTATGACTACGATTCAACGGACATGGAATCATTTTTACAAAACGCCTCAACTGGAATTGCCCACACTGTGGACCGATTGGAAGATGCCTTTTCCTGCCGCTATCAACGCGTATGGGTATCCGGAAATTTTGGACCAATTAAATCCCGCGTATTTCCAGTCGAAATGAATTTTGAATCGGATAAAAAAGTCACTCCATCCGATGTAATAAAATTAATATCCAGTCGCGAAAATATCTTGAATAACGAAAACGAACACGTACTACATGTAATCCCAACATATTACATCGTTGATAATTTCCGCGATTTAAATTCAATCGTTGGAATGCGGGGTTCCCGCATTGGCGCCATATTCCACAGCATATCTGCTGGCCGCGATCAAATCCGTGACATTGCATCATGTTTACGTCGTGTGCATTTGGAATCTGAACAATTTTTAGATGTGATGATGGTTGTCGGTTCAACTGAATTAACCGACGAACAACGCGAAAATGGGACATTAATAATTGATTTGGGCGCGGGCGCAACACACCTCGGCATTTGGTTTAAAAATCGTTTGGTTTATTCCGAAAAAATACCACTCGGTGGAAATAATTTAACCGAAACAATTTCTGACGCAATCGGCGTAAACAAATCAATTGCCGAACGCCTGAAACTGGAAATTGGAACAGCAATCCAAAACGATATGGACGCATTTAAATCAATCACTTTTTCTGTCCCAGACGAAAGCGGAATCCCAACCGAACGAATTATCACACGATCCGAAATAACATCCGTAATATCTGATTGGTTGGTTGATTTGTTTGATACAATCGACAAACATTTGGTTGCTCGTAAAAAAGATGGTTATATAAATAACATCGTCCTAATGGGTGGCGGCGCAAAAATTGGCGATATTGAAACAATCGTCCAAAACATATTTGACAAACCAACAACAATTTTATCCGATTCGGACTTGGTATTAATTAATTCATTATATAAATTCGTTTGGGGTTCAATGAAAAACGAAATCACAGATTATGAAAATAATCGCCAACAATGGGATTACCGCTGGGTCCAAATTAAAAATTGGTTTGAAAAACATTTAACCCCTAAAAACAAAATTCGATTGATAAAAAACCCTGTAATGCCCAGCACACTTGCCTTTGACATGACATCTGAAAAAACTTATCAAACATTTAGATCTGGAAAAATCGATACAATCCATGTTGACGTAATGGACGGAATGTATGTTGAAAATACAGCCTCTGGAATATCGGAAATCGCATCCATCCGAAAAATGACTGATGCACACCTACACGTCCATTTAATGGTAAACAATCCAATGGATTGGATTGAATCCACAGCAAACGCCGGCGCAGATTCAATTTTAATTTCCATGGACACTGACGGCGCAATCACATCCCTGAACAAAATAAAATCATTAAAATTACGATGTGGTGTTGCCCTGCATCCAAACAGTCCACTATCTCTATTATTGCCAATACTTCCGCTTGTGGACGAGGTTATGATAATGTCAGTAATCCCAGGATCTGGCGGCCAACCATTTATCCCAACCTCAATTAACCGCATAACGAAACTACGCGCCTACCGTGAAAAACATAAATTAAGCTTTAAAATTTCCGTGGATGGGGGCATAAACGCGGATTCCGCCCCGCTTTGTTGGGCATCTGGGGCTGATTTATTGGTTGCCGGCTCATTTCTGGCAAAATCAGAATCTTTTCCATCTGCGGTCCGCCAATTATTACCAAAAAAGGCTTGACTTCCACCGCAACATCGTATAAATTACAACGGCAATAAGAATACCAAAGGATACAACTATGTCAAGATTGTGCCAAGTAACAGGCAAAAAAACCGAAGTCGGAATGAACGTTTCTCACTCGAATCGTCGCACAAAACGTACATTCAAACCAAATTTGCAAACATTAAAATTTCACAGCGAAATTTTAAACCGTGATTTCACATTGAAAATTTCAACACGTGGTTTGCGCACTATAACAAAACATGGTGGCTTGGATGAATACTTGATGTCCAAGGGAAATTCCAAATTAACCCCAGACATGTTGGTTATCAAAAAATTATTGGTTAAAAAGGCCGCTTAATTCAAACCAAAATCATTAAAAAAACTCCCAAACGGGAGTTTTTTTAATTGCCATTGCAGCACAGCACGACGATAATTACAATTAATAATATGTCATTGCAAGAAGCTATGGCTTCGTGGCAATCATTGCAATTAAAAACCATCTCGCCCCAACGGGGAGAGATAATAAAACATATGATCTTTGATCATCATGTTTTATAGAGAGGGGAAAATAAAAACAATAACCACAATTAAAATCCACCATCAAACCAACTTAAAAACTAAATAAACTGTTGCATTACAATCCAATAATGCACTATCATATACCTCATGAAATACTTGTCGCTCATTTTCACAACATTACTATTATTCGGCTGCACCTCTATCCAAGAGGGTTCCATCGACCAAGCTACCGTGCTACACTGGGAAAACGACCGTGTAACCTTGGACCAATTTACCCGCGATCACAAAGAATGCTTGGGCGTAACCAAACCTTCATACACGCCACGCACGCGCCTTGAAAAATTCTTGATGCCAAACGCAGCAACCACCATGCCGAAATGGGATGGACTCTGGGTAACATTCCAATCAAACGAATATTCCGAGGGTGGACAACGCATCGTCATGTCCGTCCCATCAAATCAAACTGCAAACTCTGTCGGGGCATACCGCAAATGTATGTTCGGACGCAATTATTTACTCAGGTCTGAATAAAAATGAAAAAAACCATAACTGTTCTGCACTTACTACCGAACTTGAACGCCGGCGGCGTTGAACGTATGGTAATTGAATTGTCAAAAAATTTAAAGAAACAAAACGTAAATGTAATTGTCGCATCAAACGGTGGACGCGGTGTTGATTATTTACGCGCGGCCGAGGTTGAACACATAAAAATGCCGCTGCACAAAAAAAATCCACTTTCAATCTGGCGGAATATTTCACGTTTAAAAAAATTAATTAACGAACGCGAAATTGATATTGTACACGCGCATTCTCGGGCTCCTGCTTGGACTGGATATTACGCGGCAAAAAAAACAAATAAACAATTCGTAACAACATTCCATGGATTTCATAAAACAGGTTGGCTAAAAAAATATTATAATCGTGTAATGTCATACGGCCGCCCAACAATCGCAGTATCCAAATTCATGCGCAAATACATAATCGAAAACTATCCAAACATCGACCAAAAAAATATAACTGTTGTACACGATGGAATTGATTTGCGAATCTTTAATCCAAAAATGGTAACCGCGCGTCGCCAAATTGATGTATTGCGTGAATATAACATTTCACCTGATAAAAAGCTGATAACTCTGGTTGGCCGCATCACCGGGTGGAAGGGTCAACACATCCTAATCTCTGCCTGCGCAAAATTAAAACGTGATGATTATGTTTGCGTACTTGCCGGCCCGGCCCAGGGTAACGGCACATATTTCCGGGAAATCAAAAAAATGATTAACGACAATTGCCTTAACGACAAAATCGCAATGATTGGAAACGTAACTGACATCCCAACATTAATGCGCATTTCTCATGTTGCGTTAAACACATCTGTCCGGGCCGAAGCATTTGGCCTAACCACACTGGAAGCATCTGCATTGGGAACCCCAATCATCGCAACAAAAATCGGCGGATCATTGGAAATTGTAATTGATGGCACAACTGGATTCTTGGTTGAACCAAATGATCCTGACGCATTGGCAAATGCACTGAATAAAATTTTGGATATGTCGGTTTCGGAACACCACAAAATGGGGGATGCCGGCGTGGCCCAGGCATCAAATTTCTCATCCGAAAAAATGGCTCGCGGTTATTTATCAGCATACAAAAAAATCCTGTCGGAATGAAACACGTACGAATTTATTCACCTGAAAAATTAACAGAAAATCAAATCATAACATTTGACGCACCAACATCACATTATTTAACAAATGTAATGCGCCTACAAAACGGTTCTGAAATCGCAATTTTCAATGGCGGCATTGAACACGCCGCAACAATTGAAATTCAAAAAAAACAAACCGTCGCACACATTGGTAAAATCACAAATACAAATGATCCAATAACAAACGCAACACTTGCATTTGCACCAATTAAACAATCGAACATGGAATGGATGCTAGAAAAATCAACTGAACTGGGCGTTAAATACCTACAACCAGTTATCACAGAATTCACAGACCAGCCAAAAATGCGCCTGGATCGCTTTGAAAAAATTCTGGCGGACGCAGCAGAACAATCCGAACGCTTGTCTGTTCCGGAAATATTGCCAACTAAAACTCTGACTCAATTTTTATCTGAAAATAAATTACCACTATATTATGGCGACGAACGCTCTGCCCACAATCAACATGATAATTGTCCTTGTCTGGGGTCCAGCCCCCATGACAATCATTTCGATATTAACTCTCACACATCAACAGGGCCAAACACCAACGAATTATTCCAAAATTCAAAATCTTTAACGAACCAACCCTTCGTCGTATTAATCGGCCCAGCTGGTGGTTTTTCCGAATCCGAATTTAAAATGCTGGAACAATCAAACGCAATCCCTATGAATTTGGGCAAAACGATACTGCGTGCAGAAACGGCCGCCATCGCCGCCCTATCTATCTTATCAATAAAATAAATAATCAAATTTCAATTATACAACCTATTGAAACATTTCAAAATGTTTTATACTGTGATTTCATCTCCATAAACCAACATATAATCCGCCCCTCGGCGCAAAACCAAAACACCATCATCATTAATTCCGCACAAAATTACTTCATGTCCTTGGTACTTAACAGTATGACCAATAAAATCAGCACGCAACATCCATTCACGACGAATAGGATCAAAACCTTTACTCTTTAATTTGTTCATCCAAAAATCAACCCGATCCAATAATTTTGTTAAAACATCTTCTAATTTAACATTTTTTGAATACTTTGAAATATAGGTTGTATCGTATTTTACAATATCACCTTTTGCTGGCGACGAAACAACATTAACACCAATTCCAATAATTACAAAATCGCGAACATGCTCAATTAATATCCCTGATATTTTTTTACCTTTAACCAAAACATCATTGGGCCATTTAATCATAGAATCAATTCCGAAACTGTCCACAACCTCGGCAACCGCGACAGCAATAGCATATGCAACTAACGAAGATCTTTCTTCCATCTTATACAACAGCGAAATATATAAATTGCCCTTTGGACTGATCCACTGACGCTTATAACGACCGCGTCCTCTTGTTTGTTCTTCGGCCATAATTGCCATACGATCTATAGCCTTGTTGTCATCAACAAATTTGCGAGCCTTTGATTGCGTACTATCCAAACTCGGATAAATTTTTAATTTAAATCCTGCCAATTTTGTACCTCCCTGAATCAAAGACTAAAAACTGATCACCAAATTGTTTTCTTAAAGCATAAATCATGGTTTCAACAGTATGACTCTTTGCTTTTTCATCATATCCGATCCTAACCATTAAATCATGCCCAGAAACACCATCATCTCCGGCCAAATACAACAAAACAATTAATTGGCGACCACTCTCGGAAATTGAATTTTTATCAATACCTAATAAATTTAAAATTTTTTCTTCATGATCACGTATTGCAAAGAACACAGCCTGTTCAAATTCATCAATTGTCATTTTTTTCTTGGGATAAAATATTGCCCTTCGCTCATTTTTACTGATACGATTCGCAAACACAATATCTGCTAATTTATAATCTTTATCAACAATCTTGGCTCCTAAATTTTTCAAAACAGAAACCCAGATTTCTCGATCTGGAATATTTAATACAGAACAAATAATTTGGTTTATCGCCATAAAAAACCTCTTTCATGAAACATAGCAAACTAGCCTAAACAATGTCCAGCTATTTTGAAAAAATCAAAACCCTTTGAATCCCGGCCAAATCATCGCGCCCATCAATAAATTTCCAACCATGATTGTTAAAAATCCTTCGAACATCATCTGCCTGCCCCTGACCAATCTCTAAAAATATATGCCCATTTTCATTTAACATCTTGCTGGCGGAATTTGCCAAAGCACGATATGCATCCAAACCATCAACCCCTGCATACAAGGCCATATGGGGATCAAATTGCGCTGACCTATCCACTCTATCATCACCCTCTGGAATATACGGAGGATTTGAAACAATCACATCAAATTTTTCCAATAACTGAATCTTAAAATCACGACGTGAAATATGCACACGATTGTATAATCCTAAATTCATAATGTTCCGCATAGCAATCCGAATTGCAGCAAAAGAAATATCAATCCCAACACCGGTTGAATTTGGATATACATGGGCCAGAGCACCAATCAAACACCCAGTGCCAGTCCCACAATCTAAAAACCGTAATTTTAAATTCGTATCCGGATAAAACTGTTTCACAGCTTCAATGATTGTCTCGGAATCCGGTCTCGGATCCAGAGTCCCTCGTGCTGTTTCAAACCACAAACCATAAAATTCACGTCCACCAACAATCTTTGCAACAGGCATTCCACGCTTTAATTGCCTAACACGACGGCGAACTTTAAACGCCTGCCACCATGTTAATTCTTTCTTGGCTGCATCAATTAAACCAACACTATCAACACCTAATAAATGTTTTAAAACTACCTTGGCCTCTAACGGGCCCGCAGCATCACGCAACATTAAAAAAGCATCATTAACCAACATAAATAAACTCTACCATAAAACAAACCAGAACATCCATAATTTTATTACACACCCCCTGAAATATATCCCATGTCTATACACTTTTTCTATTTACACGGCATGATTGTTTTTGCTATTGTCTGAACAAGAGGTAGGAAATCTTTTAATGAATTATGCAAAATTGCTTGATTTTCAACGAATTGCCAACGGTATGCAATTT